>CP048470.1:100000-421250 GCA_025559845.1 Agrobacterium tumefaciens
TTCGCACAACGAAAGTAGATCATTGATGTTTTGATCATCTGTACGGCTCACCATGAGGCGCGAAAAATGGACTATGTGGGACTGGAATCCTGGACGCAGCAAACCAGGGATTATTTTGCCGCTCCTCAAAGGGGAAAGCTTGCCTCCTGTTTTAGGAATGTCTCGGTATGGGAAGCGCAGACAGTTGTTATTGACTTCGAGTTCAACGGTCTGCGGATTGCCGTAGACATAGGCCCTTCCCTCGAAGGTAAACGCGCTGTCGAGCTGGTACTCCGCGCTGACAGTCTTGGACTTGACTGGACCATTTTCGGGGAACGTTCCAGATCTCACGTGAGATTGTTTTCCCATGAAAGCATGGACCGTCTGCCAGACACTCTGAAAAAGATCGAAGATGTCATTCTCAGGGTTATTGATCTCAGCGAAGCTCATCTGCAGGAAATGACCGAGCAATTGACATCCTGGACGCAGCGGGCAACAGACTATTTCGGTAATCCGCAAAGCACAAAATTGGCCTCCAGCTATCGAAAAGCCTGGGTCTGGTCGACACACACGCTGGTCATTGATTTCGAGTTCAACGGTTTACGGATTGGCGTAAACATTGACCCCGCACGAAACGGCGAGCATGCGGTGGACCTCGTGCTACGGACCGAACAGTTGGGGATCGACTGGACGCGCTTTGGCGAGCGAAGAGGCTCACATGTGCGGGTGTTTTCCCACAGTGGCTCTGATGACTTGTCGGTCGCGTTCAAACGTATTGATGACATCCTCCAGCTGATCATGGATGTGAGCAAAGCTCGTCTTGAGGAGTTGGCCTATCATCGTCGGTACGAGGGAACGATCTCCAGCTTTTTTTATCTGAGGAACGAATTTACGTTCTTTGTCTCAAATCCCAATGATGCAATCCAGCGGCACCATGCCCAGGGTCAGCTTTATGAAATTGAGGAATTGAACATCATCAGAGAACACGCCGGCAATGCACGGGTTTTCTACGATATTGGCTCCAACGTTGGAAATCACGCTGTCTTTATGGCGAAGGTCCTGAAGGCGGAAAAGGTTGTCGCGTTCGAAGCCAACCCGCTCACCGTCGAGATGCTGAAACTAAACATTGCTCTCAACGGTGTAGTTGCGTGTTTTGATGCCTCGTATCTCGGCATTGGCCTCGGTGAGACAGAGGGGCGTTTCACGCTTCATACTCCCGTCAACAACCTTGGCGGGACGCGGCTTCGATCCGCACCGACGAACTCAGGGCAAGCCGTTTCCGAGGTTCAGGTTGCCGTTCGCCCACTCGATGCATTGTCACTCGGGCACTTGCCTGACTTTGTGAAGATCGACGTTGAAGGAATGGAGATTGCCGTTTTGAACGGGATGAGGAATACCATTCAGAAGGCAAAACCGCGGATGTTCATCGAGGTCGATAACGTCAATGCAGCGGCTTTCGACCAATGGGTCATTGAGAACGACTACGAGAAAATAGCCCGCTTCAAGCGCTATCCCTCAAACGAGAACTTCATGATTGCTCATCGCAGCAGTCAGCATCTGGTTTAGGCGCGTTATTGGCGGCGCGCGACCACCTCTCGAATGAAGGAGAGAGAGGCTAGACCTTACAGTCTAGCCTCTCCGTTATAAACCCGTGCCAGATCAATCCATCTGGACGTTAGCGTCTTTCACAACAGGCCCCCATTTGGCAATTTCCGCCGAAACATGGGTCTTCAATTCTTCAGGTGATGAGCCAACGATTTTCGCGCTGAAATCGGCCATGCGGGCGGCAACAGCAGGGTCGGCAAGGGCCTTCTTTGCGGCCGCATTGAGCTTGTCGATCGCATCGGCTGGCGTGTTGGCCGGCGCGAAGAGCGCATTCCAGGTATAGGTCTCATAACCCGGCACCGTCTCGGCAATCGTTGGCACGTCCGGGAACGACGATGCACGTTCGGCGGTCGTCACGCCAAGTGCCCGAAGTGTCCCCGATTTGATATGGCTGGAAGACGAGGGCAAGTTGTCGAACATGATCGAGATCTGGTTGCCGAGAAGATCATTCAGTGCTGGCCCGGCGCCCTTATAGGGAACATGCTGCATGCTGACGCCCGTCATGCTCTTGAAGAGCTCGCCTGAAAGATGAAGGGGGGTGCCGTTACCGGATGAGGCGTAAGAATATTTGTCGGGCTCGGCTTTGAGCAGTGCGATCAGTTCCGCGACATTGTTGACCTTGAGTTCCGGGTTGACGACCAGCACGTTCGGCACGACGACGAGCAGCGAGACGGGGGCGAAATCCTTTTCCGGGTCATAGGGCTTTGTCTTGAGAATGAGCGGGTTCAAGGCGTGGGTCGCGACGGTCCCCATCAAGATCGTATACCCATCCGGGTCGGCTCGAGCCACGCGATCGGCGCCGAGATTTCCACCTGCGCCAGCGACGTTTTCAACGACAATTTGCTGGCCAAGCTCATCCCCCATTTTCTGGGCGATGACGCGCGCCACGACATCCGTCGATCCGCCCGCGGCAAATGGCACGACCAGCGTTATAGTTCGTTCTGGAAAACTTTGGGCGCTCGCAGGCATTCCCAGGAAAGATAACGACGCTGCACCAGCGGCAAGTTTCAGCAACATCCGCCGTTTCGAAAACCGGTTATTCATGAACCCTCCTCGTGTGTGGCCTCCTCGCCACGCCAGTATAGTAGCCAAACTTGTCTCAAGGGCAACCCGCAGGAAGTCTTAGCTTCCCACGGGTCCGAGAGATTACCGCTGTGGGCAAACTGGGCTTAAGCCTTTATACGTTCCTCGATGACACGCCAGTTGATCAGCTTGTCGAGAACCGCTGCAATGTGATCGGCCTTGCGGTTTTCATAGTCCACGTAATAGGCGTGTTCCCAGATATCGATACCGAGATAGGCTGGGCGGCCAACGGCGACGGGATTGTTCCCATCTTCATAACCGATAAGCGCGAGCCGATCGTCGTCACCGCGCGTCAACCAGACCCAACCGGTTCCAAATACAGTGTCTGAAACGTCGACTGCGCGCTTGATAAAGCCGTCGTATCCCCCGAATGCGGTGTCTATTGAAGTTGCAAGATCGCCTTGTGGTCTGTTCGGTCCACCTGGAACAAACTGATCCCAATAAGCGACGTGGTTCCAGGCCTGGGCAGCGTTGTTGAAAATCTTGACTTCGCCCTCGGCTTTGGATGTCGCGGCCTGCCGGACAATTTCGTCCAGTTCCATATCGGCATAGCGGGTGCCTTGTGCGAGCGTGTTGAGCTTATCAAAATAGGCCTTGTGATGTTTGCCGTAATGCAAACCCACGGTTTTAGTAGAAATAACCGGAGCCAAGTCCCCTTCCCCGAACGGAAGCGGTGGCTGTTTCAGTGGCAAGGCCGCACGGGCAACATGGGGTTGGGAAAACATCGTGGAAGCTGCCGCTGCCACACCGGCTGCAAGAACTGTTCGTCTTGTGATCGTCATGGGGTCCTCCTGAGGAAACTAAGCCAAGGAGAACCAACAAAGTCAGCACAGGTTGCCTTCACGATCCCGTGCTGGCGTTATTCTAGACATTAAACAGCTATCAAGCACCTCCCTGGCTTCTCGTCCAGGGAGGTGCCCGAAGCATGTTCGCCGAACTTACCAGCGATAATGATCGCGTCCGTCTCTCCAGTCCCTGCGGTCGCGCCATTCGCGCCACTCGCGTCGGGCCTGGCGTTCGCGCCACTCGCGACGGGCTTCCCAACGGTCTCGGCGATCCCAACCACGCTCATAGCGCGGAGGACCATTCGGACGGCAGTAGCCCCGCGGCGAGAGGTGAAATCCACGGCCGCATGCATAGTCCACCTTCTGGATGTGGAATACCGAAGGGGCAGAAGGTTGACCGACGGGCATCGCGTTTGCGGCCGTGCCAAACAGGGTGCCGAACAGCAATCCGGCGGTGATAAACATCTTGTGCATCTCATCTCCCTCCTTGTGGGATGAGTGCGATTTAGCGCTACGGCCAGTGAACTGCAGGTGAATGAAAAGTGATCTTTTCGTGGCACCGCCACCGGACCGCCTCAGTTCCATTGTCGGCATATTTCTGGTGGTGATCTTTGCCAGATTACCCGCGAATACTCCCTAGCGATTGCGAAACACGGTGCAGGATCCACCGCCGTTCTTGATCCGTCCGCACAGCTCGTTGGCCTCTGCTCGAGTCTCGCGGCCAATGCGTGCGGCGTAACGAGGGCGCGAACCAAAATTTCCGCCGCGCTGGCGAACGAGCAGCGCTCGTTCCGCATTCAACGGTTCCGGCAACCTGACGATTGCTCGCGTAAACAGACGGCTTGCGACATGCGGATTATAATGCGCCGAAAGTTGCACACCCCATGGTGCCCAGTCTGCTGACGCCAACAGGACGGGGTCGCGCATTGTTCGGGTCACTGCGAGCCGGACACAGGCTTCAAGAAAAGGCCTATTATCATCGAGAGCGGGAGCAACGCGCTCGGGCGGCATTTCTTTCCAGGTTTCGACGGGATAGCCCGTGATTGCGAAGACATAATCGCGGGTCTCGGTGGGAAGCCGCCCCTTGTCGATGAAGGTCCGTAGTCCCGCCTCGCCGGCGTTATACGCTGCGGCAGCCAGGCCATAGTTTCCGAACCTTGTGTTCAGTTCGGCAAGGTAGGCTGCTGATTTTTCCAACGCCTCGACAACGTTGAAGCTGTTTTCAAGTCCGCGCAATTTCGCAGTCCCGGGCATAAACTGTGCGATACCTTCTGCCCCTTTGGGGCTGACCGCGTCAGCGCGAAACAGGCTTTCACGCCATATCAGCCTCGCAAAGTAATCCGGGGGCACAGCGTGGCGCAAAGCCAGCACCTCGATTGCGTGACAAAGATCATTGTCATAGCTCTCTGCACGGATGCAGAGCTCGGGAGCGACCTCATGTGCCGAAAGACAGGAACCCTCGCTCTCGGTTTTTGGCTCCGAGGCTGCAGCATCTGTAACGATGCCCAGCGCGCAGACGCTCAGAACCAGCAGGCTGCCCGTGAAGCGATTGACCACGCCATCTCCCTATCATTCAAGGCGCAACACGCTCATTATTCAACAATCTTCGGTGTCTGCCTAGTCTTTGCCCGCAACACGGGCCCAGCATCCCATCTAAGAAACCTGCCCTTCCAGGACAAAAAGCCGGATGCGTTTCTTAATCCTCCCGAAACCGGCGTTTTCTATTATGAGCATATGCGAATAAGTACGATCACCAATTGGGCCTATGGCATTACCGTTGTCCTGACTGCCCTGTCGGCAGGGGCATTCATCATGGCGTCTCGAAGCGCCAACGATGAGCGTCTAGCTGTCGAGGAGCGTCTGCGGCTCGACGAACTGGTCGAGGATCTGGAAATCGGCGCTGAAGTTCGCAGCGACGAAGCGCGACTTTATGTGATGCGCGGCGAAAAGCGCCATCTGCAAGCCTTTGAGAGTGGCGAGAATAACGAGAAACGTCTTGAGGAAGCGGCCGCGCGCCTTGAGGAGCACGGCCTCAATCAGGCCGAATCCAACGCATTGAAGCAACTGACGGTCGATGCCGACGCTCTTGATGCGCTCGAGCGGTCTGCAATTGCAGCCTACGGAAACGGCGACACATCCGGCGCCCAACAGGTGCTTTTCGGTCCAGAGCATGAGAGGCTACAATCCGATCTTTTTGGTCAGGTCAACACATTCCGAGCTCTTGTCGATGCGCGCACGGGTGCCGCGTTTAACACTGCGCGCGAATTTGCAGACTGGTGGAGCCTGGCCGCTCGGGCAATCCTTGGCCTGACTGGCGCCCTCTTCCTGGCGGTCCTTTATTTCATCCTGAGACGGCGCATCACCATGCCGCTCGCGCGCATGACCGGGATTGTAAGCCGTCTGGCAAAAGAGGATTACGCCGTCGAGGTACCACAGGACCGACGGCTCGATGAGATCGGCGAGATGAACAAGGCGATCCTCGTTTTCCGGGAAAACGGACTGGAGCGGGAACGTCTGGACGCGGAGCGGCGTGCGGATCAGCAAACGAAAGACCTGCTGCTGCAAATGATGCACAGGCTTCAGGCCTGCCAGACGGAAGCCGAACTCGCAGATATTGTCGCCCGTTTTGCACCGCAGATCTTTCCGGACCATGCCGGCGGCCTCTATATTTTGAGCAACGACAAATCGATGCTCAATAGGACTGGAAGCTGGCTAGACCCGCAACATTCAGATCCCGCGTTTACCACGGATGCCTGCTGGGCCCTGCGTCGCGGTCGCCCACATGTGAGCGGTGTCGCGGCCACAGATGTTCCCTGCCAGCACCTCCACGACGAAGAAGCGGAGACCTTGTGCATCCCGTTGACGGCAATGGGCGACATGATCGGGCTTCTCTATCTGGAAAGGCCAGAGCACAGGCCAACCGCCAATGCCGGTGCACAGCTTTATCTTGAACTGATTGCCGAGAATGTCGGGCTTGCCATCGCCAACCTGCAACTGCGCAACACGCTGACAGACCTCGCTGAACGGGATGCGCTGAGCGGGCTCTATAACCGTCGGTTCCTCAATGAGAGGCTCGAGCACTATAGAAAATCCACGTCGGAAAACAGCCTCGCCTGCCTGATGATCGATATCGACCACTTCAAGCGTTTCAACGACATGTTTGGTCATGATGCGGGAGACATGGTGATCCAGCATGTCGCTCAGATCATCCTCAATACGCTCCGCGATCGCGGCACGGCCTTCCGGTTCGGGGGCGAGGAATTCACCGTCCTCATTCCTGATCGTGGAGAAGATGACTGTTACGCATTGGCCGAAGAACTGCGTGAAAACGCCGGCCGGGCACATCTCTCGCACGACGGACGCCCGCTCGGCCGGATTTCGATTTCGATTGGCCTGGCCATTTCACCCGAAGATGGCCCTGCTCAAACGCTTGTAAGCCGCGCCGATGCAGCGCTCCTGATGGCGAAGGCGAAGGGCCGCAATCTGACGGTCCGCGCGGCCGAAACTGGTGAGCTATCAAGCGGGGGCCATCTTGAAGGGTGATGCATTCTTGCAACTGTATGTGCGAATTTCGTGGAAAACTAATATTTATAGCAGAATTCCCGCTTGGCAGGCCCTCTTCACCACGCAAGTATGAGTCGACCGCGGACGTCTGTATGGAGGTTTTTATGACGTACGATTGGGACGGACGAAAGACACGCAGCCTGAGGGCCGTGAAACTGACGATCATCAGCCTGACAGCACTTTTCGTGCTGACGGCACCTATACTCGCCTACCATTGAGGCGAACCAATTCTGATTAAAAAATTCAGGCAGTCTGACGGCTCGTGGCTCTCGCCCTGAGCCGTTTTTTCAACCACGCCTGTACGGGTTGGTCGTACCAGACCGTGAGAGCCCATGAGAGAACCACGACAGCAGCAATAAAGGCGTAGCCGTAGAGGCTCGCGGTTTTACCTTGGGTAAGGCTGGGCAGAAGGAACACTGTCCAGGCAAGGAGCGGGATATGCAAGACGTAAACCGCGTATGATGCCGTACCAAGGAATGATGAAAAGGCGCCGACAATCTTGTCCGGCACCGTTCTGCTCGCCAGATAAAGCAGGACCGGCCACCCAACCACGACCATAGCCAGATCGTAGAACGGCCGCACGGCGCGCGAGATCGGCAAAGCAAGCACCAGGCACACAAAGGCCAGGTAGAGCAACGCGCTGACTGGCGCGATTTTGGGAACGTGGTCGCGAAAACGATAGATCAACACGCCAACCAGGAAGGAAAAGAACACCCGTCCCATGCCGGCGTACATTTCATGCCAACGGAAACCGGCGTGAAGCTTGCCGAATTCAATGGCGGCAACGACCAGCAGGCAAAGGCTAAAAAACACGACGCCCAGGATGAAGCGCAAACTCGCACGCACACCCCAGCGCGCGTAGAAGGTGTTTACCACCAGTTCGTTGAATAGCGACCAGGCCGGGCTTACGAGAAAAAGCGCGCCGTTGAGAGTAATCGTGAAGGGTGCCGGGAGGAAAAGCAGACCTGTCAGGAGTACAACCCCAAGCTCGGCAAGATTTACTGGCCTGTGGAGGTCATCAATCGGGGTCGGCAGTCCGAGCACATAGAGGCAGACGAAAAACGCAGCCATCAAGAGAAGTGAAAGAACATAAAGCGGATAGAGACGGAAGAAACGCGCTGTCATGAATGTAGCGGGTGACGTCATTCCGTCGGCAAGCTTCTTTCCGTAGGCATGTGCGAGGACGAAACCACTCAAGGCGAAAAACAGGTCGACAGCGAGGTAGCTGGATTCCTCAGGCCTGCCGAAAAATAGCTCTGCATGCCGGTGTACGATGAAAAGGGCAGCCACGCCCCTAATCCCATCCAGCAGAACGAACCGTTCCGGCACCGATATGGCCATCTTCAAAAACCCGAAGCAGAAAGACTGTTGAACAAACGGCGAATGCCTACTTTCGGTTCATTGCACCGTCTCGGCGAACGTTCAAGACACGATCCGTTGTAAATAAAAAAGACGCCGGAAACCGGCGTCTCATGATTTTAAGGTGCCTGTTGGCCGCCATGTCGCATCAGGGACAGTTTATCCCCGTTTGCGGAGTGTTCTGGTGCCGGTATCAACGAGGTTCTGCGCAGCCTCATCGACGCTTGCGCGCCCAAACGCGAGTGAATCGGCAATCGGCCGCATGACACCGCGGTCAAATTCGTTTGCGCCGATCGGTGCGGGTTCCGGGTATGGATCAAGCTTTCCGGAGAGACCTTCAATATAGTCTACCGTCTTGCGCTCCGTCTCGTTGAGGCTCGGCAGAACGGCCTCGCGTACGGTCTTGGAAGGTGGCACGCCACGCTCGACACCGAGGACCTTGCCAGCCGCAACGTCATTGACAAAGAAGCTGATGAACTTCGCCGCCTCTTCCGGTTTGGTTGAAGTTGATGAAATAGACCAGATCAGCCCGGGACGGTAATAGTGCCCGGTCGGTTTGCCTTCACCTTCGCCTGGCAACATGCCCACCGAAAGCGTCTTCTTGTTCAGCTGCTGATACCCGACCAACTGATTGGAGTAGGCAAACCCGATTGCCGAATTGCCAAGTGTCAGGGAATTGGATTCGATCGTATTGTCATCTCGGGTCTGAATGTCGGCCGAAACTGCAAGGCCAGCCTGCCTCAGATCTTCCCAGTAGGCGAACCACTCTTTTGCGTCTTCCTTGTTGAACCCGATGGTTCCGTCCTGGAAGAGCAGCTTGCCGCGCTGGCGCAGCCAAACGTCGAAGACGTAGTGGTAGCGTCCACCGTAGGGGACGGCCCAGTAATTGCGCCGCGCTGGCGCATTTTTCTTGTAGTCCTTTGCCAGTTCGGCAAGCGCTTTCCAGGTGATCTGTTCCTTTGGAATGGAAACGCCGCCCTCTTTCAGCGTCTCGGCGTCATACATCATGCAAAACGAGTTCAAGCCGAGACCGACGCCATAGAGCTTTCCGTCGATGCGGCAAAGGTCGACTTCTGTCTTGCCGAAACCTGACAGATCAAGCGAGGAACCGACGAACTTGTCGAGCTCCATGCAGGCCCCACGGCCGGAATAGTCAGCGATCGTCGAGGGCTCGAGCTGGAAAATATCCGCTACATTGCGACCGGCCATAGAGGTTGCAAGTTTGGTCCAGTAGTCGGAGCCGGCGATCATTTCGCCGCTGATCGCCGTCTTAGGATCTGCTTTCTGATAAAGCGAGATCACCTCATTGGTGCGCCGGCTTCGATCGGCCGATCCCCACCAGACACACCGCAACCGGTTTTCCTGAGCCTGCGCGTTGAAGGCGCCGACCGTTGCACCAAGCCCCAGGGCCCCTACCCCCATTGCCGCTGTCATCAAAAACTTACGTCTGTCGATAGTTTGCATCTGCTCCTCCCGCGTTTTGCAAATTTTGCATAAATAAGTTATTTCTTGCAAATTTTCTATCATTGCAATATTTGCATCATTATTGCTTCGTTTGCAAGCGCAGGAGTCACAATGCCAGACGCCACCGATATCAACCGTCCCCGCCAGGCTGACATTGCCCAGCGCGCGGGTGTTTCGATCAGCACAGTTTCTCGCGTGCTTGCGGGAGAAAAGGGCATAAGCGCCTCTATCCAGACGAAGGTTCTCGGCGTTGCTGCCGAACTCGGATACCCGTTAAGACCGTCAAATTCTGGCGTGGCCATGCCTCTGGATGGCAAACGCATTATCGCCTTCATGTCTGCAGAACGGGCAACGGGCGATATCGGGGCGTTTTACCATGACATCCTCGACACGTTGCGCGGCCTTTCTCAAAGCGAAGGATTTGAACTCGACATCAAACTGCTGCATCAGGCGCAGATCGACGAAACAATGATGCAGCGCGCCTGTGAGGCCGATGGTCTTCTCGCAATCGGCCTTGATCCCGAAGACGACAAGATCAGCCGTATGGCGCAGGGCGTGTTGCCGACGGTGCTCGTCAATGGTGCGGACCCAGCCATGGCGTTCGACTGCGTTTCTCCCTCCAACTTCTATGGTGGACGACTGGCTGGAACCCACCTGACGGAACTCGGCCATCGCAAGGTCGCCTATATCGGTCCCGACCATCGTCACACGGTGCGGGAGCGAATTCGCGGCTTCCGTCACGCCATTCGTACGACAGAAGGCACCGATTATAACGAGATGCTGCTTTCGACGACTGAAAGCGGCTTTGCGCAGGCTGGCGACGCCGTTCGCCGGTTGCTTGCCGAAAAGCCGGAAATAACCGGCCTTTTCTGCATGAACGATGCGATTGCTCTCGGTGCGCTTGGTGCAGTTCAGGAACTTGGACTGAGCGTTCCCCAGGATATTTCGGTGATCGGTTTCGACGACCTGCCATTTGCGGAGCTCTCTACGCCACGGCTGACGACCATTCGCGTCGACCGTCGCGAAATTGCCCGTGAAGCAATCGACCTCATGCGACGCCGGCTGCTCGAGCCGTCCGCCAATTCCCGGCAGGTACAGCTTGCCGTGCATCTCGTCGAAGGTCAGACCGCAGATGTTGCGGGAAAGGCAAAAATCAATGACTGATCCCAACATCCGCTTCAACCCACTCCACGGGAATGCCTTACAAAGCAGAGCCGACGTGAGGAAGGCGCTCGACGATTGCTTTGCACCGCTCCTTCCCTATTTTTCGGAGGGAGCCGGGCGTGTGACGCTCAGCGGAACGGCTGCCCATTTCGATCGGGCGGCAGCGGATCTGGAGGGATTCGCACGTCCGCTATGGGGCATTGCGCCACTTGCACTCAGTGGCGACCATTTCGAACATTGGCCGCTTCTTGCCAAGGGCATAGCAAACGGCACAGATCCGAAACACCCGGACTATTGGGGTGATGTCCGCCAGAAGGATCAGCGGCTTGTTGAGCTTGCCGCAATCGGATTTGCGCTTCGACTTGCACCACAACACCTTTGGGAACCGTTATCCGATGCGCAAAAAGCCAATGTCAGCCATTATTTGCTGACGGCGCGCGAGCGGACCTATGCCGACAACAATTGGAAATTTTTCCGGATCATGGTCGATATGGCGCTCGACCACCTCGGCATTACGTTCAATCGCGACCTCACGGAGACGTTCCAGGCTGAGCTCGACGGCTTCTATATTGACGATGGCTGGTACCGGGACGGAAACTACCGCAGGATCGATCACTACATTGCATTCGCCATGCATTTCTACGGTCTGATTTATGCAAAGCTCTGCAAACCGGATGATGTCTACGGACAACGGTACAGGGAGCGGGCACGCCTTTTTGCCGGTGACTTTGCGCAATGGTTCGATGAAGACGGCGGTACGCTCGCCTTCGGGCGCTCGATGACCTATCGTTTCGCATGCGGCGGCTTCTGGGCAGGTCTTGCCTTTGCCGATGAAGAGGCGCTCCCCTGGGGCAAGATAAAAGGTCAGTATCTACGGCACTTGCGCTGGTGGGCGCAAAAACCGGTCGCCGATCGCGATGGCGTGCTTTCGATAGGATACGGCTATCCGCAACTTACCATGTCAGAAAGCTATAATTCTGCCGGCTCACCCTACTGGGCCTTCAAGGCGTTCCTGCCGCTTGCATTGCCCGAGCATCACCCCTTCTGGCAGGCGAAGGAGGAACCTCTCGAGCGATCGCAAAAAGTGACGCCGCTTCCCCACCCCGGCATGGTGATGATGCGCTCGAACGGTACTGTCACGGCATTGAGCTGCGGCCAGGAAAACCTGATGATGCGTGGCGGGCCGGAGAAATATGCCAAATTTGCATACTCCTCCCGATATGGCTTCGGCGTGGAAGTTGACGAGCGGGGGTTCAAGACCAACGGCTTCGACAACATGCTCGCCTTTTCAGACGACGGTTTGCACTACAGGGTCAGAGAAACCAATGAAACTGCCGTCCTTGCGCAGACAAACTTGCGCTCGACATGGCGTCCCTATCCCGACGTTTCTGTTGAGACCACGCTTGTTCCAGCAGGTGATTGGCACATCCGGCTGCACAGGATCGTTTCCGAGCGACCACTCTGGGTCACCGAAGGCGGTTTTGCGATCGAACGCAATGATGGCGACCGCGATCCTTTCGTCGAGGTGACAGGGCGGGCAACAGCAGATTGCGGTTCGGACCTCTCGGCAATTGTCGATCTCGGCTCGACTGTCGAAAGACAAGGCGTTGCCTTGAAAGCGCTGCCAAACACCAACCTCATTCACGCGAAAACCACGGTCCCGCAGTTGCGGGGAAAAATCCCGGCCGGGGAAAGTTTCCTGGCCTGCGCAGTCTTTGCCGCGAAAAAGGACACACAGAACGGTGACGCTTTGCCAGACGCCCCTGATCTTCCGGACTTGGAAGCGTTGGACAGGGTGTTTTCGCAAGACGGCAGAACCGTGAGCGCGATCGCCGTCATCGGGGATGGCACATGACGAAGAGGCTTGCTCGCCTGAGCGTTGCGATGGCTCCAGAAAGAACCAGGCACGTCCTGGCGCCGGCGACTGTCGAGCGGCTTGCCCGGTCGGTGGATATTCTTGGGGATGCCGCGGTCACCGATTTCCATGATCCGAGATACCGGGCACAGCTTGAACAAACCGAAATCCTGCTGACCGGGTGGGGATGTCCGCAAATCAGTGAGCATGAATTGTCACTGATGCCCAACCTCAAGATGATTTCGCATGCAGCCGGGACAGTGAAATATTTCCTGTCACCGGTCGTATTCAGACACGGCATTATCGTCTCGAGTGCCGCCGAGGCCAATGCACAGCCTGTTGCAGAGTTTTCCCTTGCGATGATCCTGCTTGCCGGAAAACGTGTGTTCAGCTTCCGGCGGATTTACGCGGACGACAGAAGGCGTGAAAACGTCGACAGGCTGCAGTCGGAGGCTATCGGTAATCTCGGATTGACGGTCGGCATCATCGGCGCGTCACGCATCGGGCGGCGCGTTTTGAAGTTGCTTCAGCCGTTTGATTTCGACTGTATTCTTTTTGATCCCTTCCTCACAGACAAGGACGCAAACGCCCTTGGTGCACGTCTGGTCACGCTCGAAGAGTTGATGGCGACAAGCGACGTAATCTCGCTGCACGCCCCATCTCTTCCGCAGACACGCCACATGATCGGCAAAGCCATGTTGTCCCTGATGAAGGACGGCGCAACGCTGATAAACACGGCACGCGGCGCACTGGTGGATGACGACGCATTGCTGGGTGAACTTCAGAAAGGCCGTATCGAAGCCGTGATTGACGTAACAGACCCGGAGGTACCGCCGCGGTCATCACCCTTTTACAGCCTTCCGAATGTCTTCCTGACCCCTCATATTGCCGGCGCTGTCGGGCTTGAGCGCGCCCGCCTCGGGGAAATGGCAGTTGACGAGATCGAACGCTACTGTCGCGGAGAGGCGCTTGCGCAACAAATCCAGATTGAACATCTCGAGATGATTGCATGAGACCATTCGAACCCGGCCTTTGCTCCGTTACCTTCCGATCGATGGAGCCGCAAAAACTAATCGGCCTCGCAGCTGCAAACGGTCTTTCGGCGATTGAGTGGGGTGGCGACATCCATGTGCCTCCAGGCGACCTTGTCAAAGCGAGGGCGGTCGGCGCTCAGACGGCGGACGCCGGCCTTCGGGTATCGTCTTACGGTTCATATCTTTTCGCGCCAGATTTCGAAATTGCAGATGTCGACGCCGTACTCGACGCGGCTGAGGCATTGAACACCCGTCACATTCGAGTCTGGGCGGGCAGCCGTAAACGCCCTTCTGCCGATTATCGCCTGAATGAACGAGAGGCTGCGACAACGGCCCTCGCAAAGATCTCTGAGAGTGCCGCCAAACGTGGCATGACGATTGGCCTCGAATACCACCCGAATTCACTGACGGATAATCTGGTATCATCGCTGCAACTGGCAAATGATCTGCCGTTCGACAACCTCTTCTTCTACTGGCAGCCCGCTCCCGGATTGGCCCTTGAAGAGGCATTAAAGGAGATTGCAGCGCTAGGGTCACGTGTCTGCCATCTCCATGTCTTCGCTTGGCTTGCCGACGCGAGCAGGCTTGCCCTTTGCGAACATGAAAACTACTGGCGCGCCTGCATCAATGCGATGCCTCAAAGCACCTGGCCATCGGCGGCTTATGCCATGCTCGAATTCGTGAAAAGCGACGATATCGCTCAATTCGAGCAGGATGTCGCAACGCTCAAGGCAATCCTTGGGCGATCCTGAGAGCACCGTCAACGCGCCAGGGTCAAACGGAGCGAAGACGCAACGCGGATCAACGCCGCGTTGCGCGTAACGAAGGGTATCAGGTCAGGCTGGCGAGGAAGTGATCAATACCGGCCTGGGCACACTGGCTATCCTGCGCGGGTGTACCGGAACTTAGCCCAATGCCGCCGACAACGTCGCCGTCCACAATCACGGGAAGACCACCGGCGACAACCAGAAGCCTTCCCCCAATTGCCGAATTGATGCCGTAAGCGGGCTGGCCGGGCTGACTTACCGTCCCGTAGCTTTCTGTCGATCTCTTAGCGCCGGCAGCGGTGTAGGCCTTGTCCTGCGCAATGATGCTGCTTGTGAGCTTGCCGCCATCCATACGTTCGAATGCGATCAACTGACCAGATTCATCGGTCACGGCAACGCACATCGGGACGCCGATCTCCTCGGCCTTTGCCACGGCACCCGCAATGAGGACGCGTGCATCCGCCAGACTAAGGCGCTTGATGGTCAGCATGAATTTCTCCTTGGTTCAAATGAAACGTCATTGGAGGGTTCAGGTTACAGGGACCGTCATGCCCCGAATATTGGAGATTATGGAGATTGATTTATTCTAAATCGGAAAGCATCAGCCGTTACAGCGTTCTAGGTCTGTTGACAAAGACAGATGGTGGCGGGGGCGCGGATCACCGCCTTTGCTCGGCTTGGTCCTTGGCCTCGTTGGTGAGATCCTTGGCGGAGATCGACAAGCCCAGACGGCGGCGCTCGGCAATTGCTTCCCGACCGATTTCCTTCAGGGCATCCTTGTTTTCGTCGTACTTTTTCAAAAGCATCTTCGATCTCCTAGGGCCTCAATATAGCGCATCAGTCCGAACGGTAAATCGAGACGCCGCGGCAGGGTAACAGATCGTCAGCTATCAACGTTCGGCCCCGACATCCGCGCTCTTGCGAGTGCGTCTGCCTGATCGTTGCCATCAAGACCGGAATGCCCCTTGCACCATTCTATGATGATCTCAGGGTTCGAAAGGAGGAGCCTGTCCACCTCCTGCCATAGCTCTTTGTCAGGTATCGGCCGTTTGCGCACACGGCTGTTTGCGTTGATACGCTTCCATCCATTGCCTCGCCAGATAGAGCGCCAGCGTTGACATCCCTCGACAACATGACGGGAGTCAGTCCGAATGACAGCACCTGTTTTCTGAGCCTTGTCGTCCAGCCACGTCAGGGCTTTCAATACGGCCAGCACTTCGAAGCCATTGTTGGTGATGCCCGTACCCGCCCCACTGTCTGAATGGATTTCCTGGCCGTTTTGATAAACGACGAATGCCCAACCGCCCGTCAAGGTGGCAGGTTTGCAGGAACCGTCGGCAAAGATAACGAAGGGGTTGGTCATAGAGGAGGTTGTAGCGCACAGATCAAGCCGCGCAATCGTCTGCGATCATGAATGCGACAAACCTCGATCGGAAACCTCGCGTCCGCGACCGCGCAGAAGCAGCGCAAGGCAATTTCCCTTCGGTGGCCGGCAAGGTCCAGCCACCGAAATCTTTGCCTCAAGATCGTGAACGCTGCCATTCGTCAAAATGACGTGGCCCTCGCGCTCAGATGCGCCGCCCATCTGCTCCGAACAGATGCGTCTGCGACAGATCAAAGGCAAAAGGTATCGTCTCGCCGATACGGATCTGCCTTTGGCCATCCAGGAGAACGGTTGCAGGCTGACCATCCGGTGTGTTGGTGTAAATCACCGTAGAACCGCCAAGGTGTTCGACAAGCTGGATCGAAGCGTCACCGAGCGAAGCCGAATGCGACTGCGGGTTCACATGTTCCGGGCGCACGCCAAATGTCAGCGGCTCGTTCTCCTGTGCCATCACCGGCTTGTCGAGGGTGATACGCTGCCCGGCAACCTCAATCGTGCGATGTGAGCTGTCACCAGAAGAAAGTCTGGCGGAGAGGAAGTTCATCTTGGGCGACCCGATGAAGCCTGCGACGAACTTGTTGGCGGGGTTGTTGTAGAGATCGAGCGGCCGTCCAACCTGCATGATCTTGCCGTCACGCAAGACCACAATCTTGTCTGCCATTGTCATGGCCTCGACCTGATCGTGCGTGACGTAGATCATCGTGCTGCCGAGCGCCTGGTGAAGCTTGGCAATCTCGACACGCATCTGTACGCGCAGCTCGGCATCAAGGTTGGAGAGCGGTTCATCGAAGAGGAAGATCTTGGGCTCTCGCACGATCGCCCGGCCGATTGCCACGCGCTGGCGCTGGCCGCCCGAGAGCGCCTTTGGTTTGCGCTGCAGAAGCGGCCCAATCTGCAGAATATCTGCGGCCTTGTTCACGCGCTCTTCGATTTCAGCCTTCGTGTAACCGGCCGTTTCGAGACCGAAGGCGAGGTTCTTGTAGACACTCATATGGGGATAAAGCGCATAGGACTGGAATACCATCGCGATACCGCGCTTGGAGGCGGCGGTCTCGTTGACACGTGTCCCATCGATTTTGAGGTCCCCGCCAGAAATTTCCTCCAATCCGGCGATCATGCGCAAAAGCGTGGACTTGCCGCATCCGGACGGACCGACAAAGACAGTAAATTCGCCTGGTTCGATCTGCAGATCGATACCGTGTACGACAGTCAGTGCGCCATAGCGCTTGACGATTTTCTCAAGAGTGATGCTGCTTGCCATGCTGTTCCTCCCGTCCCGCGTTCAAGGCCGCCAGGTGACGTATTTCGGATGGCCCTGGCCGATCGGCAGGGCAACATCACTATTGGTATCGTTGGAATGATAAACCGCCGCCAGAAGCTCCAGCGAACGATGAGCGTCAGCGCTGGTGACCGGCGGTTTTTCGCCCGTTTCCAACGCCTGATAAAAGGCCTCCATCTGCCCGTTGAAACGTCTGCCGACCGCCGGCATTTCTGAAAGCAGCGCATCGATCTTTTTCCCGACCTCTTCGTTGGCCGGAACGATGCGCCAGGGTCCATCGCCCGGCGAATAGGGCGAGTGATTGCTTTCAAACGTCACGTTCTCAAATGCGAGATGCAGACGGCTCTCTTCCTCCTGCGCCCCAAGGGTTGCGGTTGCCGAGACAACGGCGCCGCTCTGCATGAGAAGGCTCGCAGAGACGCAATCTTCGACCTCGATCGCGTTGACCCGTGTGGTCGTGCGCGCAAATACCCGCGAGACTGGCCCCATGAGATAGGTCAGCATGTCATGAAGGTGGATGGCGTGGGTCATCATCACGCCGCCCAGCTCGGTGGCCCAGCGGCCCCGCCACGGGTTGTCGTAATAGTCTGCGCCACGGTTCCAGAAGGTCTCGGCTGTTGCAACGTAAGCCTTGCCGGCCAGACCGCTTTCGACGATGCGGCGAACTTGCTGCACACCCTCTCCATAACGGTACTGGAAGATGGGCATCAGAACCCCACTCGACTTTTCCTCCGCCGCCATCACCTCGTCTACCTCGGCAAGTGAGCCGGTCAAAGGCTTTTCGCAGACGACATTTTTCCCTGCTGCAAGAGCCTGCAGGATCAGTCGCGTATGCGTCGCCGGTGGCGTGCAGATATCGATGATATCGACATCCTCCATCGCCATGATCTCGTCTGAGGAGAGCGTGCGGCGCGGCACAGAAAACTCATCTGCGACCGCGTTCAGGCGTTTTTCATCGAGATCGCATAGCGCAACCAAATCGAACTTGTCAGCGTGGGGTTGATAGCCTTCGACAATATGCGACTTGCCGATGCCGCAGCCGATAACGGCAACCTTGTAACGTTTAGCCACGATAGGTTCCCTCCGCCATCTGCTGTGCCTTGAGTGCGACTTCCATGGCTGCAAAGCAGCGCGCCTGCGGCATCGCAGTCTCCGTGCGGTTGCGGATATCATGGAGAAGCTGGCCGCCATAAGGCAACTCGACGTTCGAGCAATCGATGTGCTGAACGCCCTTCTTGTCGGTCAGGAAGAGGTGATTACCACCATCTCGCCCGGCAACGTCGATGTTCTTGCGGATTTCTATTGCACCTTCCGTTCCCGTGATGAAGAGACGCCCGTCCCCCCAACTCGGCAAGCCCTCCGGCGTAAACCAGTCCACGCGAATAAAGCCGTCGGCATCGGCGGTCGACAAATGGATGTCGCCGCTATCCTGCAAACCTGGCCATTCCGGGTGAGCGCGATTGGAAACGGTAGCTGACCGTATTTCGACGCTCTCGGCACCAGTGAAGAACAGGAACTGCTCGCACTGATGTGAGGCGATATCGACGAGAATGCCGCCATACCGTTCGCGTTTGAAGAACCATTCAGGCCGGGTTGGCGCACGCAGGCGGTGCGGACCGAAGCCTGCTGTCGAGACGACCTTTCCGATCGCTCCTGCGGCAACGAGTTCGCCTGCCTTCACGGTGGCACGATTTTCGAAATGTTCGGAATAGAGGATCGAGAAGATACGCCCGGTTTCTGCCTGGACGCGCCGCACATTGGCAAGTTCGTCCATCGTGACCATACCAGGCTTGTCGACCATCACATCTTTGCCCGCCCGCATGGCCGCAATCGCAATCCCTGCCCTGTCGGCTGGAATGGCAGAACTGATGATAAGGTCGATGCTGTCGTCATCCAGGAAACGGCGTGCGTCGTCGGTACGGGGACCGCCGGGGAATTTCTCGCCATAAGCCCGGGCCAGGTCGTCTTCCTCGGCATAAAAGCCGACAAATTCGGCACCCGCATTCAGAAGGCAGTTGGTCTGCCCGTAAATGTGGTCGTGATTGATGCCGATCGTCGCAAATCTTACAGGTTTCATCGGAAATGCCCTGGCCTTTCAGCGTTTCATGCCGGTTGTCGCGATGCCTTCGATCAGCAACCGCTGGAAAAAGAGGAAAAACAGGAAGACCGGCACCAAAGAGAGATTGGACATGGCGAAAAGCGAGGTCCAGTCGGAGCTGCCGGTGGAGTCCACGAATGATCGCAGACCAAGCTGAACGGTGTAGGTATTAATGTCGTTCAGATAGATGAGCGGACCAAAGAAATCGTCCCAGGTCCAGATGAAAGAAAAGATGGCTGCCGTTGCAAGGACCGGCATCGACAAGGGCAACATGATCTTCCAGTAGATGCGGAACGGGCTGCAACCATCCATCACGGCAGCTTCGTCCAGTTCACGCGGAATGCCGCGGAAGAACTGTACCATCAGGAAGATGAAAAACGCATCCGTCGCCAGGAATTTCGGCACGATCAGCGGGAGCGATGTGTTCACCCATCCAAGCTCGAGGAACAGGATATATTGCGGGATCAGTACGACATGATAGGGCAGCATCAGCGTGCCGAGCATGAGCGCAAACCAGAAATTTCTCCCTCCGAAGCGCAATCTCGCAAAGGCAAAGGCTGCAAGCGAGCAACCGACGACGTTGCCGATTGTCGCAAAGACTGCAATGAGGGCGGAGTTCCAGAAGAACTGGCCAAAACTGACCTGTAGTCCGGTCCAGCCGCGAATATAGCCACCGATATCGACGGCCGATGGAATAAGCGACGAGGTACCAAAGAGCTCGTCCTGGGGACGGAACGATCCTGAGATCATCCACAGGATCGGATAGAGCATCGCAAACGACACAATGATCAGGGTCGTGTGCAAGAGCACCGAACGCATCGGGGAACGTTGCGGGCCATCGCCTGGCCGGGGGGCGGTAACAGCATCAGTCATCGTAGTGCACCCAGTATTTCGCGCTGAGGAACGAGAAGGCCGTGAACAGCGAAATGATGATGACGAGGATCCAGGCAAGTGCCGAGGCATACCCCATACGGAAGAAACCGAAGGCTTCCTGATAAAGATAGAGCGTATAGAACAGTGTCGAGTTGATCGGCCCGCCGGTACCTTCCGAGATGATGAAGGCAGGCGTGAATGCCTTGAAAGCGTCGATCGTCTGGATCACGGCGTTGAAGAAGATCACCGGTGTCAGAAGCGGCAGTGTAATCCGGAAGAACTGTCTTACCTTGCTTGCACCGTCGATCTCGGCTGCTTCATACATATCTTGCGGCACTTGGCGCAGACCCGCCAGGAAGATGATCATTGGCGAGCCGAACTGCCAGACCGACAGAATGACCAGCGTGTAGATCGAATAGTCGGGGTTGGAAATCCAGCTCGGGCCTTCGTAACCAAAGAGCTGCCAAAGAAGCATGTTGACGAGCCCGTCAGAGGCAAAGAGCTGGCGCCAGAGGACCGCGATCGCAACCGATGAACCGAGGAGCGAAGGCAGGTAGAAGATCGCCCGGTAGAGCGTCAGTCCCTTGATGCCACGATTGAATGCGAGCGCCAGAAGAAGCGCGAAGATCAGCTTCAGCGGAACCGAAAGCAGGACATAGGTGAACGTCACCTTCATCGCGGCTGCGAATTTCGGGTCATCGGTGGCAATTCGGACGTAATTGGCTGCCCCAACCCAATCGGGCGATTGCAGCAGGTCGTAATTGGTGAACGACAGATAGAGCGAGGCCAGCGCCGGACCGAGAGTCAGGCCAAAAAACCCGATCAGCCAGGGCAGGAGAAACAGGTAGGCGTGAATGTTACGGTCGAAAATTCGACGCGCGCCTCCCCGTTTCGGGAGAGCCGCAGCGCGGCTCTCCTCTACGAGAGTTTCAGATCGAAAGGCCATATATCACTTCCGTTTGATAACGGTTTCGGATTCCTTGACGAGCTTGTCGCCACCCTGCTCCGGCGAAATCTTGCCGAAACCAACTTCTTCAGCCGTCCGTTTCAGGACGAAGGCAAATTCCCCTGCGCCTGGAGGAGGAGCTGGCGGCAGGTTGCCGACGCCAGGGGTAATTTCTGCGATGTACTCAACCATGCTCTTGCTGACGTCATCGAGTTTCGCTGTCAGCTGGTTGCGCATGGATTCGGAGGCAGGAACGCCACGCTCGACCCCAAGAATATCGATGCCCTGGGGTTCGGCGACGAGGAAATTGATGAAACCAATTGCCTGTTCGATGCCAGCGCTGCCATTGGCGACACTGATGAGCATCGACGGCTTAAGATAGTGGCCCGACGGCGCATCTTTCGACACCTTCGGATATGACGTCATGGCAAGCTTTGACTTGTTGAGTGCCTGGTATCCAACGAACTGGTTGGAGTGGGCAAACGCTGTGGCAGCCTTGCCGGTCGTCAGCGCGTTGGTTTCAATGTTGAGCTGATCGAGCGCCTGGATATCGGCTGGCACACAAGCCTTGCTCTTGCGAAGATCCGCCCACATGGTGAACCACTTCGTCGCATCAGCTGTATCAAAGCCGATACCACCATCTTCGGTGTAGAGAGCCTTCCCGCCCTGTCGCAACCAGTTCTCAAAGCTCGGCTCGACACCACTGGCATCTGCGGTCGCATAATAATTGGGTTTCGGCTTCTTCTCGGCGAATTTTGCACCGTTTTCGGCAAACTCTTCCCAGGTCTGACCGATCGTCGGCGGGGTAATGCCCGATTTTTCCCAAGCAACCTTGTCGAAGAAGACGGCACTTGAGTTTACGCCAAGATTGACGCCGTAGAGTTTGCCATCGACCCGACCGGAATCGATGTTCATCTTGCCGAAGTCGTCGATTTTCAGGCCCTTGCCGATATGGTCGTCAAGTGGCGCCAGAGCACCACGTCGGGCGTATTCGAAGATGTAGCGATAGTCCATCTGGATAAGATCGGGCGCGTTTCTGCCTGCAACCTGTGTTGCCAGGCGGGGCCAATAATCGCTCCATCCGGCAAACTCGCCAGCGATTTCGAGATCGGGCTTGACCTGCTTGTAGGCGGCGATTGCCTTGTTGGTACGATCGGCGCGCTCCTGCGATCCCCACCACAACATACGCAGGCGGGCGGCCTGTGCTGACGCGGAACCTCCCCCCAATGTTGCGAGTGAAAGGGCCGCAAGCCCGGCCGAAAGCACAGTACGCCTCTGAAGCATCACGGACATTGGCAACTCCTCCCTATTGACTGCCAAATTAATGATGAGAGCAAACGACACTTGCCGTTTTATAACTAATTGGTTACATGGGAACACCGATCGTTAGCATTGTCAAGCGGGTGCTGAAGTGGAAAAAACAGAGAAAATCATCCCGAACGAACCGGCATCGGAGGAAACGCCTGCGGCAAAGCGCAAACGTGCCGTCACGCAGACCAGAAACCCGGAGCGAACCCGGGCAGCCATTCTTGAGGCAGCCCGTCGCGAGGTCGCGGCGAAGGGCCTGGCTGGCGCGCGAATCGATGTCGTGGCTCGCCGCGCCGGCACCAACAAGCGAATGATCTATCATTATTTCGGTGACAAGGACGCACTCTATCTCGCTGTTCTGGAAGACGCTTACCGCCACATCCGCCATGCTGAGCGACGCCTCGATCTGACACGCAAGGCGCCGAGCGAAGGCCTGCGGGAGCTGGCGCTTTTCACATGGCACTATTATCTCGATCACCCGGAATTCCTGAGTATCCTCGCTACAGAAAACCTCAACAGAGCGCGCTATCTCAGGCAATCTCAGGCAATTGCCGAGATGCACTCGAACTTCATCTCCGAACTGGAGGACGTGCTTCGCCGTGGCAGGGAGACCGGCGAATTCCGGACGGGGCTTGATCCGGTTGATGTCTATCTGACCATAGCGTCACTCGGTTTCTTCTATCTGTCCAACCGCTTCACGCTCTCCACGATCTTTCAGCGTGACCTCGGCGCCCCGGCTGAGCTCGAAAGATGGGGTCAACATATCGTCGACACCGTGCTTGCTGCACTGCGTCCAACTTGAACGTTGCGCAGTAAATTCCCCTTTCAGGCCAAGGGGAAGAGAGCGTGTGCGGTTGCGAAGGACATCAGGATTTCTCCCATAACGTTTAGTTGGCGGTGCTGGAAACGGCTCCGCCTTTTTTCACTTTTGCGCGCAAATGCGCCTTGACAGATCGCCCCCATCGCGATCACAAATAACCAAATGGTTACAAATATCCGTTTTGGGAAAAACCGCAGCCAGCGGTAGGCGAGCTGTCTTGGGAGGACAATTCATGAAACGTATCGGCGTCATCATGCACGGAATTACCGGCCGCATGGGCTACAATCAGCATCTCGTGCGCTCAGTACTGGCCATTCGTGACCAGGGTGGCGTGACACTGAAGAGCGGCGAAAAGGTCATGCTCGACCCGATCCTCGTTGGTCGAAACGCAGAAAAGATCGAGGAAATCGCCAAGCGGCATAACGTTGCCCGCTGGACAACAGATATCGACGCAGCACTTGCTAATCCCGAAGACACGCTGTTCTTCGATGCCGGAACCACGCAAATGCGCGGCAGCCTTCTGGAAAAGGCCATCAAGGCCGGCAAGAATGTCTACTGCGAAAAGCCAATCTCCGACACGATGGAGGAAGCGATCGCCATCGCAAAACTGGCAGAGAGTGCCGGGATCAAGCACGGCGTTGTCCAGGACAAGCTGTTTCTGCCGGGTCTTCGCAAGCTCGCCATGCTGCGCGATAGCGGCTTCTTCGGGAAGATCCTCTCGGTGCGCGGAGAATTCGGCTACTGGGTTTTCGAGGGTGACTGGCAGCCAGCGCAACGCCCCTCCTGGAACTATCGTCTCAAGGATGGCGGCGGTATCATTCTCGACATGCTGTGCCACTGGCGCTACGTGCTCGACAATCTCTTCGGAAAGGTTCAGTCGGTCAGTTGCCTTGGCGCAACCCACATTCCCCAGCGCTTTGATGAGCAGGGCCGTCCTTATGCGGCAGACGCAGATGATGCGGCCTATGCCACGTTCGAGCTGGAAGGCGGCGTGATTGCCCATATCAACTCATCCTGGGCAGTGCGCGTGCGCCGTGATGATCTCGTGACCTTCCAGGTCGACGGCACCCACGGTTCGGCGGTGGCGGGATTGACGAAATGCTGGACGCAACATCGTACAAACACGCCCAAGCCCGTCTGGAACCCAGACCAGCCGCAGACAATCGATTTCTACAAGACCTGGCAGGAAGTTCCTGACAACGTCGTCTACGACAACGGCTTCAAGGCCCAGTGGGAAATGTTCATTCGCCACATCGTCGACAACGAACCCTGGCCTTATGGCCTGATGGAAGGCGTCAAGGGCGTGCAGCTTGCCGAACTCGGCATCAGGTCGTGGAAGGAGCGTCGCTGGCTCGATGTTCCGGAAATCGTCTGAGGAGATCGAACATGAGCGAACTCCAGCTTCCCAACGAAGATCGTACGATCGGGCTTTACAAACTCTCCGGCACTCCCATTGCTCTTGAGAAGCGGGATGCAGCCGATTTCAATCGTGTCGCCTTCGCCGCCGCTCACGTGGTGGCGGACCCCTTCGCCGACAATGACCCATGGCTGACCCCCGCCATCGATTGGGACGCTACCTTGCGTTTTCGTCACCGGCTCTGGGACCTTGGGCTTGGCGTTGCAGAAGCGATGGATACAGCACAACGCGGCATGGGCCTGGCGTGGCCGCAGGCTCAGGAGCTAATTTCTAGAGCGCTTAAGGAAGCCGCGACCAGAAAAGATGCGCTGATCGCCTGTGGCGTCGGAACCGATCATCTCAGTGGAACGGATTACAGCCTCAACCAGATTGTTGACGCTTATCTGGAACAGCTTGATTTTGTTCAAGGACAAGGCGGTCGCGTCATCCTTATGGCAAGCCGCGCTCTTGCCGCCGCCGCCCGCTCACCAGACGACTATCTGGAAACATATTCGCGCGTGCTAGAAAAGTCTGACAACAAGGTCGTGATCCATTGGCTCGGTGAAATGTTCGATCCAGCCCTTGAGGGATACTGGGGCTCGGCCGACCACATGACGGCCATGGATACTTGCCTAGCGATGATCAAAGGCAATGCCAGCAAGATTGATGGGATCAAGATTTCGCTTTTGTCGAAGGAGAAGGAAATCGTCATGCGCCGCCGCCTGCCCGAAGGTGTGCGGATGTATACGGGTGACGACTTCAATTATGCCGAACTGATCGCGGGCGATGACCAGGGCCATTCGGATGCACTGCTTGGCATATTTGACGCGATTGCACCGGCGGCCTCCAAGGCGCTTGCGAGCCTGAAGCGCGGGGCAGATAACGAGTTCTTCGACATTCTCGAACCAACGGTCGCGCTTTCGCGGCACATCTTCAAGGCACCGACGCGTTTTTACAAGACGGGTGTCGTCTTCCTGGCCTACCTCAATGGCCTGCAGGATCACTTCACCATGGTTGGAGGGCAGGAAAGCACCCGTTCCACGCAACATTTCGCCGAACTCTTCCGGCTGGCTGACAAGGCGAATGTCCTCTCGGACCCGGATGAAGCCACCCACCGCATGAAGGCGTTTCTCGCCGTGAGGGGTATCCATTGAAATGGCCGCTCCCCACATCTTAAGAGCTGTCGACGCCGAAGTTCTTGAACGCGGTGTGACAATGCGTATGCCGTTTCGTTTCGGGGCTGCGACTGTCACCGAGGCACGGCAGATCTTTCTGCGCCTAACCGTTGAAGACCACACCGGTCGGACAGCGAACGGCTACGCCGCCGAGTTGATGGTACCGAAGTGGTTCGACAAGAACCCGGCGCTGAGCAACACCGACAATGAGGGACAGTTACGGCGCTCACTCGAAATTGCGGTTTCACTTGCGCTTGCGGCAAAGGCCGCAGGCGCATTTTCCATTCATGCCGAGCTGGAACCACAACAGCACCCGAACGCTGCAGAAGAGGGCTTGAACGGCCTCATCGCATCTTTCGGGCTCGCCCTGGTCGACCGTGCGATCCTGGACGGGCTCTGCCGTCTGACCGCCCTACCGGTTGCCGACGCGGTGCGCCAGAACCTGCCCGGCATTGATACCAGCACGACGCCTGATCTTGACGGCTTTGATGTCGGCTTCTTTCTCCGCGACCTGTCGCCAAAACCAACGCTCATGTTGCGTCACACGGTGGGCTACATCGACGCTCTGACACGGGGCGAAATCAAAACACCACCGAGAAATGACGGTTTGCCTGAGTGCCTTGAAGACGAAATCCGGGCCTATGGGCCACGATACTTCAAGCTGAAGGTCTCCGGCAGGCCACAGGACGACGTGGAGCGGCTATCGGCCATTGCGTCTGTCCTCGACACGCTCCCCGATTATCAGGCAACCCTCGACGGCAATGAACAGTTTGAGAATGAAGATGCCTTGATCGACCTCATCGATCGCATTGAGACATCGCCGTCGCTCACGCGTCTACGCCAGTCGGTGCTATTCGTGGAGCAGCCCTTTGCCCGTGCGAGCGCTCTTTCCGTGCCCGTCAGCAAAGTTGCACGTCGGATATCAGTCGAGATCGACGAGTCCGACGGTACCAAGGACGCATTTCTCGAGGCGAAAAAGCAGGGTTATCGCGGTGTTTCGTCCAAATCCTGCAAGGGATTCTATCGCTCCATCCTGAACAGAATGCGGGTCGATGCCTGGAACGAAGAAAAGGATGGCGGCTACTTCATGTCGGCAGAAGACCTGACAACCCAGGCCGGCATCGCGCTCCAGCAGGATCTCGCACTCGCATCAATCATTGGTCTGACGCACATCGAACGCAATGGCCATCATTACGTGGACGGCATGCAAGGTGCCTCACCTGAAGAAGGCCGGGCATGGGTATCGGCACACAGCGACCTTTATCACGAAGAAAAGGGTCGCCCGAGGCTTCAGATCCGCGATGGAGAAATTTCACTCGAGACTACACTGCGGGCACCCGGCCTCGGCATCAACGATGCTGCGGCTCTTGCCACGTTCAAAACACTTCAGGAAAAACGGGAGGATGCCGCATGAGCCTGGAAGGTCTTTCGATCAATTTCGCTACCGTCCGCCAGGGCGGTTCATTCGGTGCCATCGTGGACGCTTGCCTTGCGCACGGAATTACGGCCATCTCTCCGTGGCGTGAACATGTTCATGGCGTCGGTCTTTCTGAAGCAGCCCGCATCGTTGCGGAAAACGGACTGCGCCTGAGCGGTCATTGCCGCGGCGGCTTTTTTCCGGCACCGGATGCGGAAGGGCGTCGCAAGGCGATCGATGACAACAAACGCGCCGTAGACGAGGCTGCCGCCATGAAGGCCGACTGCCTGGTTCTTGTTGTTGGCGGTTTGCCTGCCGGCTCACGCGACATCAAGGGCGCACGGCAAATGGTGGAAGACGGGATGACCGAGCTTTTGCCTTATGCTCGAGCGGCAGGTGTCCCGCTTGCGATTGAACCGCTCCATCCATTTTACGCAGCAGAGCGGGCCTGCTTCAACACGCTCAAACAATCGCTGGATCTTTGCGACAAGCTTGGCGCCGGAACAGGGGTTGCCATCGATGTCTACCATGTCTGGTGGGATCCCGAGCTTGAGGCTCAGGTAGCGCGCGCCGGGCGCAACGGACAGATCCTTGCGCATCACATCTGCGACTGGCTGGTGCCAACGACCGATCCCCTCAATGACCGCGGCATGATGGGCGACGGCGTCATTGATCTGAAGGCGTTTCGCGCCATGATCGAGGCGGCCGGGTTCTTCGGACCGCAGGAGGTCGAGATCTTCTCGCATCGCTGGCAGGCACGCCCCATGGACGAGGTCCTTTCGACCTGTGTCGAGCGTTTCAAAACCGTGTGTTGATTTTGGTTCGGGAAAGCGACAAGCCCGAGCAAGATCAAACAACGCAGACACTACACATCGCACGCGTTCACCTGCCCAACACATGCCAATCACGGCGTCTGCGTTGCGGTGACGCCTCCGCCCTTTAATCGCATTGCCTCCGGCCCGTCCACGTTGTGACGAGGCCGGAGGGATACGATCGGGAGTTTTATTCAGCGGCTATTGCAGCCTTGCCGCTATTGAGCGCAATCAAACGATTGGCTCGCTCGAGGCTTTGCGGTTGTTCGGAACGGTAACGCCGCCCGATCTCCATCATCAGTACGGTTTGCGGCAGGAAGGTCAGCTCCGAAAAGATATCGTCCCAGTCGATATCGCCCCAGCCAAGCGGCATATGCAGATCGCCGATCCCGAGCGCTGTGTTTTCCTGCGGATGATAGGCCGTATAAAAACCCTGCGGACGCCCGAATGAATCATGGACATGCAAGTGACCGGCCACGGGCGCCATGGCGCGAAGCTGGTCACGGAAATCCAGCCCGCGATAGGTGGACTCGATGTAGGCGTGGCTGAAGTCGATGAGCGCGACAAGGTTCGGATGATTGATGGTCCGAACGGTCTCTGCGACCTCTGCAGGCGTTTGACGATATTGACCGGGCTGCGTCGAGAAGATGTTTTCCAGCGCAACACGAACACCATGTTCTTTGGAAAACTCGGCCAGCTCGACGAGCGCGTCACGCTCACGTTTGTCGGCATCGGCACGTTCGGCAATCTGGTCGGGACGCAGTGCACCCCCATGCTGGACGAGAATACCGGCTCCGATGCGCTCACAAAGCACTGCGAGCGCTTTTGCTGCATCGAGCTGATAACGGCAGGTCACAGGATCCATGAAATTGGAAGAGACAAGGCCGTGTACAGTGTATCGGAAATCGAACTGCTTGACGAGTTTGACGAAGCGCTCGGCGCGCTCTTCGATGATACGGCCGCCCGCCACGATATCGAGACTTGTCACGCCGATCTCGACGGTGTCGCAGCCAATATCTGCAAGCGCCCTCAGATCGCTTTCTAGGGTTGCCAGTTCTCCGTCGTCCGAACCAGCGTTGAAGCCGGTGCCAATTAGATTGCTCATCTTCGTTTTCTCCAGGGGTAGGACTATGCTGTTTCGGTAAGCGTGGCGCGCAGACGGAGTGCGAGATCCGGACTGTCGCTGGTCAAGTGACCGATCCCGCGTTGCAGCCAGTCGCGGATCAGAACCTCGTCATTCAGCGTCCAGACGCAGAGGCGCGACAGCGGCAGTTTCGCTGTGATGTTCGCCCATTCCTCGTCCATGAGCTCATGGTGTATCGCAACGATATCGACGAGGCTCTCAACTGTGTCGATAAAGCTCGAAAGGCCACCCTGTCTTTGAGCCCAGTCGCGATTGACGGAAACAAGGCGGGCGATACCCGGGGCTTCAAGACGGCAGTCTTCCAGGATCGATGTGTCGAAGGAGGTCAGGTGGCAACGACCGCCAACTTTGAACCTCTCAATCTCTGCAGCGACTTTTGCGGCAATCCCCGGATAGGGTTTACCCGCGTCATCCACCTTGATCTCGACATGCAGATCTTTGCCTGAAGGCGCAAGGACCTCGAGCACCTCCGATAATGTTGGAACAACGTCCTGACTATCCTTGAGGCGGGTGACAATGCGATCTTCTGGAGAAAGCAGGTGGACAGCTCCCTGCCCTTCTGTTGTCCGGTCCAGGGTCGCATCATGGATCACGATCAACTCGCCTGCATCGGTCAAATGGACATCAAACTCGATTGCGTCGACATCAAGCGAAAGAACGTTTCTGAAGCCGGTCAGGCCATTTTCGGGCCAGAGATTGCGGGCGCCACGGTGGCCGGTGATTTTTGTCATGGGCATATCCTGATCAGGTTGAGGTCAGCGAAGTGTTGGGTCGAGTTTGTCGCGCAACCAGTCGCCCACAAGCGAAATCGAAAGCGTCGTGACCATGATGACAAAGGCGGGAGCCAGCATGATCCATGGCGCGCGGGTGAGATATTCACGGCCAAAGCCGACCATGTTACCGAGGCTTGTCTCCGGCGGCTGAACACCGAGGCCAAGGAACGACAGGCCACTTTCCATGAGGATGATTTCGGGAAACGTCAGTGTCATGGATACGATCAGGGTCGATGCGACGTTGGGCAGGATATGCTTGAGGTAGACGCGCGACGGCGTTGCTCCAAGCTGCACGACGGCTGCGGCGTAACCTTGTGCGCTGGCAGAAATCGCCAGACCACGCGCAATACGGGCGTATCTCTCCCAACCGTAAAATCCCATCAGGCAAATCAGGAGAGGCATGGACGATCCAAAGAAGGCGAGCACCGCAAGCGACATGATGAGAAACGGCAAGGCTGCCTGAAAATCGGCCAGCACGAGCACGAAATGCTCCACCGTTCCCCGGAACTTGGCCGCCAGGAAACCGAGCGTCGTTCCGAAAACTGCGGATATAATCGTTGCGCCGAACGCAATCACCAAAGAGACGCGGATCGACTGGATCAGGCGTGAAAGGACATCCCGTCCAAGCTCGTCTGTGCCAAGCACATGCGGAAACGTGCCCGCCATGGCAAGGCGGGCCCGAAGGTCCATGGCCGTAATCCCATAAGGACGAAGCTGATCGGCAAAGATAGCCACCAGAACCATGAGGCCAAGCCAGAAGAAACCGAAGCCAACGGAGAACGGCAGTTTCCGAAGGCCTTTTCCGACGCGCAGGAGCATATGGTTTTCGGATTTGGTGGGAAGTGAAGTGTCTGCAACCGTCATGATCACACTCCTCAATGGCCGGACTGGCTGCGAAGCCGGGGATCGAGCCAGCCATAAAGCAGGTCGACGACGAGGTTGGAGATGACCATGGCAGCGGCAATGACAAGCAGGATGCATTGCACGACCGCCAGATCGCGGTTAGTGACCGACACGACCAGAAGCCTGCCGATGCCTGGCCAGGAAAAGATGGATTCCACCACCACGGCACCGGCAATCAGGGAGCCGACCATAAAGCCGACAATGGTGACAATCGGTACGGCCGCATTCGGCAGTGCATGGCTCCAGACCACATCATTCCACTTCAACCCTTTGGCGGAGGCCGTCCGGATGAATGGCTGGCTCATGACTTCAATCATTGCTGAGCGGGAGAACCGGGCAAGAATGCCGATACCACCAATGCTCATGGTCAAAGTCGGCAGGATACCGTGCTGCCAAGTGTCCTGTCCGCCCGATGGAAGAAGACCAAGCGTGATCGAGAAGATCAGCACCAGCAACAGTCCCATAACAAAGGACGGAATTGTGAAACCGAGAATGGCGCCAAAGATCACGCCGCGGTCGATCACGCTCTGACGATGCAGGGCGGCATAGACGCCAGCCGGAATACCGATGACCAGTTTCAGAAGCAGCGCCGGTATTGTCAGTTGCAGGGTTGCCGGAATGCGTTCGACGACGAGTTGAATGGCGGAAGCCTTGTCGCGCATCGACACGCCGAAATCACCGGTAAAGATCGATTTCATGTAAGCGAGGTATTGCACCCAGAGCGGCTGATCGAGCCCCCACGCGGCGCGAAAAGCCCGCAAGGATTCCTCGGGAACATCGGGCCCGAGCATAACCTGCGCTGGATCGCCGGACATGCGCAAGACAATAAAGGCGAACGTCAGCACGGCAAGAATGGTCACAAATGCGCGCAACAGGCGGATAAGAACATAACGTATCATCGTCTCTATTCCTCAGGCAGCAACGGCAAGTGCCGGCACCAGGTGACAGGCGGCCGTGCGTCCCGGCGCGATCGCGCGAAGCTCCGGCACCGTGTTGCGGCACTCGGCAGTTGCCATCGGACAACGGGGATGGAATGCACAGCCCGTTGGCCTGCTCGCCGGATTTGGCGGTTCGCCTTGCAGGATCACACGCCCTTCGAGCGGTCTGCCGGGAACCGGAACACTCGACACCAGCGCTTTGGTGTAAGGATGCTGGGGTGTCCGGAAAATCACGTCGGAGGATGCTTCTTCGACAATACGGCCGAGATACATCACGGCGACACGGTCAGCGATATTGCGAACGACCTTGAGATCGTGGCTGATGAAGACCATCGCGATATCGTGATGTTCCTGCAGATCGCGCAACATGTTGACGACCTGTGCCTGGATGGAGACATCGAGCGCTGAAACTGGTTCATCACAAACAAGAAGCCTGGGGCGCGACGCCAGTGCACGGGCGATGACGGCTCGCTGGCGCTGGCCTCCTGAAAGTTCATGGGGATAGCGCCCTGCCTGATCGGCACGCAGACCGACCGCACTCATAAGCTCGTTAACGCGTGAAGCAACGTGCTCTTTCGGAACAAGAGAATGGATCTCCAGAGGCTCGCCGATCTGTGCAGCGATCGTCAGGCGCCGGTCGAGGGCCGAAAGCGGGTCCTGGTAGACGAGCTGCATTTTTGCACGCAGCTTGCGCCATTGCGGTGTCCCGAAAGCTGGCATTGACTGTCCCTCGAAAGAGACCTTTCCCCCCTGTGGCGCGTCAATTCCAAGCAACATCCGACCGAGTGTCGATTTGCCAGATCCGCTTTCACCGACAATCCCAAGTGTTTCACCGGGACGGACCGAGAGCGACACGCCGTCGACTGCCCGCACGGGTGTCTGTTTTCCAAAGACGCCACGCCGCACCTGATAGGTTCTGACCAGATCCTGTGCTTCAATCAGATTTGCCATGTCAGAACGCTCCTTCAAGGACCGGGCTCCGGTTCATTTTTGGCGTTAAACCGAGCGGCCGAAGGCAGGCAATTCTCCGGCCATCGGACGCCGCCGATATTTCCGGCCTTTGTGTTCGACAGGCATCGACGACATTCGAGCAGCGGGGCGAAAACGCGCACCCTTCCGGCAGGTGCCGTGGATCGGGGACGGTTCCGGGGATAGGAACAAGGCGCTTGCGTTCGCCATCGAGGCTAGGAAGCGCATCGAAAAGACCACGGGTGTAGGGATGGCGTGGGTTGGCAAACAAGGCGGAAATTTCGCCCTGTTCAACGACGCGGCCCGCATACATCACGAGTGCACGCTCACAGACCTGCGCAACGGCGCCAAGGTCGTGGCTGATGAACACAGTCGCCATGCCGGTTTCGCGGCGAAGTTCAATAAGAAGGTCGAGGATCTGCGCCTGAATGGTTGCATCGAGCGCAGTCGTCGGTTCATCGGCAATCAGGAGATCAGGCTCGCCGGCTAGCGCCATGGCGATCATCAGACGCTGACACTGACCGCCGGAGAATTCATGCGGAAAAAGGTCGATACGACGACGTGCATCGGGAATTCCGACCATATCCAGCAAACGCAATGCTTCAGCTTTGAGCGCTTCGCCCCTCAAGCCGCGATGAAGAGACAGCGCCTCGGTGATCTGGCGCCCGATGCGAATGACAGGATTGAGTGACGAAGACGGATCCTGGAAAATCATGGCGATCTTGCCGCCACGTACGGCCTCAAGTGCGGCGCGCGGTTGTCCAACAAGCTCGCGACCTTCGACGCTCACCGAACCGGTAACGCTGGCCTTCCCGGGCAAAAGACCAAGAGCTGCAAGCCAGGTGACCGACTTGCCACAGCCTGATTCACCGACGAGACCGATCGCCTCGCCGCGTTTCACGTCGAGATCGATGCCATGCAACACCTGAACGCCATCAAAGGAAACCTTGAGGTTACGCAACTCCACAAGATTGGACGTCATCGCGCTCACCTTTTCTATTGGAAGGGAAGTTCAAGCCGTCCTTAGAAACGGCAATAGAAATGCCGGCCGCTCTTATCGGGCGGCCGGCGCAATTTTTGATCGATCAGGTCGACCAGTTGTTGGAACGGAAGTCCATTGCGAAGGCGGGCGCGGCCTTCCACTTGAGCGACTTCTTCATGCCGGTGAAGACGGCATTCTGGTGCAGAACCTGATAGACCGGATCTTCGCGCTCGCAGATTTCGAGCATGCGCGCGAAGGCCTTCTTGCGCTGATCGTGATCGGTCGAGGTTTCCATAACGACGGAGAGCTTGTTAACCTCCTCGTTTGACCAGTCCTTCTTTTGCTGCACTTCACCGTTCGGACCGAACTGCGTGACCATCGGGGTGATCGGATCGTTGATGGAGTTTCCGGCTGACCAGTCACGCACGCCCTTGACGCCCTGCGGATCGTGAATCTGAGCCCAGTTTTCCTTCATTTCGATTTCGACGTTGAGGCCGACCTGTTTCCACATCTCGACCATGATCTGCGCATTGGCAGTCTGGTTGGTGTAGTAGTTGTTGAGCAGGCGATATGGGATCGGGTCGCCTTTGTAACCGGCGTCCTTGAGAAGCTTCTGCGCCAGTTCCGGATTGAACTCCGGAGCGGCCCAGCCATCGACGAACATCTTCGTTGCGCTGTAGGAATCGAACTGGAGACCGGCCGGGATAACCGTCTGGCCACCCCAGAGCGCCTCGACGATCGCCTGACGGTCGATCGAATGGGTCATTGCACGACGCACGAGCGGATTGGCAAGGATCGGGTTCTGCGTGTTGAAGACCGAAATACGATGGTTCCAGATAACGGAATTCTGCACTTCGAGGCCCGGCGCTGCCGCAATGGTGGCGATCTGGTCAGGTGGGAGGTCACAGGCGAAATCATATTCGCCTGAGAGCAGGCCGTTCACACGCGACGCAACTTCCGGAACCTCGACGAAACGGATCTCCTGAAGTGGCGGACGGCCACCCCAATATTCATCGAAGGCAACGAGCGTCAGAGAAACGTCGGGCTTGTATTCACCGACCATGTAAGGGCCTGTGGTGACTGGCTTGCGCGCCCACTCCGCATAGGACGCAGCCTCATCCCAGGCACGACGGTTAGCGATCTGGCTGCCACCGGAATAGAGACGTCCTTCCAATGTGACGTCCGGCGTGGCGTTGTGAAAACGCACGGTATATTTGTCGACCGCTTCAACACCTGCCAGCGCCGGCCAAAGACGCCTTGCTGCGCCAGGCACAACGGCCGGCAATTCCTTGACGGTCGCAGGTTTGTTGTCGGCTTCGAAGATCGTCTTGCCGCCCTTGGGCTCGGTGTTACCGAACACCCGCTCCTTGGAAAAGGAGAACACCACGTCTTCAGCGGTCAATTCGTCGCCATTGTGGAACTTGACGCCCTGGCGAAGCTTGAGTTCGAGGGTCTTGTCATCGATGCGCTTCCATTCCGTCGCCAGTCCGGCAACAGGTCCCTGATTGCCCATCCAGTCGCGCAGGATCAGGCCTTCCCAAAGGTTCGGGTAAAAGACCCGCTCACCAACGTTCGATTGTTCGTACCAGACATCAAGTGTGTTGTTGTTGGTGATCTTCTGAACAGCGATCGTTACCGACGGCCGCTGACCCTGGCTGAATGACATGCGTGGCAAGATGAGCGTGCCTGCGGCAGCGCCCATCAATCCAAGCGCGTGGCGACGATTGATGGAAAGCATCGTGATTTCTCCTTCGAGAGATGACAGACGACGATGGGCCGAAACGGAAAACCCGTCTCTGCACCGTTTTGATGAAGGGCTTTTTACGGCCCGGTGAAGCTTTGATGACGGCCCCGCGCGGTTACCGCGAAGGGCAGATTTCAGGTGTGAACAGTTGGCCAACCGAAAAAATTACGGACCTTGAGAACACTGTCACAATCGAAAGTTACGAGGTTCATGTGGTCGCCGTTTCGGAGGGCCGCACTATGCTGGATCATTGATTTGGGAAGCATGGACTCTTGCGAACCGGCTGGGCTTGACCACGCCTCCCTCTGCGGCCAATGATTAAGTTACAAATGTTACGCACATGTGACAATTGATACGGGGGATGGTTTGGATAACCGAGACATGATGGTGAAGGCGGCGTGGCTCTATCACGCCGAAGGATTGACGCAGGCGCAGATCGCTGAGCGAATGAACCTCACCCGCAGGCGCGTCAACGAGTTGCTGGCGATGGCCCTGGATCAGGGTATTGTGCGCATCAGCTTTGCATCCCCACTTGCCGAGAGTGTCGAACTCGAATCGAAGCTTTGTTCGGTTTTCGGGCTTGAAGAAGCTGCGGTTGTCATGACACCTGCAGACCCCGGCCAACTGCAGACAGTCATCGGGCGAGCAACGGCAGCCTTTCTCGACAGGCTCATCCATGTTCGCAAACCGGCCTCGCTGGGTGTTGGCTGGGGCACGACGTTGCGCGAAACCGTCGAGCACATGACGCCAGTCAACGCTCCCGACATCAAGGTTCGATCAATGATGGGCGGGCTGACAAGAGGTTCAGAAATCAACACCTTCGAAATCGTACGGCGCTTTGCCAAGGTTCTCGGTGCGGAGTGCCATTATCTCGCCGCTCCGATTTATGTCGACAGTGCAGGCTCTCGCGACATCATCATGGCGCAACCCGCCTTCCGTGATCTTTTGCAGGAAGCCGCGAATGTCGAGGCATCGTGCCTCAGCGTTGGGGACCTGACGAAGGAATCACTCCAGGTGCGCTATGGCCTGCCTTCAAAACAGGTCATCGAAGAGTTGCGGGCAGCCGGCGCGGTGGGAGATATCATCGGGCATTATCTCGATGGGCGCGGCAATCCCGTGGACCACGGCATGAATGAGCGGGTGATCGCGCTCGATCTTGAGGAGTACAGACAGATACCCTGCCGGATCATTACCTCTGGCGGCGAGCACAAACACAACTCGTTGCGGGCAGCCTTGTCGGCAGGCCTGGCAACGGTTCTCGTCACCGACACCGAGAGCGCAAGGTGGCTTCTTGAAAACCCCGTTCCGCCTCCAGCATGAGACGAATGGACGCTCTCAAATTCGCTGTTAATCAGCCAGACGACAGTGCCGCGACCGGATCGAGACGGGATGCGTTGCGAGCCGGCAGGTAACCGAAGACGACGCCAATCAGGGTTGAGCAAACAAAGGCCGCGACGATCGAGGTCCCCGAGTAGACAAGGGCAAAATTGCTGCTGAAGAGGCTGAAAGCTGCTCCGAACCCGAGGCCGCCGAGAATGCCGAGGGATCCTCCGATGATGCAGACGAGTACAGCCTCGATCAGGAATTGCCTTAAAATATCGCTGCGGCGTGCCCCGACGGCCATCCTGACGCCGATTTCGGAGACACGCTCTGACACTGACACGAGCATGATGTTCATGACACCTATGCCGCCTACGAGAAGAGAAATCACCGCGATGGCAGCAATCAGGATCGTCATGGTCCGCGTGGTGCTGGTGATCGTTTCCCTTATGTCGTCAGTGTTGAGAATATAGAAATCCTTGGTGCCGTGGCGTTGTGTCAAAAGGGACGTCACCGCTTGCTCCGCCAATGACGCCTCTACATCGTCGCTCACCTGTACCGTGATACTGCGCAATGAAAGACTGCCGAGAAACCGGGACTGGACGGCGGTGTATGGGAGATAGAGCGACAGGTTCTGGCTCGAACCGAAGCCGCCCTGCTGTGCCTGGGTCACACCAACAATACGGGCTGGAACCTTGCCGATCAGAATGACCTGCCCGACAGGGCTACCGGTGAAGTCGGCAAAGAGCGACTTACGGGTATTTTCGTCAATTACGACGTCCTGTGCCTTTTCGCGGACACTCGCCGCGTCAAAAAAGCGGCCCTCCGACAGCTTCGTGCCCTTGGCAGCAAAATACTGGTCACTGACGCCGTTGACGAGCGCGTTTGCTTCCTTCGCCCCGAAGCGGACTGTACTTGATGTCGATACGGTAGGTGTCACCGCAGCAACATAGGGCTGGCCTGCAAGGGCATCCGCGTCGGAAACCACCAATGTCGTGATTTTTCCCGACCGAATGTCGCCGAAATCCTTGCCTGCAAAGATTTCCAGCGTATTCGTTCCAAGGCTTGAAATATTCTGTAGCACGCGCTGTTGCGATCCTTGCCCAAGCGCAACAACGCCGATGACGGAGGCGATACCAATGATGATGCCCAGCATCGTCAAGAAGGTCCGCAACTTGTGCGCCCGCATGGAAAGAAGCGCCATGCGGAACGCTTCCTTTAGGGATGACCAGATCCCACTTAGGCCACCTTCTGAAGCAGGTTCGAGTTTCGCGGCTAAGGCTCCCGAGACAACTCTATTTTTCGCGTTGTCGCGCTCCGAGCGATCAGAAATGATTACCCCATCGCTGATTTCAATAATGCGGTCGGCGCGCCTGGCGATTGCCATATCGTGGGTCACGATGACAACTGTGCGCCCTTCGGCGTGCAGTTCGCTGAGGATGCGCAGCACTTCCTCGCCGCTCGTGCTGTCGAGAGCGCCTGTCGGCTCGTCAGCCAGGATAATACCGGCGTCATTCATCAAGGCACGGGCGATGGAAACGCGCTGTTGCTGCCCGCCGGAGAGTTGGCCCGGGCGATGATCCAGTCGCGCGCCCATACCGAGGCGGTTTAACAGCTTCGCAGCATTGCTTTTGCGTCCAGCCTGGGATTGCCCCGCATAGATCGCAGGGATCTCCACGTTGCCGAGTGCCGACAGTTCGCCGAGAAGGTGATAGCGCTGAAAGATGAACCCCAGATGTTCGCGCCTGAGCGCTGACAATGCATCCGCGTCGAGATTGGCCGTTTCCTGACCAGCTATCGCATAGGTTCCGGAGGTCGGCCGGTCGAGGCAGCCAAGAATATTCATCAGCGTCGACTTGCCGGAACCGGACGCTCCGACGATGGCGACCATTTCACCGGCCTCGATCGTCAGATTAACATTCTTGAGCACGCTGATCGTGCCATCTCCGGAGGGGTATTCGCGGTTAACCGCCTTAAGCGCAATGAGTGGCTCGCCCATGGCTCAGAACCCCATCGGCGGCGGTCCACCACCTGGGCCACCGACTGCAGTCATCGTGACCTGAGATGACGCCTCGCCCGTTACAACACGCTCATGTTCGGCAAGGCCGGAACGAACCTCGACCGTAACCTTGTTGTTCAGTCCTGTTTCGACCTTGCGGTCGACGACTTTGCCATCGTCGGCGAGGACACGAACCGAATAGGCGCCATCTCCAAGCTGCGCACCGAGAGCAGCAGCAGGGATGGTCAGGACGTTTTTGGCATCTCCTAGGACAATGTGAACCTCGGCAGTCATGTACGTCCGAAGCTTCCCATCCGGGTTCGGCACGTTGAAAACGCCATTGTAATAGATCGCCTCGGACGAAGAGGTCGAACTCGATGAGGAAGACGACGACGTTGAGGAACTGGATGAACTGAAGCTGGAATCGCTGCGCACAGACTCTGGCGCAGGCTCGATCGAGGCAAGCGTCGCCTCGTAGCGTCTGTTGGGTTCTCCGAGCACGGTAAAATAGACAGGCAGATCTGGCTGAACGCGGGTGATGTCGGCTTCGGATATCTCCGTACGAACGGTCATGTTATCGAGCTGGCCAAGAATAACGATGGTCGGTGCAGATTGCGTTGCATTAACCGTCTGGCCTTCCTGACTGACGATAGAAAGCACAGTACCGGCGATCGGTGCAGTAATCTTTGTGTAGTCGAGATTGGCCTGCGCTGTCTCCACGGCGACCTGCGCTTCTTCGATCTGCGCGTCCAGCGCCTGGATTTGCGCTTCGGTGACAGCAAGAGCAGCGGCCGCGCTTTCCAGATCCGCGCGCGACGTCGTATTTTTTGAGGCCATGTCTTTTTGGCGGGCAAGGCTTTGATTGTTGAGAAGCAGCGTTGCTTCTTTTTCAAGGCGCTGTGCCTTAACGTTGGCAAGTGCCGCCTTCGCGGTCCTGAGACTGTTCAGCTGTGTTACGGAATCAATCTCGGCAATCAGATCACCCGCTTTGACAACGTCGCCAAGGGCGATCTTGACTGCCGTAATGCGGCCTGAGGCCTGGGCGCCGACGGCAACCAGGCGAGATGGCTTTAAAGTGCCGGTCGCAAGTACAGTCTGCTCAACATCTCCTCGCGTCACCGCAGCCGTCATGACAATTGGTGTCGCAGCACTGCTATATTGCGAAGAGATCCAGAAGCCGCCTGCCGCGAGGATCGCGAGCGCGATGAACGCGCCTGTCTTGCGTGCCGTTTTCATGTGTCTTTCCTGTCCGATAATTATCGGGTAGCCGCTCTCTTCGAAACTGCCTTGGTGCAGTTGGCTTGGGCGGCCTTTCCATTCGCCATCTTCTGCTTGGCCTTTGCGCAGACAGAAACTGGCTGTTTTTCCTCCTGGCGTGTCTTGGCCGGAGTTAGCGACGAAGGCTTGTCTTTCGCAAAGGCAACCGACAATGCGAGGCTCAGACCGAAGAGAGACGCCAGTGCGCCGTAGAAATATTTCATCGTGATGTCCTTTTGAATTCGCGCGGGGGACCGCAAGTCAGCGATCCCCCGGCTAGACCGTTTCCGGCCGGGTTCCTCCTTTACTGGGGGGCAGTTTTAAAGGAGGAATTTCTGATTTTGTCAGCCTCTCGGCCCGTCGTTGTCATCCCAATCCGCATCCCCGGCGGGCGGCCCCTGCATTGGATCCAGCATTGGATTGCTGGGGCCCATCAGAGCGGGACCAGGAGGAGGCGCAATCAACATCTTCTCTATTCCGGAGAGCTTCGCCAGTTGGTCCGATGTCAGGGCTGTGCGCAACGTTTGGACTGCACCTTGCAGGGCCTTGGCCTTTTCAGCTTTGGAAAGGATTGCACCCGCTAGCCGCTCACCAGGCAGACCGGCTTCAGGAGCTTCGTCTGTCCGGACCTGCGCGGCAGGCAATTTATCCCTGCCGGACGCATCCGCTGCAAAGTCAGGCAACGGCCGCGGCGGTCTGGGACCAAGGGAAAGTACGTCTTGCAAAGCGGTTGTATAGGTGCGCCATGGGCCGAGCTGATCTGGAGTGATGCCGATATAGACTTCCGCCGCAGAAAGCTGTCCTGCGAGCCCAAAGGTGAAATGAACGGCGACGTCGTTCATCGGCGCCGGCGGCGAAAGGTGATCTGGACGGACAGGGGTTGCCTGCTCTTTCGTTCCATTCTGCGGAGGCACATCCTGCGCTACGGCAGGCAAGACCACGGCGGCGCCACATATGACGGCGGAGACGACGGCAGTAATCAACAGAGGCTGTTTCATCTTTCTTTCCTTCCCTTGTGGGGCATGGAAAGAGATTATGGGGACAGAGTTTCCCTCTTTCGTCCCAATGTTTCTGGCCTTGGCCCGATTGGCCATTTTTGTAAACGAATGTTTCCCGACGAGCGTCAGAAAGCTTTCGTTGCAAAAATCCGGCTTTTATTTCTGCCGTTTCGATATAGTGCCGCCAAAAGGTTGGATAAAATGACGGCTCACGCACCCACTCACATATTGATTGTTGACGACGATCTCGAAATTCGCTCGCTTCTTGCAAAATACCTTGGTTCGCAGGGCTTCAGGGTCTCTGCGGCAGCGGATCGCCGCGAATTTGAAGAACGTATTTCGAGCTCTGATCCGGATCTCATCGTTCTGGATGTCATGCTGCCAGACGGTTCCGGCCTCGATATCTGCCGGGACCTTCAGGGCCGCAAGACACGCACACCTGTTATACTTCTCACAGCGTTGAAAGAGGACGTGGACCGTATCGTCGGACTTGAAATCGGCGCAGACGACTATCTCGGCAAACCCTTCAACCCACGTGAACTGACAGCCCGCATCAAGGCGGTGCTTCGCCGTTCAGGTACCCAGGAGCCTGCTGCACCAGGTGCAAACGTCTATAGCTTTGCCGATTTTTTTGCTGACCCTGAACAGCGCTCGGTTACACGCACGAATGGCGAAAAGATCGATCTGACAGGTGCCGAGTTTGATCTGTTGAAAGTATTTCTGGACAGGCCTGGTCGTCTGCTTTCACGCGACCAGATCCTTGACTTGACGCAAGGCAGGGACCGCGGACCGTTTGACCGGTCGATCGACGTCCTGATGAGCCGCCTGCGCAAAAAGCTGGATATGGATGATGCTCCGCCCATTTTCAAAACTGTCCGAAACGGCGGTTACCAGATGACCGTATCCGTTAAATCCCAACCGGTGCAGCGATGAATTCCCTCAGAAACCGGATAGCAGCGCTCCTCATCGCTGCTATCATTGCTGTCGTGGCGCTCGCGACATTCACGGCGCAACAAACTCTGCAGCCACCCTCACCTCTCTCTACGATAGATCCGATCGCGCGCCTCCTTGGATTGGCTGTCACCATCGCAGAGCGCGAGCCGGCATTGCTGCCCGACGAAGGCCTGTCGGTCCAGGCCGAACCACCGGCCGGCCATGTCGACGGCATGCTCTCCGAATTTCTTGGCAAGGCGCTCGCGATCCAGGGGAACGGTCGGGCCGCAATGGTGGTCCGCGTCGAGAACCATCCGGCACCGGTTGCCGCTGTCGCGCTCGAGAAAGGCGGTTGGCTGGTGGCAGAGGTCCCTAATCTTGGCCCTCCTCCCGGCGGCTGGAAAACGTTTGGCATGTGGATCGTGCTGATCGTCCTGGGTAGCGCTCTTGTTTCAATCTTCGCTGCGCGAAAAATCACGCGCCCGCTCGACCTGCTGGAAAACGCGGCGGAGAGCATCGGGCCTGACGGATCTTTGCCACATCTGCCTGAGACAGGTCCGGGTGAAATTCGCGCCACGGCGCGTGCCGTGAACACGTTGACGGCACGCCTCAAGACAGCCGTTGAAAGCCGGATGCGCCTCGTTGCCGCTGCAGGACACGACCTCAGAACACCAATGACCCGCATGCGGCTTCGAGCAGAGTTCATCGAGGATGATGCCGAACGGGCAAAGTGGCTCGCAGATCTCGAAGAACTCGACGCGATTGCCGATAGCGCCATCATGCTGGTTCGCGAAGAGGTCAGTCAGGACCCGGTTCGCGACGTTGATGTCGGCAAGATGCTGGAGGAAATCACCAGCGAACTCGGCGACCTTGGTCACCAGGATGCAATCGACTTCCATAAACCGGATAACTCGACCGTAATCCAGGCTGCTCCGCATGCGCTAAAAAGAGCGCTGCGCAATCTCATCCTGAACGCTGTCACCCATGGGAAGGGTGCCGATATCCACCTGACACAGGATGATAGTGAGGTCGTCGTGATAATCACAGACGATGGACCTGGCATTCCCGAGGAGCTGATCGGACGCGTGTTCGAGCCGTTTTTCCGCGTCGACCCTGCGAGGCGAAAATCAGTCCCGGGTGCAGGACTTGGGCTGGCGATCGCCAAGGAGATTATCGAGCGTTTCGGCGCGACAATCTCGATCGCAAACCGCAAGAAGACGGGCCTGGCGCAAACAGTGATTTTCCCAAAGTCTGCAAAATAAAAAGCGCCGGGTTTCCCCGGCGCTTCTTCGAATTCAGCTCAGATGATGGCGTTGTTGCAAGCCGTAGACGGGGGTATCGAGCCCCACCTGACGTGCCTTGAGCTGGAGGGACAAGTATTGGGAGTAATGGCGCGACTGGTGGAGATTTCCGCCGTGGAACCAGAGGGCATCCTGCTGGGTCGGCTTCCACATATTGCGCTGCTCGCCCTCCCATGGTCCCGGGTCTTTTGGCGTGTCGGAGCCAAGCCCCCAGCACTTTCCAACCTTGTCGGCAACCTCCTTGGAAATGAGGTCGGCGGCCCAGCCATTCATGGAACCATAGCCGGTCGCGTAGACCACGAGGTCTGCCTTGAGCTCGCTGCCATCTTTCAACACAACCGCATCTTCCGTGAGATGTGATACGTCTGAACCGGACTTCAGTTTGATTGAGCCGTCGATGACAAGATCGCAGGCGCCGACGTCGATGTAATAGCCTGACCCGCGCCTCAGATATTTCATGAAGAGACCGGAGCCGTCAGCACCCCAATCCAGCATGAAGCCTGCTTTCTCGAGTGCCGCATAAAAATCGGCGTCTTTCTCACGCATCCGATCGTAAAGCGGTATCTGAAACTCATGCATGATCCGGTAGGGCAGCGAAGCGAAAATCAGGTCGGCTTTCCTCGTCGTCATCCCCGCGGCAACCGCCCGTTCCGAATAGAGATCACCCAACCCGATTTCCATCAGGGAATCTGAACGGACAATATGTGTTGAAGACCTCTGCAACATCGTGACATCGGCTCCAGCCTCCCACAGTGCCGCGCAGATATCGTGGGCGGAGTTGTTCGAGCCGATGACGACGACCTTCTTGCCGGCATATGCGTCTGGTCCAGGATGCTGTGACGAATGCTGTTGCTCGCCCTTGAAGAGATCCTGCCCAGGTATCTTTGGAACATTAGCCTTGCCCGACATGCCGGTGGCAAGCACCAGTTGCTTCGGCCGCAGCACGACGTCCTCGCCGTTTCGCTCGACGACAACCGTCCATTCCCTTGCGGCGTCATCGTAGGTAGCCGATTTGCAGGTCGTTGAGCCCCAATAGTTGAGCTCCATAACCTTCGTATACATTTCCAGCCAGTCGCCGACCTTGTCCTTCGGGGTAAAAACTGGCCAGTTTTCCGGGAAGGGAATATAGGGGAGATGGTCGTACCAGACCGGATCATGCAGGCAGAGTGATTTGTATCGCTTGCGCCAGCTATCTCCTGGCCGCTCGTTCTTTTCGATGATGATCGCCGGGACACCCAATTGGCGAAGCCGGGCGCCGAGAGCAATACCACCCTGTCCGCCGCCAATGATCACAACATAGGGCTGCGTCTTGTAACCAAGTTCTTCGGTTTCCTTCTCGCGCTTTTCCTTCCAGTTCGTCCGGTTTTTGCCATGACCATGTTCCGCCCCCATCGGACGGCGAAGCCCCTTTGGTTCTTCATGTCCTTTGATTTCGCTCATCGTCGTCAGCAACGTCCAGATCAGGCCGTTTTTCAGACGAATATGACCGTAACCACGTGTCGTCGCCGTTTCGAACTCGAACCAGCCATCCGTAACGCCGCCTGCGTCACCTGCGGCTTCGTTGGTATCCTGTACGAAATTGCGAGGTTTGATACGAGACAGCTGGCTTTGCAGCATGTCCCTGACCTGCGGGCGTCCTTCCATGGTTTTCAGGTTCCAGGTGAACGTCACGAGATCGCGCCAGTAGCACTCATCCTGAAAGAGGTTGACGGCGGCTTCGACATCTCCTCTTTCCAGGGCCTCACTCAACTTGGAAAGTACGGCATCGATTTTTGTCGCAGGGCTAACGTCAAGCATATCATCTCCTCCATGGTTGCTTGATGGACTTCTTAAGTCGTCGTCCGTTTCGCGGGCGCCGACCAAAACCTTTGACCACAAGCGCCGGGCTCCTCTCCCGGCGCTGGTAGCATGATGCTTACTTCGAGAGATCGATCAGGATCTTGAGATGCGTTCCGGCCGGATCAAGCAAGGCATCAAACCCCTCTTTGACGGCGGTATCCAGCGTGATGCGTTTGGTGACGACCTTGCTCGCCGGAAGCAGTCCAGAGGCAATCAGCCTGATCACCCTGGGCCAATAATGTGTGGGATAGGCCCATGAGCCCTTAACCTCCAGATCGCGGAAAGTGACCTGGAACCAGTCGAGCGGGTTTTCGTGCGGGTGCAGGCCGGTTTGAACGACGACACCCTGCTTGCGCACCGCGTCCACACATGCCTTCAACGCGTGTTCGTTGCCGACGCATTCAATGGCGACATCACAACCGACATTGCCCTCGGTCCGGGAACGAACGACATCACCAACGTTGTCGCGCTTGGGATTGATGGTAATGACGTCGGGCAAAATCTCTCGTGCGTAGTCGAGACGTTTATCGTTGAGGTCTGAAACGAAAAGCTGTGCGGCACCGGCGGCACGCGCAGCAAGCAGGGTCAGCATGCCGATCGGTCCGGCTCCAGTGACCAGCACACTATTGCCGGCGGTGACGCCACCGCGATCGCAGGCGTAGACGGCAACGGCGGTTGGCTCAACCAGGGCTGCCTCCTCATCCGTCATGTCATCCGGGATCTTCTGGACGTTATAGTCATTGACGAGCGCAGCTTGCGCCATCCCTCCACCGATCCAGCTCAAACCGACCAGGGCCAATTCAGGGCTAAGGTGAAACAATCCGCGATCCGAGAAATAGTCACCGGACCGGGGCATGACGAGTGGCTGGATCGAAACGCGATCGCCCACCTTGACGTTGCTTACGCCCTCACCAACTGCCTCGACAACACCACCAAATTCGTGGCCGAGGACCTGGGGACCATGGGCGCCGGTAAACGGATGTGGTTCTTTGGGAATGAAAATTGGGCCGTAGCTATATTCATGAAGATCTGTTCCGCATATTCCGACGAACCTGTTGCGGACAACGACCTGACCGGGACCCGGCTTTTCCGGCTCGGCAATATCTTCGATCCGCAGATCCTTGGCCGCATGAAACCTGAGCGCGCGCATGTTTTCTCCCATTGGCTGCTTTTAATGCCAATTGGGCAGCAAGAGGCATGCCAGCAGGTCCGAAAGGCCGAAAACCCCTTCCCCGCCGGGCAATCCGGATCATTGATAGTTTTTTTGGATCACCGAGATTGCAACACCTGTGGCGCAACAGGTGTTGCAGTCTGCATCAGTGGAGCCTTCCAATACCGTACCGCTTCATTTGCCGATGAAGCGTTGAACGATCGATGCCGAGGCGGCGTGCAGCCTCAGAAATATTGCCTTGGCAGGCCGACAACACTGCCCGCAGTTCCTGCTCGCGGTTGCCCTGTGCATTCACCGGTTGATGCGGCATGACGCTTTCGGGGAGATCTTCCACCTCGATTACACCATTTTCACAAATTGCCCCTGCAAATGCTATGACGTTGTCGAGTTCACGGATATTACCCGGCCACTGATAGGCAGAAAGCACCGTCTCCGCGTCGCTCGACAGGGAGAGCGGTCCTCGTCCGGGCGCATGTTTTTCCAGCAAGCGTTTAACTACCCAATGGAAATCGCTCCGCTCGCGGAGCGATGGGAGGGTGAGAAGTGCCGTGTTCAGCCGGTAATAAAGATCGCTCCGAAAACGGCCATCCGCGATCATATCCGCTAATGGCCTGTGAGACGCCGACATCACACGGAAATCGACCTTCCTGGCGACCAACCCACCGACCGGTAGCACCTCGCCTTCGGCCAGAACACGCAGAAGCCGGCTCTGCGCAGCAAGCGGCATGTCACCAATTTCGTCCAGGAAAAGGGTTCCGCCCTCCGCCTCCTCGATCAAACCTTTTCGTCCTTTTGCAAGCGCCCCGGTAAACGCGCCTGGCAGATATCCGAACAGCTCACTTTCGATCAATTGTTCGGGGATTGCTGCACAATTGACAGCCACAAAACGGCCAGTGACACCGCTTGCCTCGTGCACGATGCGAGCAAGATGTTCTTTGCCGGTTCCTGTTTCTCCCTGAATCAGGATTGGCAAAGCTGTTGGTGCGAGCTTTCTCACCTTGCGGCGCAGCGTCTCGATGTCTGGTGTCTGACCACCGAGGCGGTCCATGGCGGACAAATGCGGCACACCCCGCCGAATTTTGATGCCAATGGGGCGCTGTTGCGGTTCGATCGCATGCACGTAAAGCGTTGAACCATCGCGGACAGCGATGCGTCTGTCCTGCGGCAAGCGGCTTCTGGTCAGGGATGCGAGGTCGTCGACCTCCGCTTCGAAAAATCGAGACACCGGTTGCCCGATCAGCGCGTCGATGTTTCTCCAGTCAAGACCGCATGACGACGCCAGGATACGGGCCCCGCCGTGCGTCATGCCGGTGATGAGCCCACCGCCGTCCAACGAGATTGCCGCCTCAGGGTCCACATCGAGGAATTCCGGTGCGCCAGCAAACCGCAAGACAAGGTCGTGGCGGCTATGCGCCATAAGGTTCGCAAGTTCGATACGCCGGACGGTAGACGAAACGAGATGGCGCGCCATGTTCTGGCTCGCCTTGAGGATCGGTGAACTCAGAAGCGAGATGTCTAAAACCGCGGCCAGCGATCCGTGCATGTCGTAAATCGGCGCTGCTGTGCATGAGAGAGGCGTATGTGTCATGTCGAAGTGATCCGACTGATGGATTGTCAGCGCTTCGCCTGTTGCGATGCACGCTCCGACTGCACAGGTTCCTGCACGCGGCTCGGACCATTCTGCGCCTAGATAAAGACCTGCCTTTCGCAGATTGTTATTGAACGACGGATCTCCCAAAAACTCGACAGTGACACCCTGACGATCAGAAAGAAGCAGAACGTAATTTTGCTCTGCGACCTGACGGTAGAGCCTTTCCAGGCCAGATCTTGCGATGTGGACGAGATCCTCGGCCTGCTGGCGATGTTCCCGCAGGCGCGTCTCAGAGACGATGACCGCCTCGCGTGCCTTGGCAGGATCAAGGCGGTACTCTTCCAGACATCGCCGCCATGACTCGACAACAACGTCATCACGTCCGGTATTTGCGCCATGCCCGACGTTTTCGATTTCCCTGATGTGATCAGCAAATTGCATCGAGACTGTAGCGGCTCCTCCCGAAAGCCACCCTCCCTTTCAATCCATGTCTCTCGTCTAGCACAGATGATGCACCATGGCGACGGCCGCCTTCGGTCGGTTGACTGAAGGGATTATACCGCCTCTTGGTCGAGGTAGCGTTCCACGAGACGCGCCCACATTGCAGCCCCGGTCGTCAGGTTGCCATCGGCAAAGTCGTATTTCGGATTGTGCAGCATGGCTGAATTCTCGCCGTTCCCCATCCGCAGGAAACTTCCCGGCTTGCGCTCCAGGAAATAGGAGAAGTCCTCGCTTCCAGGAATGAGATCGGAGGTCGCTACCTTGTCGGCACCGACCAGTTCCTCTGCCACCAGACGCGCAAATTGCGTTTCGGCATCGGAATTGACGACAACCGGATAACCACGCTCATAGTCCACCTCGACAGTTGCCCCGTGCCCCTCTGCAACTGACCGCGCAAGCTTCTTGATACGCTCTTCGAGGAGATCCCTGATTTTAGGATCGAACGAACGGATGCTGAGCCCCAGTTTTGCGTATTCGGGGATAACATTGACCACTTCGCCGGCATGGATGGTTCCCACCGTAACGACAGCGGTCTGTGTCGGATCGATACTACGCGAGACAACTGTCTGCAGTGACACGACGAGATTGCAGGCGACTACGATCGGATCGACAGCCAGATGGGGGCGCGACGCATGACCACCCTTGCCCCGGATTGTGATGTGCGCCGTGTCGGACGAAGCCATCATCGGACCAGACCGCAGACGGAATGTGCCTTCCGCAAACCCCGGATGATTGTGCAGGCCAAAAATCGCGTCGAAAGGAAAACGCTCAAACAGGCCGTCAGCAATCATCTTTTGCGCACCACTCGGTTTTCCCGCCTCCTCGGCTGGCTGAAAAACCAGTGTGACCGTACCGTTAAAGCGCCGGGTTTTTGCAAGATACTGGGCTGCACCGAGGAGGACCGTGGTGTGGCCATCGTGCCCGCAGGCATGCATTACGCCTGGTCTCGTGCTCGCATAGGCAAGGCCCGTGTCTTCTAGAATTGGCAGCGCATCCATATCCGCACGAATGGCTATGCCCTTGCCGCCATTTCCTGCACTGAGACGGGCAACAACACCGTGCCCACCGATATTGCGCGTCACGTCATAACCCCAACCTTCCAGCTTGTCAGCAACGTAGCGCGCCGTTTCGGCCTCCTCGAAAGAAAGCTCCGGGTTGGCATGAAGGTGCTGGCGGGTCTCCTTCAGCTCCGCTTCCATGTCGTCGAAATCAGAAAGACGCGCATAGGCATTGTCAAAAGTCGGCATGGGATCCCAGCTCTGGTTAGCGATTCAGGTTCTGCCTCGTACCTTTGCCGCTGAACTTCGCTGGATCAAACAAAAAGCATCATGCCTTGCCTCGAAAATTCATCTGCGAGGATTTGGCCCACACAAATACATGATCATAATACTCATGTTTATTGCCATCCTGCCGATTTTCCCCTATGGACCGCTCATCAGTACAGTCTTTTCCGTTCGGAACCCGCCTCATGTGGAGCAAACCCACGTCCCGCACCCTCATCGATGACGCTCTGCAGCTTCACTATGAAGATCTTTGCCGGGCGATGGTCCGGCGTGGGCATACGGCGGGTATCTCGCAGGAGATCGTCCACGATCTGTATCTGCGTCTGACCGGAAAACCGAGATTGCCTGAAAACCGTTCGCTGATACGCGCATTTCTGGTTCGGGCCTGCGCCAATCTCGGCATTGACCGTCTTCGCCGCGAACAGTTCGAAAGGAAGCTCTTTTCCGGGAGCGCCGAGGAGGCACTCGCTGTTCCCCAACCCGTAATCGATGCCGAAAGTCTTGCGGACAGGGAGCACCGGCTGAACATTTTGCGTCAGGCAATCATGAAGATGTCACTGCAGAGAAGACAGGTCTTCCTGGCGAGCTGTATCGGCGGCCTGAATTCGGAAGAGATTTCAAAGCGAAGCGGCATTACAAAAAACATGGTGGACCGTCATCTGCGCAAAGCCTACCTCCATTGCCTGGAGTGCCTTGAGGACACGTTATGACAGGCACATCCGTGAAAACAGCGACTGCACTTCGCGCGCAGGCTATCGACCTCTTCCTTCAGCAGCGTGACCGGCCGGATGACATGGTCCTTGCCGCAGATCTTGAGGCATGGCTTGCGGCCGACGAACAGCACGCGGCAGCTTTTGAGCGTGTTCGATGTCTTATGGGCGATGCGGGTCTTCTGGTGACGAACGACCATGCCTTTGTTGTTCGGGCAACGCGTAAGAGCAGCCTCACCAGTGGCAAGATCGCGACAACCCTTGCATTCGCCGTTACGCTCGCTGCGGGTCTCTATCTTGCCGACATCCCGATGCGGCTGCGTGCAGACCACATGTCCGACACGGCGGAACGGCAAATCGTCACGACGCCAGATGGATCGACTATAACGCTCAATGCCAACTCCGCCATTGCCTTGCGCTTCACCGCAACCGAGCGCCAGGTTCTGCTGTTGCGTGGAGAGATCTTTGCCCAAGTTGCTCCCGATGCTATGCGACCGTTCTCGGTCGTGGCGGCAGGTGGCACGACCACCGCGCTCGGCACCGCATTCGACGTCAACATGCAAGACGGCATGACAAACGTTGCTGTTCTTGAGCACAGTGTTTCTGTTGATCTGCCGGGACCGCATGATGTCAGCCGACTGCAGGAAAATCAGCAGGTGAGCTACAAATCGGATGGAACGATTGGCGCGATCGAAGCGGTTGATCCGACATCGATCGGTGCGTGGCGACACGGCCGCTTTGTTTTCGAGGACAAGTCGCTGGCGGAGGTTGTCGGAGCGTTCCAGCGCTACATTCCAGGTCGTATTATCGTGACGCAGGAAAAGCTTCGTCAAAAACGCCTGTCGGGTAATTTTGACTTGTCGGATCCGCACACAGCTCTCTTCGATCTGGCCACAGCGCTCGACGTGCGGGTGATGACTGCTGGTCCCTTCCTCACAGTGCTCTATTAATTTTTTCCTCGGGGTGTCCTTAATGAACCGGCTCATTCGTTCGGGAAGCAGTAACATATCTGCTTCACCCGAAAGGTGCCCCTGATGGAAAGAAACAAGCCAGTTGCAATCCGCAAGAGCGGAGCAACTCTTTTTCCGCTTCTGTTTGCCAGCGTCGCGATCTTGGCCGTTCCACACAGCGCCGATGCGCAGCAAATGCAGACGGTTGCCATCGACCTGCCAGCTGGCACCATGGCAGGCGCGCTCAACCGTCTTGCCAGCCAGTCCGGGCTCCAACTCGTCTATGATGCATCGATCGCAAACGGCCTCCGAACTGCTCGTGTCAGCGGAACAATGACACCGACAGAAGCGCTCGACAGACTGCTTTCAGGCACCGGTATTCACTACCGCGTCATCGGTGGCAAAACGATCAAGATGGAGAAAACAGCGTCTTCCGCAGATACATCCACCGAACCCGGCGAGACGGCTCTTGCGCCAATCACGATCAAAAGCGGTCGTGTCTTCAATGGTGATGCTCCAAGTGTCAGCGAAATCAGTTCAGAAAAAATTGAGGCGGCCCAAGCCAACTCCTTGCCACAGCTTCTGTCACGCACGCCTGGCGTGACCGCCGGAGGCGGTGTGAGGGCGCAGGGGCAGACCTTATCCATTCGTGGGTTCGCGCGCCAATCCGACACACGCATCCTCCTCGACGGCGCGCCCAAGAACTTCGAACGGTATGATCAGGGAACTGTCTTTATCGATCCGGAACTCTTAAAGCGCGTAGAGATCCAGAAAGGCGCGACGTCCGTTCGTTATGGCAACGGCGGCTTCGGCGGCACCGTCATCTTGGAAAGCAAGACAGCCTCGGACATGCTGAACAAAGGTCAGACGTTCGGCATGTGGGGCAAGACTAGTTATCAAACAGCAAACCGCCAGTTTCTTGAATCCGGTGCCATTTATGGAAAATCGGATTTCGGCGGACCTGTGACCTATGACGCACTGGCATCCGCGATCTGGCGCAAGAGCGATAATGTTCGCGTGGGTGGCGGCCAGGTTTACGACGCCTCGAACGACAAGCTGACGTCCTTCTCCGCTAATGCAGGGGCCGCCTACGATGGTCATGAACTGCGTGGTTCGGTGATTTACGGAAAATCTGCTGACTACGGCCCACTTGCGGCCAATCGCGGCGATCTTGGCGTTACGGCTTTCAGCATTTCACGCTACGGCGCTGAGCAAGCAAGATTGCGTGCGTTGGCTTGGCGCGACATGAAAGACTTCTCCTCCACCTTGAAGTACGCCTACGACGGGGACAGCGACCTTGTGAATTTCAAGGCGATGGCAAGCTTCTCGGCGACCAGCCTCGATATGACACGCCCGACAATTGCCGGCTTTGTACCTACAGCCTCACTTGGTGGCATGAACGACGAGACGAAATATACAGACTTCAAACTTGAAGCAGAAAACACCTCCAATTTCGAACTCGGTGGTGTCTCGCACGTCGCCAATTACGGCGTCCAGTACATGCGCCATGACCGCGATTCGCTAATGTTTGACATCGGCAACCGAACGAGTGCCCAGTACAACTATGGACATTATGCGTCCTGGATCAAACCTGAGGGCACGCAGGAGACGATCTCAGCTTTTTTCCGGGATGAGATCGGCTTCACCGACACCTTCAAGGTAACACCGGGGATACGCTTCGACCACGTTCGCTCCGAGGGAGTTCCGAACGCAGCCCCCCGTTACAACAATCCTCTTGCTGGTCATGATTACTCCGCCGTTTCCCACAGCGGGGCGACGCCAGCACTCAGCGCCCGTTGGGAGTTAACACCCAATACGACATTCTATGCTGACTGGGCATACGCGATGCGCGCGCCGGTCATTGATGAACTCTACTCAAGCCAGAGCGTGGCAAGCACGGCATCTGCGACATCGCGCAATTTGGAGGTCGAACGAAACAACAACTTCAATCTGGGCGTCTCCCAGCAGTTCGACGATGTATTCACCAGTGGCGATACCGTACGTGCATCGATTGGTGGGTTTTACAATCACGTCACGAACCCAATCACGCGCCGTTTCGGTAGTGCTAACCTCGCACGTGTAAACAATGTCCCATTCTACTGGAACACGCCTTCTTACAAGATTTACGGACTCGAGTTCTCGACCAGCTACGATTCGGAATATGTGTTCGGAAATCTTGGTCTTTCATGGATGAATGGATCGCGCCATGGTGCGATCAACGATGTCTACGGTCCCGATACCTACGCAAATGATCTTTCGCCGTTTACGGCGACGGCGCAACTTGGCTACAAAATTCCGGATTGGGATCTGTCACTAAGCTGGAATGGTCTGTTCGTGGCCCATCAAGAACGCACTCCCGTCAATCAGGGTACGGGGTACTTCTACGCCCGCCCGGAAAGCCTCGGATATGCAGTTCACGGCATTGCGCTCGATTGGACACCAAAGGAGGGTAAATTTGCCGGCACCGAGGTCCATGCCTCAATCGATAACCTCTTTGATAAGTATTACATGCCTTATCTGAGCGATGGCATCGCTGCGATGCCAGGGCGCAATTTCAAGCTGTCGATCAGCCGCAAATTCTAGGTCGTGCAACAAACCGACTGGCCGAACATGAACTGCGGGATCCACTTCCGCAGTTCCAGTCAAAACGCCTCCCTTTCACGACAAAACTCCCCGTCGGCGCGCACAGGAAATCGTTTACCGAAGCGTCCATGCACCTTCCTGACGAGTTGCTCGTACGAGCAGCCGATGTCCCTAGTGAACAGATCCCGTGGCGTCGACAACATCTGACGGCCACTCCCAGAACACCCTGAAGGAAAACGGCTGATTTCAAGGCATAACAGCGGCCTATCATGCGGATTTATCCAAGGCTACAAGCGCCGTTGTGACAAGGACGGCCACCGGCTAGCGCCGATGGTCCAAACCCTACAGCTCAATCTGCAATTCCAAGGTCGTCGTCAACTTCGACTCCAAGGCAACGAACGGTGCTTTACAGCTTCGTACGACCGAGCAGAATCTGGACTGCGCGAAGGTTGCCCATTTTCTTTTCAATCTGCGCTGCCTTGGTTCTCCTCATGGATTGGTTCGGTAGGCGTTGATGTCCAGACCAAGGGACGCGACCTATCGCTAGACGATCAGCGCATACTGCCTCGTTGACAGATGTTGCTACCTGTTTCGGCGGCTTGGGAAGTGATAGCTGCCACCTCCTTCTAATGAAGGGAAGCCACGCCACGAGTGCTGTCTTAGTCTGCTCGGTGACTTCTCCCAGCAGTTGACAGAAGAGGAACCGATCCCGGTAGAGGACGGCCCTCCCCTCCCGTCTCTCGCCATCCACCTAGGCCGCACCAAGACGGCCAGCGGTAAGGAGGATGAGGTCGTTTATCTAACCGGTTGACCGGTCGAGGCTCTCAAAACCTGGCTGACGGCGGCGAAGAATGACGGTGGTAGCGTGTTTCGCGGGATCGGACGATGGGGGACCGTTTCCTACCACGGCCTTGATCCGCAGTCGGTCAACGCTATCCTCAAGCAGAGGGCAGTCATGGCCGGATTAAATCCGGAAGACTTTTCCGCCCAGGGCTTCGGTCCGGCTATCTGACCGAAGCCGCCAATCGTGGCGTTCCCCTGCCCGAGGCGATGGAGCAGTCACGCCACCGTTCGGTTCAGCAGGCCTCCAGCTATTTCAACGCCACGAGGCGGACCGGTAAGGCAGCGCGCTTGATTTGAGACTAGAGCTTGTGGCGGAAATGCTCCTACTCGTCGATGTCGTGCGATCCGAAAACGCTGTCGATGTCGCGGTGCCCTTAGATGATGTTCACCACCTCAAAGTAGTTATCGTGATACCGGAAGAAGATGACATATCCTCTGAATGCGAAGCTCCGGATATCGGCATGTAGTTCGGGCCGCGTTCGACCGAGTGTGGCTGGCAGTCACGCAAGTGAGCGGCACTTCTGGCGAATTTCGCCCACAAAGCGCCGACCGACGACGACACTACCGCTCTGTCGAGTGACATATTCAAAAATAGCAACAAGATCTCCAAGCGCCGATGGCAGCATTCTGAACTTCGGCACCCTCAAAAGCCTTCTTTCGAAAGCTGGGCTGCTTTTGCTTCAAGAGCGTTGTCAATGTCGGCCTCCGACGCCTCACCGCCTTCATCGATCGATCTATTGAGCATCGCCGAGAGTGCACGAAGCTTTTGTTCGCGTTCTTCAACGAGACGCAAACCTTCTCGAACGACTTCGCTGGCAGATCCGTATCGTCCATCTTTCACGATATTGGACACGAAGGTTTCCCAGCGGTCACCGATTGAAACATTCATATTCAAAACTCCGTTTGTAGGACTTTCGGATAGTAACATAATATGCGCTATTTGTGACATAAAGCGTGTCGGTCACAGTTTGATTTTTGTGCGTAAAGCCGACAAGATCCTATTGCCGGTGGCCGATTGATTTCGGCCAGGGGAAACCGGTCGAACTTCCTAAATGAGCGAAAAGTTTGCCAATCGTGCAAAAAACCCGCCCAATCAGTCATTTCTGTCTCATTGGGCGTACGTCCACCTTCAGAGAATTTGGACTAAGACTGGATGACACTATCGAGGGCACGGTCCAGCCAATAGGGCTGTTGGAACAGAGAGGAAGTCCACATTCGGCCCTGCAGACTGAATATAAACTGCGGAAGGCACCTCCCGCAATTCAACTCAAGGCACGATGTCATCGCAGGAGCAAACTTTCCGCGTAAGCCATCATCAACGGCCCAACGCCTTTTGCGTCGTCAGAAACAACCGGCTCAGTCAGGTAATATTCCGGAGTACCGCTCCGGTAATTGCCTTCGAAACCGCCTAGTCCAGCTACGTGCACGATGCCGGACAGCCTTGTAATACCGTCCTCATCCTGCACCAGCTTCGTACGAAGGAGTGCATCGAGTGCGCGTCTGCCCGCAACGACTAGCGCTTTCGCCTCCTCTCCTTCGACAAGATTGAGACGGGCCGCTCTTAACAAGGCGTATGAGAACATCGCAGAAGCAGATGTCTCTTCATAGTTTCCGACCAAATCAGGCGCGTCGAGCACCTGCATCCAGAGACCATTATTCGTCTGCCGCGCCACGATATCCGCAAGAAGGTGACGTGTACGCTTGCGCAGGGACGCCGTTCCCGCATCGTCAGGCAAAATGGCAAGTACGTCGACAAGCGCCATCGACAGCCAGCCAACGGCACGTGCCCACAATGCCGGCGAATGCCCCGTGACGGGGTCAGCCCAACGCTGATCGCGACTGTCGTCGTAGCCATGCACATAAAGCCCGGCAGGATTAGCGGTCAGGGCAAGCGCAGTCGAGAACTGCTGCAAGGCATCGACGATGAGTTCGGGCCTGCCGGTCGCTTGGGCATATTCGATCTGAAACGGAAGCCCCATATAAAGCCCATCCAGCCAGACCTGATGCGGATAGCGCTTTTTGTGCCAGTAATTTCCCGAGCGGATACGCGGATGATTTGCCAACTGTCCCGCTAGGTGATCGGCCGCTACAAGATAGCGTGAATCCTTTGATTCTTCCGCCAATGGGAAGAGCACACGACCGGCGAGAATATGGTCAATGTTAAACTCCTCCGGCGAATATCCCGCAAGCGTTCCGTCTTCGGCGATCTGCGCGTCTGCGAGGCGATGCAGATGGTTCTTCCAGTGTGCCTCGCCCGTCGCATCGGCGAGAAACTGGAGACCGCGATAAACGCATCCATCCTCGTAACACCAGCTCCCACCTTTGTAATGCTGGTAGCGATTGGCAAACTTGTCAAAGTAATCAGTTGGTTTCATATCTTTGCTCAATCATTTTCTGATGTCACGGTGGCCGAACTTAGCAATGCGGGATCATCGCATGTGACCTCCGCCTGTTCGAAGACGATTGCCTCATGCTGCATTGGGCGGATCCGGTCCGCCATGATGGGGGGCGTCGGTACAGCGGATGGGTTACGAGATAGAATGGTGAGGCCGCGAATATCGACGTTGCGAATGGGGGCTTCCGGAAGCCCGAGAAACGCACCCGCAGCGTGAGCCAGCTTTTGGATTTTGACATCCTCGACAACAATACCGTCAATGACCGGCGTTCCCTTGCCGACAGCAGCCGGTTCTCTGGACTGTACCCAATCATCATGCCCGTCAGCATCGCAATGGTAATGCGCATTGGCTGACAAGGCGGTTTGGACACCGTTCAACAGCACGCGCCGCATGGCAATATTGGTAACGGAACCACCTCGCCCACGCCTTGTCTTGAGACGCAGGCCCCGATCAGTCCCGATCATTTCACAGTCCTCAATTGTCACATCGTGGACACCGCCCGACATTTCCGAGCCAATCACGAGCCCACCATGGCCACGTTCCATAAGGCAGTGCTTGACGTGCACACCGCGCGTCTCGGCCAGATGGTCATCTTCGCCATTTGGCCCGCGCTTGCCTGCCTTAACGGCAATGCAATCGTCTCCGACAGAGAAGCGAATGCCTGCAATCGTGACGTTACGGCAGCTCTCGGGGTTGAAACCATCCGTGTTGGGGCTGTCGTGAGGTGCCATAATGGACAGACCCGCCGCGGTAAGATCGTTGCACCCTTGGGGATGGATCGTCCACGAGGCTGCGTTGCGAATGGAGAACCCGAAAAGCTTTACGTTACGGCAGGAAACAAGGTGCAGTCCGCGTGGGCGGCGCGCGCCGTTGCGCGTTTCCTTTGGCCATTGCCACCAGTCTCCCTTATCGCCGGAGCCGTCGAGAACACCATGGCCTTCAATCGTAAGGTTCTCTGCGGCGATGGCATGAACGGGTGCGGCAAAACAGGCATCAGGAAGCCCTTCCCAGCTTCCAAGCATCCTGCCGTGTTCATCGCGGGCCGCCAGAATTGGCCAACCTTCACGGAGAGACGGTGCGCGAAGCACGACATCCTTTTCGAGCCGCAACGTCATGTTGCTTTTCAGGCGGATGGGAAAGGTCGTCCAGTTTCCTGGGCCAAGGCGGAGTGTGCCTTGAGCGGGGATACTGGAGAGCGCCTCCTGAAGACACTCCGTGTTTTTTCGTGCACCCTCAAGGTCATCGAGCGCGATATCGGAAAGAATTCCAAAGTCTGTCGCGTTGACAAGCCCGGTGCAGGCCGATGTCGAGAACTCGAACGGCTCAAGCCCTTCCGCTTCGAAGAGGTATTGCGTCGACGGTTCAAGGTCGTGCAGCAGTGTGACGACCGTGTCTGCCTCACCCAGCCGCTCCTCACTTTCTCGACCCGGCACGCTAAGCCGCCACGCCATTTTTGAAGGCAGGGTGTAGAGTGCACCAGGTACCGGTAGACATAGAGCTGCCGTTCGCGCGGAATGCGCGATTAAAGTAGGTCGAAGCATGATTTGGTCTCGTGTTTACCCTTATGGGCTTCCACAGTCCCGCCACGGCTTCCCGTGGCGGGACTGTTCTGCCTGTGTCAGTCGAACTTCGCCAGAACGTCGTTGACCGTATCGATGATCTGTTCAGCTGCCTCGTCAGCCGGGATCTGGCCGTATGCGTACTCCTCGAGAGTGTCGATGAATGCGGACCGGATTTCCGGATGCTCGTTGAACGGTGAGACGGTTGGACCAGACGCTGCCATGACGATCGCATTTGCTGCGCGCACTTCCGGCTCGCCCTTATCTCCGAGACGTGCAGCCGCAGCCTTGGAGGCTGGTAGGCCACGCGACGTCCCGAGTGCATCAATGCCCTCCGGTTCATTCAGCAGGCAGTTGAGAATCTGGGCCGCGGCCTCCTGGTTCTTCGAGTTTTTCGAAATCGAGAAGACCATGGATGGCTTGCGGTAGACGCCTTCCGTGACACCGTCTGTGAGTTTCAGCATTTTAACCGGCTTCAGCACCTGTCCGTCCTTCAACGGGTCGGCGTATTTCGAATAGGTGGAATCCCATTCATAGGATCCGGCAATCTTGCCTTCCGACCATGAGGGTTTTTCGAAGAGGTTGACGTTACCGTCAGCGGCCTCTTCCTTTTGAGACCGGATCGCGCCGGTTTCGACCAGCTTGCCAAGGAAGGAAATGCCTTCCGCCAGCTCCTCAGGTGTCCAGGCAACACGGTTGGTCTTTGTGTCTACCAGATCCTTGCCGTTCTTCTGGACGACTGCCAGCGTTACCAGAAGCTGCGCCGTTTCCTTCACAGCATTGAAGGTATAGTGGTCCTTGCCGAGCTTCTCTTTAATCGTCTTCGTTGCTGCAAAGAACTCATCCCAGGTCGCTGGAACGGCAACACCCGCCTTTTCAAAGGTTGTCGCGTTGAAGAAGAACACGCGACCCGTTGTCGAGACGGATAGGCCCTGGAGAACGCCGTTCATCGATCCTGCGTCAAGATCGGAAGCATCCCACTGCGACAGATCGAGCGGTTTCAGCTGACGGAGATCGGCAAATCCTTCGCCATTCTTCGAAAAAAGCGGTAGCCACGGCCAGTTGACCTGCACAATGTCCGCCTCGGTCTTGCCGGCCATCTGCGTAGTGAGCTTTTCAAGGTAACCATCAAAGCCCGTAAATTCACCTTTGACGGTGTGACCGTATTTTTCGCCGCAAGCGGCAATCGCCTTCTGCGTCGCGACGTGGCGGCTTTCGCCACCCCACCAGGACATGCGCAGCTCAGCTGCACTGAGAGGGCTGGAAACGGCCATTGCCGCATAGGCGACACCCGCAAGCATTGCCATCGTTTTTGCTATTTTCATTGTGTTTCTCCTCCACGAAATATCAGGCACGCAGGTCTCTTCCTCAAAGCGAGACATTGCGGCCGTCGGCCTTGTCAAAAATATGCAGTTTCTCCGGGTCGGGTCGAAGGTGGACGACGCCGTCCGAACCAAGCGCCTCGAATTCCGCTGCCCCGACGACGCTCACGAGCTTCTGGCCCTGTAGATCGGCATGCAGATAAACCTCATGGCCCATGAATTCTGCATTGGTCAGCTTAGCGCTGAGGACGGGACCATCGCCTTTTGCAGCAAGCGAAAAATGCTGCGGTCGGATCCCGATGACAGCATCGGCAGGACGGCGCGAAAGTCGATTTTCGAGGTGCTTCCCAATCGGCAGGCGTTGACCGGCAATAACGAATTCTCCGCCTTCGATACCAATGTCGATGAGGTTCATTTCGGGGCTACCGATGAAACCTGCGACGAAGAGATTGGCCGGATGATTGTAGAGCTCTTTCGGCGTCGCGACCTGCATGATGCGACCCGTCTGCATAACGCAGATACGGTCACCCATCGTCATGGCTTCGGTCTGATCGTGCGTTACATAGATGACCGTCGATGAAAGCCCTTCCGCCTTCAATTGCCGATGCAGGTCGGTGATCCGCACCCGCATGGAGGCGCGGAGTTTCGCATCGAGGTTGGAAAGAGGTTCGTCGAAAAGGAAGACACCGGGCTTCTTGATAAGCGCGCGACCGAGAGCGACGCGCTGGGCCTGACCACCGGAGAGTTGCTTCGGCAACCGGTCAAGCAGCGGTTCAATCTCTAGAATGCGGGCAACGTTGTCGATTGCCTTTTCGATGTCCGGCTTGGCAACGCCTGCGATCTTCAGGCCGAAAGCGAGATTTCCGCGCACCTTCATGTGCGGATAAAGCGCGTAGTTCTGAAAGACCATGGCAATGGAGCGCTTGCCCGGTGGCAGGTCATTGACCCGCTGGTCACCGATCACGATGTCCCCGCCGCTGATCTCTTCGAGGCCCGCGACCATGCGCAGCGTGGTGGACTTCGCACAACCGGATGGACCGACGAACACCATGAATTCGCCGTCCTCGATATTGAGATTTATGCCATGCACGGCCTTGAAGCTGTTACCGTAGGTCTTTTCGAGGTTTTTGAGTTGAACGCGTGCCATTTTAACCTTTGACCCCGCCAGACGAGATCCCTTCAATGAAATACCGTTGGGCTGCGAAGAAGACGATCAGCGCAGGTGCAATCGTCAGGACCGACATCGCCAGGATGCGGTTCCACTCGAACGCCTCGGTGGTATCGATGGAGAGTTTGAGCGCGAGGCTCACCGGATATTTGTCGACCGAAGACAGGTAGATCAGCGGCCCCAGGAAGTCGTTCATCGTCCACATAAACTGAAACAGACATACTGAAATCAGCGCCGGCGCCAGCATTGGTACGACAATGTAGACGAGGGTCTGCAGACTGTTTGCTCCGTCCACGCGAGCCGCCTCTTCCATGTCGGACGGGAGAGAACGAAGAAATTGCACCAGCATGAAGACAAAGAACGCGTCACCGGCCATGGCCGAGGGAACCCAAAGCGGAAGGAAGCTATCCAGCCAGCCGAGATCGCGGAAGAGGATGTATTGCGGGATACGGGTGACGACATTCGGCAGAAGCAGAATGGCGATGACCGAGCCGAACAGGATCTTCTTCAATGGAAAATCGAAACGGGCGAAAGCATATGCTGCCATCGTGCACGAAATCGCCGTTCCGATAACCTTCGGCAAGATGATCAGGAACGAGTTCCAGAAGAACCTGCCGAACGTATAGGGCGTCGAGGTTTCCCAGCCACGGATATAACCGTCGAGGGTCGGATTTTCAGGGATGAAGCCGGCTCCGGAGAAGATCTCCGAATTCGTCTTGAAGCTTGCTCCCACCAGCCAGATGAGCGGGTAGAGCATCAAAAGTCCGACCGCAAACAACAGCACATAGCGAATGCTGGTGGAAATCAGGTTCAGCTTGGCGCGACGGGCGGCCTGGACTTCGTTGAGGGTTAAAACATCCGTCATGAGATCAGTTCCGCTTGTCGCCGGCGTAATAGACCCATTTCTTCGAAGACCAGAAGGCTACGAGGGTCAGCACGGTGATGATGGTGAAGAGGACCCATGCGATGGCAGAGGCATAGCCCATGTTGAACTTCTTGAACGCCTCGTCATAGATGTAGAGGGGCAGAAGATAGGTGGACTTCAAGGGCCCGCCTTGGGTGATGATGTAGGGCCCGTTGAACTCCTGGAACGCCTGAACCATCTGCATGATGAGGTTGAAGAAGATCACCGGCGTCAGAAGAGGCAAGGTTATGAAGATGAATGTCCTGACCTTCCCGGCACCGTCGATCGCCGCCGCCTCATAGAGCGACTTGTCGATGGATTGCAGCGCCGCCAAAAAGATCACCATTGCCGAGCCGAACTGCCAGCAACGCAGAAGCGTGATGGTAAAGAGCGCATTTGTCGGGTCACCGAACCAGTCAACCGGACCCAGTCCGACATAACCCAGCGCCATGTTAACGAGCCCTTCTGAGGCAAACATGTAGCGCCACAATACGGCAATCGCGATCGAGCCGCCGAGGATCGACGGAACATAGAAGGCCGTGCGAAAGAAATTGATGAACTGCAATCTGTAATTGAGGATCGCGGCAATGAAGAGCGCGAAGGCAAGCTTCAGCGGCACGGTCAGAAAGACGTAGAACAATGTCACGTTCAACGACTTCATGAAGGTGCGGTCACGGGTAAACAGGCGCTCGTAATTGGCAAGCCCCGCCCAGGTCGGGTCGCTCATCAGATCGTAGCGCGTGAAGCTGAGATAGAGAGAGCCGAGAAACGGAATTGCGGTAAAGACCAGCAGTCCGATGATATAGGGCGCGAGATACCCCAGCCCCAGAAGGCGTTGAGATTTCATAACGCTCCCCCCCGCGCCTCGAAGAGGCACGTATTCCTGAATACAATTTCGTACAAGTGATTCTCCCGAAGCGGCCAGCGAAGCACGTGCAAATGCGCGGTTCGCCGCACTCCATCTCCTCCCGGATCGATGCAGCGCTGGTAGGCGGTTTATGTTGTATAAAAACCAAAATTCGCTAGGAAGGTGAATTAACAAAGAGGAGGAAAAAGATGGACGAAATCGAAGGTGGAATTCTATCCACCATTCCGCCTGCCGCTCTCACGCTCAACCTGACGCGTGCCACGATCAAGATGGAACATTCACGTACCTGGCAAATCGACAAGTCCAATCAGGTCGATGACCTCATCATCTGCCTTGAAGGACAGGGGCACTATCTGGTGGACGGTGAGCCGCGTGTGCTCGAGCCAGGTGACGCCATGTTGATTTCCAGAGGACAACGTTTTGTCGGCTGGAATGAAAAGACGACGACCTATCGGGGTATCGCCCAGCATTTCACGCTCGACATTTACGGACGGCACAACCTGATCGCGCAGATGGATCTGAAGCCAAAGCTTCATCTCAGTCGCTGGCCGTTGCTCGAACCACTTGCCCGCCATTATCGCCAAAGCGCACCGCCGTCCTCCGTCACCCTTCTCCAGCACCATCTGTTCATGGTGCTGTTGATCGCATTCATCGATGATGCGTTCCTCGGCTGGATCGACCGCCCGAGCTTTCAGCCGGAAGGGGCGGAAGCACTTGATCTCGCCGTCATGAAAGCTGTCACGATGATCTCGGCCAACCCTCTCGATCCGGACATCGCTTTAACTGCGACCGAGGCTGCGCCCTACAATCGGGATTATTTCCTGCGGGAATTCCAGAAGCGAGTCGGGAGGACGCCGAGAAAATATCAGGAGTTCAAACGTATGGAACGTGCCATGCATTTCCTCGAAGCGGGGCTTTCAGTTGCTTCGGCGGGAGTAGAGGTCGGCTATACCGATCCCTATTATTTTTCACGTATGTTCAAGAGAACACTTGGGCTCAGTCCACGCGATCACATGAACAAGATCAGACGAAGCAGGCACGGTAACCTTTTGCAACTCGACGAGCGCGAACAACAGGAAGCGCTGGCCCAACAGACTGAAAAAGCCCCGCTGGTTTAGCGAGGCTTCTGATTTGGAGACGATAATCGCTTACCGGAAAAGTGAGGGAAGCCAGAGCGAAAGCGCGGGGATATAGGTGACGGCAAGAAGAACCGCGACGCTTGCCCCGAAGAACGGCCAGATGGTGCGCATCGCCTCGCGGATTGAAATCCCTCCCACAGCACATCCGACGAACAGAACCGTCCCAACGGGCGGTGTGTTGAGACCGATACCGGCATTTAGGATCATGACGACGCCGAAATGAACCGGGTCAATGCCAAAGGCTTTGACGACCGGCAATAGAACCGGCGTCGAAATAATCACCATCGGCGCCATGTCCATGAACGTTCCGAGCACGAGCAAGATGACGTTGATGACCAGGAGAACAATGATTGGATTGTCGGAGATCGCACTGATTGCCGCAATCATCAGCGTCTGCACCTGGAGGAACGCCATCAGCCAGCCGAAGGACGCAGCCGTGCCAATAACAAGCAACACCATCGCGGTGGTGCGGACCGCCCCCATGACGGCTTCGACAAAACCGTGCCAGTCCAGCTCCCGATACACCAGCATCGCGACGAGAAAAGCATAAAGCACGGCAATGCATGAACTTTCCGTCGCCGTGAAGACGCCGGAACGTACACCACCAAAGATGATGCCGATCAGAAGAATTCCTGGGAAAGACGCCAGGAGATAATACATCAGCTTCGAAAAGCCCGGGAACGGCTCAGACGGATATCCCTTGCGACGCGCAACGATATAAGCCGTGACCATGAGCGCCAACGCCAGGAGAAGTCCTGGAATGATGCCTGCCGTGAAAAGATCGGCAACGGAGACGTTACCGCCCGCGGCAATCGAATAGAGGATCATGTTGTGGGATGGCGGGATCATCAAGGCAATGATGGCGGCGTTAACAGTGACGTTGACGGCATAGTCGCGATCATAACCACGCTTGGCCATTTGCGGGATCATCAATCCCCCCACAGCCGATGCATCGGCGACGGCTGATCCCGAGATCCCGCCAAAAAGCGTCGAGGCGACAATGTTGACCTGACCAAGTCCACCTCGAAGATGACCGACAAGGCCGGCTGCAAAGCGGATCAACCGGTTGGCGATCCCACCACGAACCATCAGGTCGCCTGCGAAGATGAAAAACGGGATCGCCATCATGGCAAAGACATTCATCCCGGAATTCATCTGCTGGAACACCACGATAGGTGGCAGCCCGAGATAAAGGACCGTGGCAAAGGACGCGATGCCCAGGCAGAATGCGATCGGCGTGCCGATCATCATCAGCAAGGTAAAGACACCAAAAAGGATAGCGTAGGCCATTATGCCGCCTCCTGCACGAGAACGTCAGCTGCAATATCTTCACCGATGGCGAGATCGACGAAACGTTCTGCCGCAAACAGCGCAATCAGGAAGCCACCGGCAATCAGGGGGAAGAAATCAACTCCGCCCGGCCAGCCCAGAACCGGGATCGTCGCCGTCCAGGTCCCCATGGAAAGAGACGTGCCGTACCACGCCATGCCGACGCCAAAAAAGAAGATCAGCGCAAGGCTTGTCATGTCCATACCGACCTGCACGCGTGGCGGCATCAGATACCGGACGATATCCAGTCCCAAGTGGACGCTCTCACGAACGCCAACAGCGGCACCCAGCATGATGAACCATGACATCAGATGCAGGGAGAGTGGTTCGGACCAGCTTGGAGAGTCATTCAGGATGTAACGGGCAAAGACCTGCCATCCGACGATCAGCGTCATGGCGATCATGCCGATCCCCGCAATATAAAGGGATGCTCGGCTAAGGACACCAAGCACCGGGCGTATCGCCCTCATAAAATGTCGCATTGTGTTTTTCCTCCTCTATTGAGGCACGCCAAGAAAAAACCGGCCCTGTCCCCAGAGCCGGCTTTCCTGTGATCACTTGACCGCTTTGACGCGTTCCAGAAGATCTTTCATCTTCGGATCGGTGACGAACTTGTCGTAGACCGGCGCCATCGCGGCGGCGAATTCCTCCTTGTTCACCTTGATGACATTGGCGCCACCGGCACGAACCTTCTCCTCGGACGCCTTCTCGCGGGCGCTCCACAATTCGCGCATTTTGCCGACAGAATCCTTGGCAGCCTGACGAACAAGCGCCTGGTCTTCCGGCGTCAGCTTGTCCCAGGTGACCTTGGAGATTACGAGAATTTCCGGATTAAGCGAATGTTCCGTCAGAGTGTAATTCTTGGCGACTTCGTAGTGACGTGCGGACTCGTAGGACGGCCAGTTGTTTTCAGCACCGTCGACAACACCTGTCTCAAGTGAAGAATAAACCTCACCCATCGGCATCGGCGTCGGGTTGGCACCAAAAGCCTGCATCATCGAAATCCAGAGGTCTGACTGCTGAACCCGGATTTTCAGGCCCTTGAGGTCTGCCAGTTTCTCGATAGGCTTTTTCGTGGTGTAGAACGAGCGCGCGCCGGAATCATAAAACGCAAGACCGACAAGGCCATGCGGTTCGAACGCTGCAAGCACCTCGTCACCGATCGGGCCATCTACGGTGTTGTGCATGTGCTCGGTCGAGCGGAACAAAAACGGCAGACCAAGAACGGTTGTTTCCTTGACCAGGTTGTTGAAGGGCGCTGCGTTGACGCGGTTCATATCGATGACGCCGAAACGGGTCTGTTCGATCGTGTCCTTTTCACCACCAAGGACGGCGTTGTTCATAACTTGAACCTTGATGCGTCCCTTGGATCGCTCTGCGAGGAGCTCACCCATGTATTTCACCGCTTCGACGGTCGGATAACCGTCAGGGTGAATGTCGGCAGAGCGCAAGGTAATTTCCTGCGCCTGTGCCGAAATGCCGGAAAGCGCCATACCCATGGCGACACAAAGCATGCCTGCTATCTTTTTCATTGTCTTCCTCCTCCGTTGTACGGCCAGACCCTCCCCAGGATCATTGACCGAATTTTCCCGCCCGTCCGGGCCGGTATGCAAGACCTTTCATAGAAATTCGCCCGTAGAAGCCATTCCCCTTCCACCGGTATCAAAATTCATTAAACAGCCGAAAACGGCGGCAACTTGAACAACGCTTCTGGGTTCTCCACCAGTGCCAGATGGCGCGCCTTTTCATCCGGCAGCCATCCGAGGACGAGGTCTGCCAAACGCGCGTCATCAGGATAGAGCGCCGTCTCCCTGATCGAATTATGTGGCCAGTTGGTCCCCCAGACGATCCGCTCTGGTGCGTGGCGGGCGAGCCGGCGCGAAAACGCCCCGACATCGTCATAAGGCCAGGCCTGGCGTGCGCTCTCGTAAACGCCGGCGAACTTGAACCAGACATTTCCGCGGTCGATCAGCTTCAAAAGTGCTGCAACCTCCGGGCCTTCCGGGTCGATCCCCTTGAAGAACTTGCCATGGTGATCGAACACCCAACGTGCACGCACTTTCTCCAGCCGCGGCAGATGTTCGAGAAGATTGTTGCCGTCGAACTGGATCGCAATCATCCAGTCTGCAGAAACCGCCCGTGCATCGACGGATTCCAGATAGGAAAGATCTACCGCTCCTCCCGGCAGATCCATGATCCGGGCACCAACTGCGCCGGCAGCCGAAAGACGCTCGATATCGGTATCCGTCGTCGTGTCATCGATGATCACCACGCCGCGCGCAACATCGCCCATAGCCGCAACGCAAGCCAGAGTGTTGTCGTTGTTGCGCTGATGCGCGTTGCCCTGCGTGATAATCACCCGGTCAACACCGAGCCATGTCATCAGCTTGCGATAATCGTCCGGCTGCGGTAACGCGCCCGGCGGGAGGCCTGGACCACCGGCAAGCGCCGGATATCCGGGAAGATACATATGCATCTGTGCGTCGACCGCCCCCCTTGGAAAGGCAGGGGACGGTGCAACACCTGAGAGTTTGCGTTCGAGCGCGCTCATGCGTCAGGCATCCTGAACTGTTGAAGTGCCTCACGATTGATCTCAATGCCGAGGCCAGGCGCATTCGGGATGGCGACAACACCGTCCACCGCCTCAATCGGGGTCTTCAGGATCGCCTGCCGGAAAGGATTATGGGTGCGGTCAAATTCCATGATTGGTTCGATCGGGTTAACGCGAACCGGGTCCGGCGTCATGGCTGCCATGAATTGCAATGCGGCGGCAATCTGCACGCCCGTCCCCCAGACGTGCGGCACGATACGAACGCCGTGCAGTGTCGCAAGTGTCGCAATTTTCTGCGTCTCGGAAAAACCGCCACATCCGCAGAGATCAGGCTGCAGAATATCGACGGCCCCGCTCGAAAGGGCCTGCCACATGCCGTAGCGGGAATGCCACGTCTCGCCGCCTGCAACCGGAATTGGCTGTCCGGCGCGAACGCGAGCATAGGCATCGAGCTGCTCGGGAACGACCGGCTCTTCAAACCAGTCAATGCCATATTCCGCTGCCCGGTTGCCAACCGTGATGGCTTCCTGAACCGTATAACCGTGATTGCCGTCGATCATCAGACGCATATCAGGCCCGATTGCTTCGCGCACAGCCTTGATCACCGCCAGATCTTCTTCAAGACCGAAACCGATCTTGATCTTGCAGGCATGAAACCCCTGTTTGCGGCGTTCGGACATTTCGGCCGCGTTGTCAGAAACGCGGTCGACACCATCGCGCTTGAAGCTTCCGGTCGCGTAGGCCTTGACACTTTCACGCCAGCGACCGCCAAGCAGCATCGAAACGGATGCACCGTAATGTTTGCCTTTGATATCCCAAAGCGCGATGTCGATACCGGACAGCGCAGTCAAAGTCAGACCGCGCTGCCCCTGATCACGTAGGGCATTGTAGAGGATTGCCCAGATCTTTTCTGTCTCACGCGGATCCTTGCCGATCAGCCAGCCGGAATAGGCTGCGACGGTGGCCGCATTCGGACGCGCCGGACCGAGGCATTCGCCCCAGCCGACGGTTCCGTCATCGCATTCGATTTCCACCAGGACATGGGCCCGCCGATCGAACCGCATGGATGCGCTCTCGAAAGGCGTATCCAGGCGGTGTTCGAGCAAATGCGTACGGACAGCGGTGATCTTCATGGGCTCTCCTCCCCTTTCACCCCTATCAGGCCTTGCGCTTTTGCGCGCCGATCAGCTTGTCGAGCATGCCGACTTCTTCTTCCGTCAGATCCTTGAGCGGCGAGCGCACTGGACCGGCATTGAAGCCTTGCAGGCGTACACCTGCCTTGATGGCGGAAACGGCATAACCCTTGGCGCGATTGCGGATCGCCATGAAAGGATAGAAGAAGTCAACGAGGATACGCTCGCACGTCGCACGGTCGCCGGCGCGAAGGGCCGCGTAGAACTCGTTGGCAAGACCCGGAACGAAGTTGAAGACAGCCGAAGAATAGGTGGTGAAACCAGCACCAAGGTAGGCTTCGGCAAACAGTTCAGCCGTTGGCATGCCGCCGAGATACATCAGACGATCACCCATTTTTGCGGTGATCTGGCGCACCAGGCCGATATCGCCGGTACCGTCCTTGAAACCGATCAGGTTCGGGCATTCATCGCAAAGGCGGGCAAGTGTATCTGCCTGCAGCACCGAGTTGTCGCGGTTATAAACCATGACGCCGATATCGATCGACTGGCAGATCTTCTTGATGTGGGCGTAGAGGCCTTCCTGCGGCGCGTCGATGAGGTAGTGCGGCAGAAGCAGGATGCCATCTGCACCGACCTTCTGGACCGATTGAGCAATATCAATTGCAATGTCCGTGCCGTAGCCGCAACCCGAAACGATCGCAGTTTCGCCTGACACTTCTTTTGCAGCCGAAACAATGCCAGGAATTTCGCTGGGCTTCAGCGAGAAGAATTCGCCCGTGCCGCCGGCAGCAAAAAGCACCGGTGCCTTGTAGCCCGCAAGCCATTCGACATGCGCCCTGTAGCTATCCCCGGCAAAACGGCCTTCAGCATCGAAGTGCGTTACAGGGAAAGAGAGGAGGCCGGAGCCCAGCGCGGCCTTGATCTGTTCAGGGGTCATTTCAGAAGTCCTTTGTAAATCCACTCGCCGCAATTAAGCAGCCTACCCTACCTTTGTCAACAACTCATCATACAACTTGTATGATGAATTTTTTTGGTTGGCGCATCAGCGCGCCAACCAGCCTCCGTCGACATTGAGAATTGCGCCGTGAATGTAGTTCGCAGCCGGCGACGACAGGAACACAGCCGCACCAGCGATATCTTCGGAACGCCCCCACCGGTTGGCAGGGATACGCTCGAGAATCGCCTTGCTACGCGCAGCATCGGCACGCAGGGCTTCGGTATTGTTCGTTTCGATGTAACCGGGCGCTATGGCATTGACATTGATGCCCTTGCCCGCCCATTCGTTTGCAAGGAGCTTGGTCAAACCGGCGACACCATGTTTGGCAGCCGTATAGGCTGGAACACGGATGCCACCCTGGAACGACAGGAGCGAGGCAATATTGACCACCTTGCCGGTTTTCTCCGATGCCAGAAGTTCCTTTGCGAAGGCCTGGGTCGTGAAGAACAACGCCTTGAGATTGACGTCCATCACGTCGTCCCAATCCGCCTCCGAATATTCGACCGAATCGGCACGCCGGATGATGCCAGCATTGTTGATCAGGATATCGAAACCAGCGCCTTCAAAGACGTCCTTGGCCGCAAGCGGGTCAGCGAAGTCGATGAGGAGCGCGCTCGCCTTACCGCCCTCTTTGGCGACGATCTCGAGCGTCTCGTCGGGCGCACGGCGCGCAGCGCAGACCACCTCCGCACCGGCAGCCGCCAATCCGATTGCTATCGCTTGCCCAAGACCGGTGTTTGCACCTGTTACAAGCGCCTTACGCCCTTGAAGCGAAAAGGGATTTGTCATTTCAGGTCCCCCGGCTGAATGAAGTCCATGTCGGTATAGTCGACGTTATCGCCGGCCATGGCCCAGATGAACGTGTAGGAGCCGATGCCCGCGCCGGAATGAATGGACCAGGGCGGAGAAATCGCACCTTCTTCGTTGGAGATGAAGAGGTGCCTCGTCTCCTGCGGCTCGCCCATCAGATGCAGCACGCGAGACTTCTCATCCATTCCGAAATAGAGGTAAGCCTCCATGCGGCGATCATGCACGTGCGAAGGGATCGTATTCCAGACCGAGCCCTCTTCCAGCATCGTGTATCCCAGCACGAGCTGGCAGCTTTCCATGACAAGCGGGTGGATGAACTGGTTGATTGTACGCTTGTTCGATGTTTCGACCGCACCCAGTTTGACTTCCTTGCTGTCAGCAATGGTGACGAGCTTGGCCGGAAGACTGCGGTGGGCCGGGCATGACGTGATGTAGAAGCGACCTTGGCCAGCAAATGTTACGGCACCGGAGCCTGCACCAAGATAAAGGACATCACCGCGGTTCAAGGTATAGGTTTCACCGCCAGCACTCACGGTTCCGGTCTCGCCAACGTTGACGATACCCATTTCGCGCCGATCCAGGAATGACGGAGTCTTCGTTTCTTCGACCTTATCCAATGTCAGCGACGCACCATCTGGCACCGCGCCACCCATAACGAAGCGGTCGTAATGGGTATAAATAAGCCGGATTTCGCCCGAGCGGAACATGTCATTTGCGAGGAAATGCTTGCGAAGCCCCTCCGTATCGAGCGTTTTGGCAAACTCTGGATTGACGGCCTGCCGCGTTTCGACGGTTAGCATGAAACTCCTCCTTGGGGTTGTTGCAAGAAACACATAATATATGTTATCCACTTATTGTACGATATGTATGACAAGGTCAATAGGCCCACGGGACCGAATGACCGCATCCTGTTTGCTGGAGGAAATTTGCAATGAAACGGCTTCTTGTTACCGGAGCGGCAGGTCAGCTTGGCCAGGTTATGCGACAGCGCCTCGCACATCTTGCCGACGTCATCCGGGTTGCCGACATTGCACCTCTGGGAAAGCCGGGCCTGAATGAGGAATGTGTTCAATGTGACCTTTCCGATGCGGCCGCAGTCAAGGACATGGTGGCTGGTTGCGACGGCATCATCCATTTCGGCGGCGTTTCGGTGGAGCGCCCCTTCGAGCAGATCCTTCAGGGCAACATCATCGGCCTTTACAATCTTTATGAAGCCGCACGGGCGCACGGACAGCCCCGTATCGTGTTTGCAAGTTCCAATCATACGATTGGCTACTACGCGCAGACCGAGCGACTGACACACGACGTTCCGTTTCGCCCTGACGGGCTCTATGGTGTTTCCAAATGCTTCGGCGAGGCGCTGGCACGCATGTACTTCGAAAAATTCGGCCAGGAGACCGCACTGGTGCGGATCGGTTCATGCACACCCGAACCCGCAAATCACCGGATGTTATCGAGCTGGTTTTCACACGATGATTTTACGTCGCTGATCGAAGCCGTGTATCGCGCACCCATTCTCGGCTGCCCTGTCATCTGGGGCGCATCCGCCAATGACGCCAGCTGGTGGGACAATTCGCATATCGGTTATCTCGGATGGAAACCGAAAGACAATGCGGAAAGCTTTAGACAGCACATCGATGCAACTGTGCCAAGACCGGCTGCAACGGACGCTGTGGCACGGTTTCAGGGCGGCGTATTTATCGACAATCCGATTTTTACCGAGAATTGAAACCATGAACCACACGTGTCTGCGGCATCGGAACGAAGACTTCAGTAAAATTTGCAGCGACTGAAGATTGCGCGTCGTGGCGCGATTGGCGTATCCGAAGGCTTCAACGAACCCTGTTCCTCCATGAAACGGCCCTGACCATGACAAAAGCGATCGTATCCGAACCAGTAGCACCGCAAGGCAGGACCCTTGTGGTGAAGGTGTCGGACGAACTGCGCAGCCAGATTGTCAAAGGCCGTTACAAAACCGGTGACCGTCTGCCGTCCGAGGCACAATTAACGCAGGAGTTTGGCGTCAGCCGGACCGTCGTCCGTGAAGCCATCGCCGCCTTGCGGTCTGATGGTCTTGTTGAGCCCCGTCAGGGTGCCGGAGTTTTTGTCCTGGAGCCGCCAGCTGCCGAACGCCGCCCGTTCGACAATGTGGACCTCGCTCGTGTCTCATCATTGATTGAAATGCTGGAACTGCGGACAGCCGTGGAAGGTGATGCAGCAGGTCTTGCCGCAGTTCGCCGTTCTCCCGCGCAGGAAGAGAAAATCATCGAGGCTTTTGACGCCTTTCGCAGCAGCGCCGCAAAAGGGTCACCGACAGCAGAGGCAGACTTTGCCTTTCATCTTGCCATCGCGAATGCAGCCAATAACCCCCGCTTCAGCGAGTTCCTCGAAGTCCTTGGAGCGACACTAATTCCGCGCCGCGCCGTCTCCAAAGACGGCGCAGAAAAGGTGCTGTCACCTGAAGACCTCGAACGCCTCGTTGGCGAACATGAAGCTATCCTCATCGCCATTCAGGATGGCGATGAGGAGGCGGCCCGCGCAGCAATGCGCCTTCATCTGAAAAACAGCCAGATGCGGTATCGCGCCATGCTGCGAACACCGCGCTCAATTTGATCAGCATTTCTATAGAGGAGAATGAATATGCAGCGTCCCGCCTTCCCGACGGTTTCCCCGGATCAGGGTGTCCAGCGAACCGTACTCTCGGAAGCCGCCGAATTGATGGTCGTTTCGTTCCGATTTGACAAGGACGCCGAAGGCAAGTTGCACAGCCATCCCCATGTTCAGTCCACCTATGTTGCCAGCGGTCGCTTCCGGTTTTTCCGCAACGGCGAAGCCTACGAGCTGAAGCAGGGTGATAGCCTGGTTATCCCTGGCAATGTCGAGCATGGTTGCGTCTGCCTGGAACAGGGCGAACTGATTGACTGCTTCACCCCGCGTCGGGATGACTTCCTGTAAGACGTCATCGAAACTTAGCCTCAGCGCAGAGAAAGATCTCTCAGGCTACGTGGCAGGCTCGTCATGCATTCGGCCCCGGTGGCCGTTATGAGGAATTGATCCTCAATCATCAGGGCACCCAGCCCTTCGCCGTAAAAAGGCGCTTCAACAGCAACGACCATGCCGGGTTCGATGATCTCGGCATTGTCGCTCGAGAAAAACGGCCACTCCTCGATACCAACGCCGCCGCCGACCGAATGGCCGAAATGTCCCCGGAAATACTCACCAAACCCATGGTTCCGCATGGCCGCCAGCATTGTGGCATGGACGGCGCCAAAGCTGTTGCCTGGGCGGAGCGCATCAACGCCGTTTGCGAATGCATCTTCCAGTGCTGCGAAGACATCCGCGGCAAGAGAGCTGACCGGACCGAAGGAGAAGGTTCTCGCGCCATCCGACGAATATCCGTCGACCAGCGTTCCGACATCCGCCTTGATCAGCGCACCCGGCGTGACAACTGCCTTCATGTCCGACAAGGCAGGACCAACCGAAATATAATCCCAATGGCCACTCAGCGAAAACCCGTTCTTGCTGGCATAGGCTTGCGCGCCGGATTTCCACGCGGCTGAAAGGCTGGAGAGCGCCACACCTGGGCTGACTTCCTCAGCCATGCTGACAAGACCCGCTTCTGCCGCACGCGCCGCGCGGCGCAGACGTTCTATCTCCACCGACGATTTTATGACACGCAAACGGCGCAGTGTTTCTGATCCATCGACCCAGATCACATCGGGGAGAGCACGTCTCAGCGCATCGAAATCAGCCGCTGGCATGAATTCGAGATCAGCCCCGATACGCCCCTTTGCAAGACCACGCTCGTTGAGCACCTCGAGTAACAGCGTAAAACAAGCCGAACGGTCGAACGTCTCAGGCCGAAAGCCACCAATGTGGGACCGCCGGTAAGCGTCATCGATCTGCGCCAACGTTTCAACACCGGAGAGGTCGACGATATCAATCCAGATGCGATGGCTGCGAATGTCGACGTTTGGCGCAACCTTTCGGACTGATGGAGCAGCATGGTCGCTGACAATGGCTGCAAGAGGGGCCGTCGCATCGGAAGGAACGATTGCAATGGCTGAGCCTGCCCTGCCCCACATGGTTGCGACACCAGCCTGGGCACCGATTGCATAACGGAAAGCCTCTGGCTGGAAGAGCACCAGCGCATCAAGCCCGGCTTCGCGCATCAAGGTTTCGGCACGGTCCCTGTTGATATCGCTCATGAAGCCTCCGCAAGCCTGTTCTACTCGCAGCGCGAGCAGAGTTCATCCGGCTTTCGCTTTAGCAGCCATCAGAAATATTAAAAAGGCGGGAGATCGCTCTCCCGCCTATTGTTTTAGGCCGCCAAGCGTTTGAGCTGATCTTCGGTTAGGCTGATGTCGAGTGCGGAAAGGCTATCCTCCAGCTCGGCAATAGTGCGTGGGCCAATCAGCGGGATAACCGGGAACGGCTGAGCGATCACATAAGCCAAGGCAATGTGGATCGGCAGGCGACCAAGTTCTTGCCCAAGCTCGATTGCCCTGTCACGACGCTCGAAATTGCGATCCGAATACCAGACACGGACGATTTCCTCGTCGTCCCGCTTGTCTCGACCGGCCCGATCCGTAAAGAAACCGCGTCCTTGGCTGGACCATGCAAAATTGGGAACGTTGCGGGCGTTCAGCCACGTTTTCCAGTCGTCGTTGGATGCGGCGACACATCCGGCCCAGATCGGGTCCAGCATCTCGGCAAGCGAAAAGTTGTTGGAAAGTGCGGCCGGCTGCTGCTTGCCATTCTTCTGGGCATAGGCAGCCGCTTCGTCCATCCGCTCCCGAGTCCAGTTCGAGCCACCGAAGATGCCGCGAATGCGTCCACGCCTTACCTCGGCGTCCATCGCATCGACGAATTCACCAACCGGCACCTCAAGATTATCGCGATGCATGAAATAGACATCGACGTAATCCGTCTTCAACCTTTCCAGTGACTGATCAAGCTGCTTGGAGATCATATCAGGATAGCAAAGCGGCGAATGGGCGCCTTTGCCGATCAGGACAATCTCCTCGCGCGGCACGTTCCGGCTCGTATGCCAATCGCCAAAGATCGCCTCGGTCTTGCCACCACCGTAGACGTAGGCGGTATCGAAAAGATTGCCGCCTGCCTCGTAAAAGGCATCGAGTGTCAGCGAAGCGGATGCAAAATTCGGGAAAAATTCAAACCCGAGCGCGACGACGGAAGCCGGTTTCGAAATCCCCGGGATCTGGCGCTTCGGCACGGCGTTGCCTGCTTCGACCTTGCCTCCGGCGATATTGGTGGTCCTCACGGATGCCTTCTCGACGCCGTACTCAAGTCCAACAGCTGCACGCCACTGATCCATGACCCTGAGATTGCCGAGGGTGTCCGCCCACGTCATGCCGGGGGCTTCAAACTCCTGCCGGCCCTCACGGATCGCCTTGCCTGCAGCATCGACCTCAAATGAGTAAAGCCAACGATCCTCCGGTACCTCTATCGTTTCCGTCTCCGTGCCCTTGATGATCTCGATCCGACCAACGCCCCCCTTGTGACCCGAGGCAAACCAGAAATCCTTGACCTCGATGCGCCCCTCAGACCCGATGATCCGGAGGACGTTATCCTGTGAAGCCATGATCGAGCATGAGACTTCCGCGACAATTCCATTTGGAAATTTCAAAACCGCCGAGGCCCATTCATCAACGCCGGATTGGCCGAGATAAGCCACGCCAGAAACTTTATCCGGTTCTGCGAAAGCTTTTCCATCGGCAGCTCCAGCCACAAGTCTTGCCATCGACACGGGGTAGCCACCGACATCCAGAATACCTCCTCCGGCCATCTCGTTGGCAAAAAGCCTGTGGTCAGGCCGGAAGGTGCCCATGTTGAAGCCGAAGCTCGACCGGATGATGCGGATGTCGCCGACAGCACGCTTCCTGATCAACTCGACCAATTTGGCGGTCTGTGGATGCAGGCGGTACATATAGGCTTCACCGGCAAAGACGCCGGCCTTTTTCGCCTCGTAGAAAATCGCGTCCGCATCATAGGCGGAAAGCGCGATCGGCTTTTCGACGAGGACATGTTTGCCCGCCCTGATTGCCTTGATTGCCCACTCAGCGTGGCCCGTATGGGGCGTGGCGATATAAACGGCGTCGATCAGCGGATCGACGAGCAGAGCCTCATAGCCCTTGATGATGCGGGCACCGGCGAAAGCCTCTGCGAGCCCCGGCTTATCGGGGTTGCGTGTCGCTATAGCCTCAAGCTTACCGGTAGTGGAGTGCGATATACCGTCTGCAAAAGTCCGCGCGATGGTACCTGGACCAATAATGCCCCAGCGGATCGGTTGGTCGGTCGTCATGAAAAACCTCGTATGTTCCTGGATGGTTCTTGGGGAAGATCAGCGCAAACGCGCGCCATGGCTGTCGAAAAGAAATGTTTTGCGAGCCATCAGGCCCACGGTCAGTTGATCGCGCTTGCCAACGTCGCGCGATTCAGGCCGTTCAACGATGAGTGGCTCACCGCCTGCCGTACCGGCATAGACATAGCTGGTATTGCCGAGATGCTCGGCCACATCGACATGAAGCTGGAGGTCGGCATCGCCAGAACCGGCCTCGGTGAAATGTTCGGGCCTAATTCCCAATGCAACCTTTGTCCCCTCGGGGATTGGGCTTTCAACAGCAAGCGAAAGCCGCACAGTGGGGTCGCTCGTCAACGCGACGGTCGCATCATTCATGCCGCTGGCAATGACTGTCGCATCGAGGAAGTTCATCTTTGGCGAACCGACAAAACCTGCGACAAACCGGTTGGTGGGATCATCGTAAAGATCGAGTGGAGCACCCACCTGCTCGATATTTCCGGATCGCAACACGACGATCTTGTCGGCCAGTGTCATGGCTTCCGTCTGATCGTGAGTGACATAGATCATCGTCGTGCCGAGTTGCTTGTGCAGGCGCGAAATTTCCACGCGCATCTGGACGCGCAGTTCTGCATCGAGGTTTGATAACGGTTCATCAAAGAGAAAGACCTGCGGCTCGCGGACGATCGCTCTGCCAATCGCCACACGTTGCCGCTGACCGCCGGAAAGCTGTTTGGGCCGGCGTTCCATCAACTCGTTGATTTGCAAGATCTCGGCGGCGCGTGCGACACGCTTTTCGGTATCGGCTTTCGGGTTGCCGTTCATCCTGAGGCCGAAAGAGAGGTTTTCCCTGACAGTCATGTGCGGATAAAGCGCGTAGGACTGAAACACCATGGCAATGCCGCGATCAGCCGGATCAGCATCGTTGACGGTCCGTCCAGCGATGCTGATATCGCCGTCCGAGATATCCTCCAAACCGGCAATCATGCGCAGCAGCGTCGACTTCCCACAGCCGGACGGGCCGACAAAAACCACAAATTCACCATCCGCGATTTCCAGATCGGCACCATGAATGACCTCAAGCGCACCGTAGCGTTTGATGACCTTTTTGAGCGAAAGTTCCGCCATGCGGCCTCCTTCTTACTTGACCGCACCGGCGGAGATGCCGGCGATGAAATGACGTTGCAGAAAGACGAACACCACGAGGATGGGCGCGGTGAGCAGGACAGCCCCCGCCATGATGCCGCCCCATGAAACCTTGGTGAGCCCGATGAGGGTGCCAAGAGCCACGGGTGCGGTCATCATTCCTGGGCGGGAATTGATGAGGAGCGGCCAGAGGTAGTTGTTCCATGACGCCAGGAAGAGAATGATCGATAAGGCAGCCATGGTGGGCCGTGCGAGTGGCAGCGCAACGCGCAGGAATATCTGCCATTCTTTTACGCCTTCGACACGCGCCGCATCGAAAAGCTCAGTCGGCATCATGGAGAAGGATTGGCGCATGAAGAGCACGCCAAGCGAGTTGAACAGAGGCGGTACGATCAATGCCACCCATGTGTTGGCGAGCTTGAACTCGCGCGCCACCATAATGAACTGCGGGATGACGACAACGGCGAAGGGCAGTGTAATTGTCCCGAGAATAATTGCGACGACAACCGTCTTGCCTGCAAAGCGGTAGCGCGCCAGCGCCCAGCCCGCCATTGATGTCAGGAAAACTGAAAGGATCGTATAGATCACCGCGACGGTGATCGAGATGAACATGGCCCTCAGAAAATTCGTATCTGCCTGAAGGTTTCTGAAATTCTCGAGGAAGTTCGTGGAGGGCACCAGCACGATATCGGGGCTGAAAATGCCGTAGTCCGGCATCGTTGAAAACACGAACATCATCCAGAGCGGAAACAGCCAGATAATCGCAAGAGGCGTCAGAACCGCATGCAGACTGAGTTTCTGCCAGAACAGGGATTTCGACTTCGATCTCATTTCGGCTCCCTCCCGATCCATAGGTTGAGAAGCGAAATGGCGATGGCGAGCGCTGCCATTGTGTAGGCGATTGCAGACGCGTAGCCGAAATTCAAAGAGGTAAAGCCCTGTCGGTAGAGGAAGAGCCCCAGCGTTTCGGTACCGCCGCCTGGTCCGCCACGATTGGTGATCAGGAATGGTTCGGCAAAGAGCTGCATTGTGCCGATGACGGAAAGAACCGCGCAGAACAGGATGATCGGCTTCAGGAGTGGCAGCGTAATGTGAAAGAACTGCTGTCTCTTGCTGACCTTGTCGAGTGTGGCTGCCTCGTAGACGTCGCCCGGGATGGATTGGAGCCCAGCCAGAATGATTATGGCGTTATAACCTGCCCAGCGCCACGTAACGGCAATAATAACGAGTGCCATGGCAGCGTTGGCATTGTCGAACCAGGAGATGGGTGACAGGCCAACGGAGGTGATCAGCTTGTTGACGATGCCAAAATCGGCGCTGAACATCAGTCGGAACACCGCAGCGTAGGCAACCTCACCGACGACGACAGGTGCAAAGAACGCGAAGCGATAGAGCGGACGCACTTTCAGGAGTGGCGAATTCAGAAGCACCGCCATGACCGTAGCCAGCGCGATCATCACAGGCACCTGAATGACGAGTATGATCAGTGTGTTGTAGAGGGCGTTGTAAAAGGCCGGATCGGCAACGAGCCTCCCCCAGTTGAGCGAGGGCGCGAACCGCCATGGGTTTATGCGCGTGTTCTGAAACGACAGCAAAAACGAACTGATGATCGGCCAGAGCCAGAAAGTTGCGAAGATCAGAAGATAGGGCGCAAGGAACGCGTAAGCGATCCTGTTCCTTGACGGCATGACGACCTCCCGTTGCCGGTTCAGTAGATTGGGCCGGATGAATGACTTCGAACGTGGCGCCTGCCCGCATGGGAGCAGGCGCCGTCCAATGTCATTGCGTCTGCGGGAGGCCTGTTGCCGTTTCTATCTGCTTGGCGGCATCGTCGAGTGCAGTCTTTGCATCGGGATAACCACCAGCGAAGTACTTCGTCTGCGTGGCCTTGTAGATTGCGTCGGCGTCAGACTGGAATGCCGTGCCTCGGCTTGGGACAATTTTCGGCAAGGTCGCGAGGATATCGGTCCAGACAGCCTGGCCGCCCCAATAGGGCTGCGCCTGTTTGACGAACGGATCATCAATGGCCGAGAGGAGCGATGGTACAAGACCGAACGACTTCAGCATCGTCACCTGGCCTTCGTTCGTGGTAAGTGCGTAGTCCACGAACTTCCAGGCTGCTTCCTTGTTTTCAGACACGGAACTGATGGCGAGTGAAGAGCCACCGAGATTGGCCGCATGCGGACCATCGGCCGTCAGGCTGGGCATGAGATAGGTGCCCCATTTTCCGGAGAGATCGGGCGAGCCGGAACGCACCGTGCCCTCATACCATGCACCGTACATCTGGCTTGCTGCCTTGCCGGCAGTGTTTGCCTGGATTTTTTCGTCCCAGATTGCCGCCGTGATAATCCCGGCGTCTTTCATCTCCTTCACTTTTTCCAGCGTCGCCACGCAGGCAGGCTGGTTGATGGTGATGTTTTGTCCGTCAGTCGAAAAGTAACCGCAACCCTGCTCGTTGGCGATCATGCGAAACCATTCGCTGTCGCCATTGAAATCCGCCTGTGCCATGACCGTACCAGGATTGGCAGACATGACCTTCTTTCCAGCCGCGATGAAATCGTCCCATGTCTTGATGGTGGCAGGATCAACGCCCGCCTTCTCATAGAAATCGCGACGATAAAAAACAGCGACCGGGCCAGAATCCCACGGAACCGCATAGGCCACACCGTCGACCTCAAGTTCCGTTCGCTTAAAATCCGGGAAAAGGGCTTGTTTCTCAGGCGTGTATCCGAGTGCCGTTACATCGGTGAAACAATCCGGAAAGCGGCTCCAGAAGAGTTCGGCCTCAAAATTCTCAACCGTCACGATATCGGGCAGGCCATCGCCGCCAGCCGCACACGCTGCAAGCGTTTTATCGAAAACCTGATTGTTTCCAAGATCTTCAACAACGATATTAATGTCAGGGTTTTGCTTATTGAACCCTTCGACGGTGGACTTCAACGCAGACGCGGCGACGTTCCAGCTCCAGATCGTAACAGTGGTCGATTGCGCAAATGCCGGTGCGGCCAGCAGCATTAGAGCTGTCGACGCGCCAAGAAATTTAGAGCACATTGAAAACCTCCCTTTTTCAATTGCCGTTCTTTAGCGAACGTGGGCAGATTAGCGACGGCAGGAAATCTGTCTCGTAAAAAGGGAACATCGATTTGGCGGAAAGTAAGATTGCCGAAAGAGCCGTTTATCAACCTGGCGCGAGCAGCATCGAAGGCATGCCGACAACCCTGCAGTTCTTCCACAATCACCCGCCGATCATGCTGAGACCCCACTGGCATGCACAGGTTGAGGTGAATTACGTGATGGAAGGATCGGTCCATTACCGCATCGGTGACCACGATCTGAAACTGAACGCGGGCGAGATCTGTCTTTTCTGGGGCGGGCAGCCACATCAGATGGACGACTCATCGGACGATTCGCTTTATGCCGGCGCGCACCTGCCGCTCGTACACTTCTTTCGAATGCGGTTGCCGGCTGTCGTATCTGGCATGTTGATGGGAGGTGCGACGATGGTTACGTCAGCGACCGACGGAGCAGACCGGGAGAATTTTCCCCGATGGTTCCGTTACGCAACGTCTGGCGATCCGGCCAAGGCGCAGCATGCGGTCGAAGAACTGCGGTTACGGGTAGAGCGCATGTTCCTGGAGCCCTACTCCATTGTCTCATCAGCGGCGGACGGAAAGCGCGCAAAAGACGATGAAGGCATGGCACCGTCTGCCGGTGTTGTGCGCATGTGCGACTATATCGCGGCAAATTTTCTCGACGATATCGATGCAGGAGATATCGCGCGCGCAGCATCACTGCATCCGAAATACGCGATGAACCTCTTTCGCAAATCGACGGGCATGACACTGATCAAATACCTGACCCTGCTCAGGCTCTCGCGTGCACAGGCAATGTTGATGAATGGCTCTGACAATATCCTGCAGATCGCCATGGAAAGCGGTTTCGGTTCTGTCAGCGCCTTTAACAAGGCCTTCCGCCAGATTGCTGGCATGTCACCGTCCGACTTTCGTAAGGACATGCGTGCGACGGCCGCCTGATGTTCAATTCAACCCTGGATATCCGCCGGCGGCACCGGCGGATATAAAGCGAAACTTCAGGCTGATGCGGGCGACTGGCGAGCACGTGCTTCCTCAGCCGGGGATCGCAGATGCCAGATCTCAGCATCAATCTTGCCGGCGAGTTCAGGATAATCAGCGGGATTAAATACCGGGGTCGATGTTTTTCGCTGTTCGAAGTAATCGCGCGTCATCTTCACCACCAGCGGCGAAAGTATGCAGATCGCAACGAGATTAATTGTCGCCATCAGCCCCATGGAGGCGTCTGCGGCATCGAAAACGGTCGTCGCACTCTCGTAGGAGCCCCACAGGACCATGCCAACCAATCCCAACCGCGCGACCAGGAGGCCGATCTTGTTATCCAGCCCGAGATAGACCAGCGCATTTTCGGCATAGGAGTAATTGCCAATCACCGACGTCCAGGCAAAGAAGAAAATGGCGATTGCGATGAAATAGTGACCTGCGCCACCAATATGTGCCGCAAGTGCGGCCTGGGTCAGCGGCGTCCCTGTAAGCTCACCACCGGGAACGAGGGCACCGGAGAGTAGGATCATGACGCCGGTTGCTGTGCAAATCAGCAATGTATCGATGAATACGCCGAGCGCCTGGACCATGCCCTGCGACGATGGATGATGCGGGTTGGGCGTGGCTGCGGCCGCGATGTTCGGGGCAGACCCCATGCCTGCCTCATTTGAAAACAGACCACGCTTTACGCCGTTCAGCATGGCGCCTGCGATACCGCCCACGGCCTGCTCGAGCCCAAATGCGCTTTTGACGATAAGCGCTAGAGCCGCAGGTACCTCGGAAATATTGACGATGAGCACGTAAAGTGCGACCGCAAGGTAGGCGACCGCCATGAACGGCACGACATATTCAGCACATTTGGCAATGGACTTGATGCCTCCGAAAATCACGACCGCCGAGATAAGTGCAACGACAACCCCGACCCCGATCTTGGGGACCCCGAAAGCACCATTCATTGCTTCGGCGATCGAATTTGCCTGAACAGCGTTGAAGACAAAACCAAACACCACCAGTAGGCAGACTGCAAAGACCACAGCCGCCCAAGGTGCGTTCAGACCTTTGGCAATGTAAAAGGCCGGACCTCCACGAAACTCGCCGTTATGATCGCGTACCTTGAAAAGCTGTGCAAGCGCGCTTTCCGCGTAGGCAGTCGCCATGCCGAGCGCCGCTACGACCCACATCCAGAACAATGCGCCAGGACCACCCAAGGTCATGGCCACAGCCACACCTGCCAGATTGCCGGTTCCCACACGCGAGGCAAGGCTGGTGCAAAGGGCTTGAAACGGCGTAATTCCAGAGATGTCGTTTTCAGGGGCGCGAGTGACAACGCGGATGAATTCGGGAAAATAGCGCAGTTGGATAAAGCCGAGGCGGACGGTGAAAAAAACTCCTACGGCTAGTAATCCGTAGATAAGCACATATCCCCAGAAGAACGTATTGAGGAACCCGATTACTGCAGTCATGACAAACCTCTGCTTTTGTCTTTCCTGGCACATGGCGGCTATATGCAAGCATGCCCTGAAACCCCGCCAGTTTTCAAACATTTCCGCTGTTAGAACGTTCCAGCCAAGTTTGGCGAAAAATGCGAAGCGGATCTCAGTCGGCTCATCCTCCCGTCAGTGACACTTCTTCCAGGGTGGTGCGCTTGCCATAGGCGCGCGGCGAGCTACCCAGCATGCGCCTGAACATCGTGGTGAAGGCGGAGATGTTTTCGTAACCGGCGTCAAGCGCCACAGTTGTCACTGATTCCCCTTCTGCGAGCCGCGGAAGCGATGCGAAAATGCACGCCTGCTGGCGCCAGGTCACGAAACTTACGCCCAACTCGCTACGGAAAAGCCGTGTAAACGACCGGCGACTGATCCCCATTGCTGCCGCCCAGTCGTCAATCTCGATCTTCACGACGGGTCTTTTCAGGAAATCCCGGCAGAGCGCCGCCAAACGTGCATTTCGCGGGAAAGGCAAGCCGAGCGGACGCTCCGGCAAACCATTGATTTCATCCAGCAGTAACGCCCTGACAAGACCTTGCCGGTGGAACGCTGACGGTTTTTGTTCTTCGCTCAGCAATTCGAGGATCAGGCTGGAAGCCAATCCGGTAATTTCCACGACCTTGGGCGTTTCCGGAAAGAAAAGGTCCGGATGCACGTAGATTGAATACATCTCCACAGTGCTTATTGCATCCGCCTCATGTTTCATGCCTGCGGGAATGATCAGTCCATGATCTGGTGGTATCATCCAGCGCCCGCCGGCAGTACTAACCAACACGACACCCTTGCGCGCACACCAAATCTGCGCCCGCGCGTGATGATGCAGCGGCGTATGGTGACCGCTCGGGTAGATCCGGTGCAACGCCAGCACAGGTTCATTCGTGCCCTCGATCAATCGCAGGCTGGTTTCGTGGTCAACAAGGGTCAGGTCTATCATATCGCGCGGCTTGATTTTCGTCATTTGGCCCACTCTCGAAGATAACAGTCCAAAACACAAAGGCAGGCCAGAAACAATAGCGATAAAAGCAGATCGAAATAAAGATGTATTCCCGCCAACCAGGCTGGGAGCCGAAAGAGGAAATACCATGGCTACCGTGACCGGCACTGGGTTCAGCCCCCAACGCACGACGTTTTCCATCATAGCAGCGGCGAGCTTCTGCCACATGCTCAACGACATCATGCAATCGCTGCTGACGTCGCTTTATCCGCTATTGAAACAGAACTATGCGCTGGATTTCGTTCAAATTGGCCTTCTAACCTTCGCCTTCCAGGTTACCGCGTCACTTCTCCAGCCAGCTGTCGGTCTCGTCACCGACAAGTACCCCATGCCATTCTCCCTGCCGGTGGCAATGCTTTCCACCTGCGCCGGTCTGATCACACTGGCCTTCGCGCATAGCTTTGCTGTTCTGGTCGCAGGCGCCTGCCTGATTGGCATCGGTTCGGCAATCTTCCACCCTGAAGCCTCCCGTGTTGCCCGCGTTGCTTCAGGCGGCAGACACGGATTGGCTCAGTCGTTTTTCCAGGTCGGTGGGAACACCGGCACGGCAATTGGCCCGCTGCTTGCAGCCTTTATCGTCATTCCGCTCGGCCAGCAGAGCCTGAGCTGGTTTTCGTTGATTGCGCTGGCTGGTTTTGCCGTACTTTCTTGGGTGGGCGTCTGGTACAGCCGTCATCGCCGGACCACAGCCGGCAAGGCAACGATCAGCCGCGCATTGCCATTGTCGCGCGGAACCGTGATGATGACACTCGGCGTTCTCGTGGTCCTCACTGCGACGAAGAATGCCTATCTTGCAAGTCTTTCCAGCTACTTCACCTTCTACACGATCGAGAAGTTCGGTATCGGCGTGCAGGACGCACAATTGCTTCTGTTCCTGTTCCTTGGAGCCTCTGCAGCGGGTGTATTCTTCGGTGGTCCCATCGGTGATCGGTTTGGATCGCGCGTAGTCATCTGGTTCTCGATCCTCGGTGTCATTCCCTTTGCGCTGCTTCTGCCCTACGCAAATCTGTTCTGGACCGCGGTTCTCGTCGTTGTGATCGGTTTCGTATTTTCTTCGGCGTTCTCCGCAATCGTTGTTTTTGCCCAGGAACTGGTTCCAGGCCGCGTCGGTCTGATTGCCGGCATGTTCTTCGGCTTCGCCTTTGGCTTCGGCGGTATTGGCGCAGCCGTACTCGGTATCTTCGCGGATCGCGAAGGCATCGAATTCGTCTATCGCATCAGCTCATACATGCCTCTGCTTGGCTTGCTGACGGTGCTCCTGCCGAAGTTGCCGAGCCACCGCTAAAAAACGCGGGTAGGAGATCAAGTGTCTCCTACCCGATCTCCGTTCCTGTCAAAGACATGGAGACGTTCCTGCGGGAAGCCCACCCGCAAAGACTTTCCTGGCTGAAGAAGTGCACGATCAGAAGAGAAGAGCTTAAAGGGCAGGCCGTGCACTGTCAGGTGCAGGATGACGCCCAGGCCTGTCGGCTCGACGAGATCGACGGCCGCCTCGACGCCGTCATCAGAGGACGTGACTGAAACATGCTCAGGCCTGATGCCGAGCGTAACCTGCTCCTCGTTGCCGACCGGCACAACGCGTCCAAGCGCCAGACGCGTGCCATTCGGTAGAACGACGAAACTTGTGCCTGCTTCCTGAATGCAGCGGCCTTCAAGGAAATTCATCCCGGGCGATCCGATAAAACCCGCAACGAAGAGATTGGCGGGACGATCATAAAGATCGAGCGGCGCGCCGATTTGCTGGACGTAACCTGCGTTCATGGCAACGATACGCGATGCGAGCGTCATTGCCTCGATCTGGTCGTGTGTCACATAAACGGATGTTGCACCGAGGTCGGCATGCATGCGCTTGATTTCAGCGCGCATCTGTTCGCGAAGGCGGGCGTCGAGGTTTGACAGCGGCTCGTCGAAGAGAAATGCCTTCGGTTGGCGCACAATGGCCCGGCCCATCGCGACGCGCTGCCGCTGGCCTCCCGAAAGTGCCTTTGGACGCCGTGCGAGGTAAGGATCAAGCCCAAGCTTTGCAGAAGCGCCGGAGACGGCAGCGGCGATCTTTTCTTTTGGACTCCGTCGCAGCCGCAACGAGTAGCTCATATTGTCCGCGACGCTCATGTGCGGATAAAGCGCATAGGACTGGAATACCATGGCGATATCCCGGTCCTTTGGTTTGCGGTCGTTGACCCGTTGACCATCGATAGAAAGTTCCCCGGACGAGATTTCCTCAAGGCCGGCGATCATACGAAGCAAGGTTGATTTTCCGCAGCCGGATGGACCGACAAGAACAATGAACTCGCCGTCATCAATCTTGAGGTCAACTCCGTGAAGGACCGGATGGTCGCCATAGGTTTTGACGATCTTCTTCAGCTCGATTGAAGCCATGGGTAATTATCCTTTCACCGCGCCGGCCGTCAGGCCCTGCACGAGGTAACGTTGAATGAGCAAGAAGAAGAGGCAGGCCGGAATGAGTGCCAGCACGCCCGCAGCCATCATCTGCCCGAAATCGACGGAGAATTTGGAAACGAAGGTCAAAAGTCCGACCGGGAACGTCGCGCTTTGGTTGCCTGAAATCAGCATGAGGGCAAAAAGCAACTCGCTCCATGCGGCGGTAAAGACAAAACCAAGCGTCGCCGCAATCCCGGGAAGCGTGAGTGGAAGGATGATTTGCCGAAACGCCACGAAGCGGCTTGCACCGTCGATCATGGCCGCCTCTTCCAGATCCTTCGGAATGCCATCGAAGAACGATTGCATCAGGAAGGTGGCGAACGGCACGTTGAAGGCGGTATAAACGATGACGAGGCCGGTCAGACTGTTGGTCAATCCGAGCGGCGACAGCATTTTGAAGATTGGTGCTACGAGCATGACCAGCGGGAACATCTGCGTAATCAGCATCAGGGCGACGATCCAATACTTTCCCTTGAAGTGAAAACGCGACAGTGCATAGCCCGATAGCGACGAGAGTAACGTAACGGCAAGTGCCGTTGAGCCTGCAACAATGACACTGTTCTTAAAAAACGTTGGGAAGGCACTGTTTTCTATGACGAAACGGTAATGGTCCAGCGTCGCTTGCGACGGCCAAAGTCTTACTCCTTCGCTGTAGAGGAGGTCATTTGGCGTCACAGACACCTTTAGCAGCCAAAAGAGCGGGAAAAGCGCAAAGACGATGTAGGCAAGAATAGCCAGGCGGTGCGCCAGTGTGAGGAAAATCCTGCTAGCCATCGTCTAGTCCTTTTCAATCAGGCGCTGACGCATGATCACGATCACCATCGAGTATGCCAGCAAGAGCACCAGCAAAACGAGCGCGATTGCCGATGCGTAACCGAAGTCCAGGCGCTTGAAAGCCTGCGTGAAAATGTAACTTGCAACGATCTGCGTCCGGTCCGCTGGTCCGCCATTTGTCATAACGATGATGAGATCGGCAAAATTGGCAATCCATACGGTTCGAAGCAGGACGGTGATCGCAATCGTCGGCGCGAGAAACGGCAAGGTAATCGAGGTAAAACGCTGCAACGGATTGGCGCCATCGATTGAGGCTGCCTCATAGAGATCGCGCGGGATTGCCTGTAGCGCTGCCAGAAGGGTGATTGCGAAGAATGGAATGCCCCACCAGACATTGGCGATGATCGGGCCCCACATGGCAAGCTGCGGGTCTGCAAGAATATTGTTGGGCGCTGACAGCAGACCAAGCGACACCATCCAGTGCGGCAAAGGTCCGATAACGGGGTTAAAAAGCCACGCCCAGTTCAGCCCGGCGAGAAATGTCGGGACGGCCCAGGGAAGGAAAACGAGAGCCTGTGCAATTCCCCTGCCCGCAAATGGCTTGTCCAGCAGCAATGCCAAGATGAGGCCGAAAAAGAACTGCAGGAAGACCGAAGCGCCCGTCCACCAGAGGGTGTTTTTCAAGGCGCGATAGAAAGCGGCATCCTGGGAGAGCGTCTTCAGGTGTTCGAGCCCGACAAATCCCCCGGAAAACGGGTTGAGGAGCTGCACGTCCCGGAAGGCATAAGACAGGCCCAGCACCAACGGTACCAGCATGACGGCAACGATCAACACAAGAACGGGCGCGCTGTAGAGCCAGGGCTCTGCCCAATCGGCAAAACGCTTGAGCGCCGGTTTGCGCGCGACCACTGGCCCAGCGCCAAGGGCATAAGACATAGTTTCGCTCCCCGATCGGCCATCGGTCGAGAACGACTGATCCAGCGATCAACCGTGCCGATCTACAAAATCTGGAAAATGAGGCCGATGGCCCGAGGGCCCCGGCGAGAGGGCCACACGGGTTGGAAAACCCGTGCGGCCGTTATTGTCAGTTATTTGGATGCCAAAAACTTCTGTTGCGCCTTGGTCATGTAGTCTGCCCACTGTTTGGCGAGGTCTTCAGGCGTGATATCGCCAAGCAGTGCTTCCTGTGACGTCTTGATCACGAGCGAATCCTTGAAGAAGGCAAACTCCTCCAGATAGGTCGGCATCGTGGTCGGCACGGCATTCTTGTCAGCAAGCTCATCGAACCAGCCCTTGAACTGTTCGCTCGCATAGAAAGGATCCTTTTCAGCCGACTTGTGCACTGGCAGAGCACCCGTCTTCTTGTTCCACTCGATATTGCCTTCCGGCCCTTCGAGGGTTTCGATCAGCTTCCAGGACAAGTCCTTGTTCTCGGATTTGGCCATCATTGACCAGCCCGCAAAACCAATCGTCGGGAACGTCTTTCCGTCTGGGCCCTTCGGCATGGTCATCACACCGAAGTCCTCCGCCTTCATGCGCTGAGCAATTGCGATCAGTGCGTCAGGATCCTGATCGAGGAATGCGCAGGTGCCAGAGTAAAAACCGGCGACAATCTCGTTGAAGCCCCAGTTTACGCTGTCCTTTGGAGCATAACCGTTCTTGTAAAGATCAACCACATAGGTGAGACCCTTTACCCAGCCTGGGCTGTCGAAGGTCGACGTTCCATCCTTGGTAAAGAACTCATTGGAGCCAGCCATCGACGCGCCGAACATCACCCAACCGTTCAGTCCACCCGGTCCACCGCGCATGCAGTATCCGTATTTGCCTGGCAGGGCGGCAACCTTCTTCGACGCGTCGGCAAATTCGTCCAGCGTCTTCGGCGGCTCTTTCACACCGGCCTGCTCCAGGAGTTTCTTGTTGTAGAACATGGCCCTCAGATAAAATCCGTAGGGCAACATGTAGGCCGTGTCCTTTACGTCGCGGCCAAGCTCAAGTGTCCGGTCACTGAGGCCCGGCGTATGCTTCCATTTGGCGAGGTAAGGCTCCAGGCTTTCGAGCATGCCATTGTTGGCGTAGAGCGACAGCCAGGTATCGGGCATTTCCATGACATCCGGGACATCTCCGGCTGACACCATGGTTGCGAATTTCTGGAAGGCTTCGCTCCAGGGCAAGGAGATGATTTCGACCTTTGTCCCCGGATTGGCGGTTTCAAATTTCGAAACGATGCCTTTGAGCGTTTCCGTGCGCTCCGGGCTTGTAATGACCTCAACTAGTTTCAAGGTCGTGTCCGCCATAGCCGTTCCGGCCATCATGGCGGTGAAGAGTGCTGCGGTTACCAGTTTTTTCATGTTGTTCTCCCCTTTTGTCGTCAGTTTCAAGAAGCGGTCAGGCGGCTGAAGCCTCCTTGATCGCCGGTTCAAGGTCCTTCCAGAGCGCCTCGGTGCCTTCGAGCCCGACATGCAGGCGCACCGAACGTTCGCTGATGCCGAACGTGTGGGCAGAGTTTGGCTGCGCCTTCTGTTCGAGCACCACTTCACCGGGGACGATCAGGCTTTCGTGTCCTCCCCAGGAAACACCGAGTTTGAAAAGCTTGAGCTGGTTCGCAAAAGCGCGCACATCAACTCCAGGCTTGAAGATGAAAGAAAACAGACCCGACGTTCCGTTGAGGCCGGGCGGCAGACGGTTGGCGAGGCCTGGATGGCAAACCGTTTCAACCACATCGAGCGCCTGCAAGCGGTTGGCAATTTCGAGTGCCGATTCTTGATGCGCCTTCATGCGGATAGGCAGTGTGCGCAGCCCTCGGATGAGGAGCCAAGCATCGAATGGTGACATCTTGCCACCGAGATAGGGGTAGGTTTCGGCACGAATGCGATCAATCATTGCCTTGGAGCCTGCAACCACACCGGAGACGACATCGCTATGGCCGCCAAGATATTTCGACGCCGAATGCAGAACGAGGTCGACGCCGAGCGAGATCGGTTTTTGGAAGATAGGGCTCGCCCATGAGTTGTCGATGACGGTTATAGCGCCGTGACGGCGTGCGATGGCCGCAAGTGCGCCGACATCATGCGCTTCCATAACCCAGCTTGTCGGACTTTCCATGTAAAAGAGTTTTACGCCGGGCATCGCTTTTTCAACGGCAGCCTCATCGCGACCATCAACATAGACGACCTCGATATTCATGCGCTTCATGTAGGTGCCGAAAAGACGGAACGCATCGGGGTAAACATGGCGAACCGCCACGATGCGATCACCCGGGGACACAAACGACAGAACGGTCGACGAAATGGCCGACATGCCACTTGCAAAACCGAGCGCATCCTCCGCACCTTCAAGCTTGGCGAGCATTTCCTCAAACAAACGGACGGTCGGATTAAGACCACGCGTGTAGACGGGACGCGTCTTTTCACCGCGATAGGTCGAGACCATCTCATCATAGCTGGAGAAGGTGAATAGCGACGTCTGCACGAGCGGTGGCACCACGGCTTCGAAAGCATGGGTCTCATCGTGTGCAACGATCAGGGAGGCGGGATCAAAGAGATCGTTGCCTTGGCTCATTTCGACATGTCCTTGATATCTTCCTCGACCACGGCGAGGATTTTAAGTGTTTCTTCGCGGGCAGCATCAGCATTGCCAGACGCGATTGCGTTAAAAAGCGTCCGGTGGAACGGAAAGGATCGCCCTGCGAAATCCGGACGATCAAAAGGCTTTGACCAGAAGCGTTCGAACCCTTCACGCATCTGCTCAAGTAGCTGTTTGAAAAGTGGGTTATGCGTGGCGTCATAAATCGAAAGGTGGAAGGCAAGGTCTGCTTTGCCGGACGTTCCTTCCGCAAGATGGACCCGTTCCATCTCGTCGAGCCGCGCTTCCATCGTTGTGATATCATCAGCCGTGCGCCGGCGCGCCGCTGCCATTGAGGCTTCGACCTCGATGCCGCGCCGAACCTCGAGGGTCATCAGCAGGGCATCACGGAGGCTTTCGGCCTCAATCGAAATTGGCATATGCACGGTGGCCGCAGAGATCGGCTTGAGCAGGTAATTGCCGCTACCCTTACGGCTATCGATGACACCCAGTGCCTGGAATTTACGAATTACTTCACGGATTGTGGAACGACCTACACCAAGTGCTGCCATCAATTCTCGTTCGGCTGGAAGCCGATCGCCGGCTTTAAGATCAGCCCGCTCGACATAATCGGAAAGGGCAGCTTCGACCTGGCGCACACGGTCGCTCGGCGGTATCGGCTGCATCAATTCCCGGCTGCTGGTCCTGTCCAAGACGACTCCTTAAATTGGTCTGACATCTTACCATTTCAAACAGAAAATCGGTTGTCAACTGGCAAGACTGATGCATTAAGCAACTCTGGCTCGGCCCAAAACTCGGGTTTCGTGTCCCGAAAGGAAGTCTCACGTGCCACAAAGCGATTTCGGTGTTGGTTTGCACGCAGAACTGATCCGGTTAAGCGCATAATTTCCATTGAGAATTGAGCCATGTGAACCTTCCCCCCAACGCGGAGAGCGACGGGGGCAACGGGGCAACGGAGTGATCCACATGGGACTTTCAAATGTCATCCGTCGGATGGCGCTGCGTGAGAAGCAGTCGATTTTCCGACAAACTGGCGGCCTGGCTGAATACAGAGGCCGGAATGTCGCGCAAGCAGCGACGAAGACCGAAGCAGGTTCTTGCCGGTCCGGTGGCTCTCGGCTTTACCGGCTTTTATGGTCGGGTTGCCGCCTTTGCCCGTGATTGGCGAGCGAACGACAGCGTTAGCAGCAGACGACGGGCCGCGGCATATTCGTTCCGCTGTCCTTCCGCGCCCATTCGCTCGAAATTTAACGACTTTCAAAATCTCAACGTAATCACCGCCACCTATAATTGTGACCTGATTGATTTTTCACTTTTGGTCATCGCGTCTCCGGCGGCCGCCTTCCTTGCGGGAGGCGCATATTCTCTGGTTCCACGTGAATTGTATGATCCCGAATGCAATATCAAAGGCAACAATCATTCGTACTGAATTGGCGAGCGGTGGTTCTGTTCCGAAGCAGAGCGCGCGAGCGCTGGTTGGAGGAAAGCGTCGAGATGATAGTCACAAGGGGCACGATATTGCGAAGGGTCATTGGGTTCTTTTGTTTTATGGCAATAGCGTTTGGCGCTTTAACCCAAGTGAGGGCTGACCAGTCTCATTTTACAGGGAGCTGGCAACAGATCGTTTCAAATGCAGGGCAATGCGACCGTTGCCAGATTGCCATCGAGCAGCAAGGCTCTGTGTTGCGAATAACGTCAAGTAATGGCTGGTTTGCTGTTGTTGATGTCGATCAGAGCGGAGCCTCTGAGACAGTGAGTGGTATAGGGCGATGGAAACCCGGGCATGGAGGCGTTTACAGCAGCGCGCCATTTACTGTTGATTTCACAATGACGGATGGACAGCTTTATATGAACATGAGCGTCCCGGACGCAGACAAGCGTACCCGTGTCATCAAGGCGATTTTTGATAAATTGCCACCAACCAACAGTGACCGTAGCCCGTCGATCAAGGCCTAATGATCGGCCGTTAAATTGGCATTGTTTCACGGTTTCCTCCAACAGACCAAGCCTCAACCGGCGGTGAGTAAGAACCACGTTGGTGAGGATTTTCACCTACGCAGCGAGTTCAAACCGCGCTGGCAGACCAGCCCAACCCATTGGAAAAGAGGGATATCCAGCCACTCGGTCAAACCACGGCTTCGTTGGGCGAGCCCGGTTCCTATTAAACATCGCCTGCGGAAGAAATGGATCAGAAGAAAAACTATCTGGTGGGGATCGTGGTGCCTCGGAACCGAACGACCCACTATCCGTTTTGCCTTGAAAGGATTTCTCGGGAGAAAGGTCATGAAACTCAAGCTGGTTCTGAGCACAATAATCGGCCTCACCTGCGCGGCAAATATAGCCGAAGCACGGAACGACTGGCACCTTTACGGCGCGGTCCACGTTGCCGGTGATCCCGTACTTGAGACGGCTTATCGAAACGCGCTTTATCAGTGCGGTTACGACGGGCATCCTTCACCCACTCGCTTCGGCGCTTATAACAACCCGAATGCCTCTCCAGAAATGCGCATCTGCCTGTCCCGCATGGGGTTCATCCTGGAATATGGTGAGCCCTTCGCCTACCCTGTTCGTAAAGTGGTTTACCACTCCACATATTGATCCCCGGATCACATAGGGTGGCTGCGTTTGAAGTGAAATGGTCCTGGCGACAGGCTGGCGTCGACGCATACGACAGCAACGGAGTCCTCATCCCTGAAGCCAGTCTGATGTGCTGAGCGCTGCTGCATATTGAAAATTGTGCCGGGAGTGCCGACCTACAGGATAGCCTGGAGGTCAAGATGTTTTATGTTTCCCTAGCACTATGCGCTGTCGTCACGGCATTTTTTGTTTGCCGATACTATGCCGCAAAGACACTCCTTGTCGAAAAAGATATCGAGAAAGCTATCGCGCGCAAACTTGCGTCGAGCGGGATAAAGCTTGAGCTGGCAAATGTCCAAGAGGAAAACGCCGTAATGCGGAACCTCTTGCTTGACCTTCTCGAGAACGAAGCAGCGTTACCGATCAAGCAATCCACTGTGTCTAGGGATGAGTTCGTTCGCATGAAAACAGCCAAGATCCAGCGGTACCGCGAGATTTTGGCAGAAAGTGCACATGTTTTGCGACAGAGCCAGGCCAGCCATGTTGCCCAGCCCTCCAGTTCGATCAATTCCGACGATCGCAGCCCATGAATTTTAGCGGATATTGCGGTGTCGTAGACTGGTCAAGATGCAGGTCCCAAAGGCACCTAGGTTGCAATGGAGACATCATTCGGCGCCGATAGGTGGAGCCCAATATGAGCGAATAGGATCAATAACGCAGAAGAACGCAACCTCAGCTGCCTTCGAAACGAAGGCAACTGAAATCGTTCCTCTTTGCCCATCGCATTTGCAGATACATCGTTCAGAAAGTTCTGATGATCTTGCCCACTTTTGCTGTAAAATCGTCTAGAATTTTTCGCTGTTCAACCCGCTGCCCCTCGATTGAAGTGAGCTTGTCTTCCAGAAGGTTCAGCTGCTTGTCGAAGCGATTTTTCGTATCGCCGTCTCCAACAGCCTGCAGATTTTCGCGAACCCTCGCCTGCTCCTGCGATGCCCGGTCGTAGTCCTGATCGAGAACCTGCAGTCTCAGTTGAGCGTCATTCTCGCTCCGGCGCGCATCTGCCAGTTCTATGAGCTTTGCCTTCGTCTCGTCATCGACAGCAGCCTCTTGCCAGGCGACCAAAGTGAACGCGTCCGCGTCGACGAGCGAAATGGTTTCATCGTTGATCAATTCAAACCGTGTTGAGACAGTCTTCGTCTCGGCGGCTTTCAGTTTTGTCTTTATTCGATAATCACTGACGGTTGGATCATCCTGTCCCTCGGCCTTAAACGTCCAGCCGCTCCGTTTTGGAACCTCAATCACGACGGTACGCTCGCCATCCTGAGCGCCCGTGATAGTGTAGGTCGCCTCTTCAACGGTTGATGACTTTGCGTGCATCATGCCATCGATGACCTTGAGATTGACGATGTTCTGGCTGGTCTTAACCGCTGGGTCTACATTCACCTTCTGATCGACCGCAAAGCTCACCGATTGTTTTTCGTCCCTTGGCAGTCCATTTATTTGCGCGTCACCGACATATCCGACACTTTCATCATAAACAGTCATGATGCCGGGCGGCAGACTGATCCCGGCATTATTTTCAATCAGTGCAGCCGCTACCGGGTGGTCACTCACCATCCCGGCTCGAAAAAGTGAGACCATTTCAGCCTTCACTCCCTGATCAATGATCGGAACCGAAATAGTGTCACCATTCTTGACGTCGTAGGTGCCATTCAAAGCGAATGTGGACGTAACATCCTGTTCGGCAACGCTCGCTTCTTGACCCGCAGCCATTGCGAAAGGAGCTGGCGCGGCCTCACCAGCCATTGCATCTGCCGCGGGCGAGGAAAGGAGATTTGAAATCTCAAAGTTTTGTCTAGCCATCATTGGTTTCGCCATTACTCCGCGCGGAAGTCTGGCTGCCGCCGTATCAACTGGCACTTCGGTGCGGTCACGCATGAAGTGTCGATGAAGCGCTTGCTTGAGGGTGACCGGCTTTCCGGAAGAAAGTGTCACGCCGACACCGTTCCAATCTTCTCCTGACGCATTTTCGAATACTGCCCAGGCCTGGAGGCGGACTTCGCCATCCTTGCTCGTTACAAGGCGGTATGAAGTCTTCCAGATCGGAGCTGGTACGACATATGAGATATCAACGTCCCGGGAAGCAGCGCCATCGAGCTTCAGCGTTACAGTGCGCGCTCCATCTGTATTACCTTTTGCAATCACATCCATCGCGGTCTTGAGTTTGGCTCTGACAGAAGTGTCCAGAATTTCAACCTTTGTGCCCGGCAGCGGAACCATCGCAACTTCGCCGTTGTCCATCATCAGGGATAACTGCCAGCTTTTGGATGTTTTTTCATCTTCGCTGGCCGTAACACCAAGAATGACGCCATCTTTATCCCCTGCCCTGACCCGTGCTCCCTTGATCGCATCCAGTAGCTTGGGCATTGAGGTAAGGTCAGACGCTTTGAACGGCAGTGTGCGGAAAGTCTCTTCAAGCGGGTTGGGTCCAGCAAGTGACAGGTTCTTGACCCTACCTTCCTTATCCCGGACAACGAGGCTCTTAAGAACATCATCGATCTGATCGAGCGGCACCTCGATGGTGACCTCGGAATCCTGACCAACTTCAGCAGACCTGACAATTTCGGCTAGCCCGCCGGAAGACAGCGTTACGGATTTTACGGGGCCGTTGACGGCAGCAGACGCTGTTGTTGCGATGAGTGTGAAGAAGAGAGCTGGTAGAACGCGCTTGGTTTTGGTCATAAAAACTCCCTGGCCGGTTCATGGCGGAGCGCCAAACAACCTCCGACTGCAATTTTTCGACTATCATCACCGTTTTAGCGTAATTTGAGGCGGAGGTGGCGTAGACGAGATTGGCCCACTTATGCCGAGTTCGTATCCGTCACGCTTTCGCCCTTACCCCACCGATTGCCTTTCAAAGGCCTAGCTTTCGCCAGATGGACCGCATTTGCGGAGACATGCCTTTACTTGCGGCATTACGGAGCAAAGACTACCAAAAGCAGCTTAGGCATCGAAATTACTACTGAAATTACCGACGTTATGGAGCAAATGCCACATGCGACAGGCCGCGCGCTAGTAGTGGCAATGGCCCCAGGTTGCCGCCTCTACCGACGCGGTTTCACCAGTGTTTCTGGGGTTATCAGATGCAAGTGCTCGTCTTCTTTCGCCAAACTCTCGACATCGCTTGAAAAACCACGTCTACTGAAAAACAGGTAGTGCTTGCCCGTCGATCCTTCCCCGTAAGTCGTTTTCTCGGATCGCTCACGCAACAATCGGACGTGGCCAAGGTCGATCACACGCGATCGCCATTTGCATTCGCCATAGAAGAATGCACCATCCAACAATCGCCCCGCGACATCGATGTCGAAATCGACGTGTCCCCAAATCTGGCCAACCTCCTGGGTCGGTACCGCAAGGACCTCTTGCATATGAAGCCTTGCAAATTGAATGGCGATCGGTTCGAACGCCATCCCCATGTATTCGGAGAACCGAGGCTCCACAACGCGGTCGTAAACCTCCTCGCCAAACCCGCTGCTGATCGCGCTCAGGTTTGTTCGCACGAAACGATGCCAGAACGACATCAGGCTGTCTGCGACGCGATAGCGACGGTTTCGGCCCTTTTCGTTGGCATCTAGCGATTTCGAATTATCGATCAAATCAAGCGCGAGCAGTTTTGCCAGGTAGGGTCCAATACTGTCGCCTTTGACACCCAGTCGGTTTGCAATCTCCGATTTAGTGCTGCAACCGTCAGATATAGCCGCAACCACGCTTGAGTAAAAAGACGGCTCTCTGAGTTCGGTCTGCAACAGCGTGTTCGGTTCGTCGATCAGCGAGCCTGTCTCTGTAAGCAAGAGTTTGATGACGTTATTGCGGAGCGGCTCCTGCGCATCGCAAAGCTGAAGATAGTAGGGAATGCCCCCGAAAACCGAATAGGTTCTGATTATGTCATCGGCAGTGTACTCTGGGAAACACTTGGCTACATCGACAAGGGGCAAGGCCTTCATGTCGAGCGACAGGGTTTTTCGCCCGTAAAGCGGGTTCCGTTCCGCCAACAGGTCTTCCATTTGAGAAATGGCTGAGCCGCAAAGGATCAATTTCATCGACCCATCTGCAAGCGCGCCGGAATCCCAGAATTTCTGCACGATCGATGGCAGTGCTGGCTCGTTATCAAGCAGATACGGAAATTCGTCGATCGTGACGATCAGTCCCGGATGCTCGCCGGCACGCTCGGCAACATAGTGCAGTACCCCCTCCCAGCTTGATAACGCTTCTAGCTGTGGCTTTGATCCGATTGCCTTTCCGACATCGGATTTGAACTGCTCCAGGTTTAAAAGTGATGAGACGCGGGTTGCCTGAAAGTAGATTTCCGGGCGATCCTTGGCGGACTCCCGAAGGAACCGCGATTTGCCGATCCGCCGTCGGCCAAATACGATGATGAGGGAAGGTCGTTGCGAATCCAATTCGGTCCGCACCAGCCTGAGTTCACGTTCGCGACCTACAAACTGCATATACCCGCCTCAAAGTAATTATAATTACCTTAATCGTACATACCTTAATGACGATTCCTTTGTCAAGTTCTGTGCGAGTCATGGCGACCCCGAAGAGACACGCCCAAGGGCCAGCACTTCCTGATATCGCCAGAGTGCCGAACGCTGACCATGCTCAATCTCCAAGATGCGGGATACGACTGCCTACGACTGGTTTTTGCACCTGCGCTGGCACGAGACGGATGGCGAATTTTTTTGCCCGAAGTGCGGAACGTTGCGCTGCCCACGATGAGCCGAAATCGCTTCAAATGCACCCAGAAGACCTGCCAGACCGTGTGCGAAGCTCATTTAGGGCAGCGCTATAAACGTCGCGCTGCGCCAGGACAAATCGCTCGACATCAAATGACGGCATGGGCTACTCCCACGTTTTGTCAGTCAAGCGACCAACACTAAGCCTCCTGCAAGCAGAAGACATTCAGGCCAATTTCGATAGAATAGCGACATGAGCACATTTAACGAGACTGAAACCGCGCTTTTCGAGCGACTTCGCGCCTTGAAAGCGAAGCCGGAAATGGCAATCAATCTTTACGACATTGGCGTACCGATGACCGCCGCAGGCTTCACGGAAGAAGAAATCATGAGCGTCCTCACAGCTCTTGAACAGGACAAGATCGTCGCATTCTCACCGGGCAACCGTCTGCTGATCCTGAAAGATCTTCCCGATACAGTATGAGAATACGTAAGTCGCAGCACAGGACTGAAAGTCGGGCGACGCCGATCACTCAGAACTTGTAACGAACGCCAAAAACATTGGCATTCGTTGCCCCCTTCATGTTTCCAAGTGTCTTCCCCCCACCGGACCGATGATGGAGGCGCCAGAAGAACTCGGTCGAAGAATCCTCGCTAAAGGAGACGTTGATTTCTGGGCCGAGGTAGAAAAGGACATTAGCGTTGCCGTCGTCCTTGATCTCCTGCTCGCGTTCCCGACCTGGTTGCGCATCGGTGACAAGACTGAGGCCTGCTGTAAAACTCGGTGTTATGAAGAGCCGTTCGCCAAGTTTGATCTGCTCATAGCGCGCAACGGGACCTGCCCAAATTTCGCCGGTAAAACCCTTGCCAAACCTCGCGGCTACTCCGATTTCCCCTCCCAGTCTCACATTGCCGATCTGATAGGGATAGAACTGATAACCGCCGCCGAGAATGGCATTGCGCTCGTAGTCGACCGGGAAAAGGGCCGCACTCTTCAGCATGTCTTCCGTGGTCAGCGCGCCGGCAAAACCGAAAATTGCCTCTTGGGTCGGTTCTGCCATGTCCTCGGACGCAAAGGCTTGCGTTGTCGCCATCGTTAACATGGTTGCCAGCATCAAACCGTGCACAATCTTCATGTCTGTACTCCTGAACGTACCCGCATAGGCATGATCCAATAGGGACATTTCCATGATCCTAACATCCCGCAACCGAACACAAAAAGTTCAATGCCGAACGAAGGAATGGTTTCTCGAACCAAACTCAGTCGTGCATCAGCGCAGGAATGTCCTGAAACGTCGCAGGGCAAGGTAGAACATGACACCACCGATCGCCGCAAGCGCCATGAGTTGCGGCCAGACGACGTCAATCCCCGCCCCCCTGAACAGAATGGACTGCGCAAGGATGACGAAATGGGTATTGGGTGCGAGCAGCATAATGTACTGAATGATGTCGGGCATGCTCTCTCGCGGCGTTGTCGCGCCTGAAAGCACCTGAAGCGGCAGGAGAACCAGGATCAGCAACATACCGAATTGCGGCATGGAACCGGCCACAGTCGCCATAAAAATACCCATGGACGTCATGGCGAACAATTGCAGGGCGGTACCCAAAAGAAAGAGCCAGAGCGAGCCCTCAATGGGGATGCCGAGCAGCCCTTGGACCACGACGAAGAGAGAAAACGCCGATGCCACGAGGACGACAAGTCCCATCGACCAGACTTTGCTCAGCATAATCTCCAATGGCGTGACTGGCATGACGAGGAGATGCTCGACCGTGCCGTGCTCCCGCTCCCGGATCAGCGCGGCTCCCGTCAGCACGATAGAGAGCATCGTGATGGCAGTGATGATGTTGTTGATCGACCCGAACCAGGATTTATCCAGTTCCGGGTTGAAACGCGCCCTTAATGTCAAATCCACCGGGACAGACGTTGCGCCTCTATAACGGTTCACATATTCCTGAACTTCGCTCGAGATGATGGTCTGAACATATCCACCCCCGCTGAACGCCTGGCTCATACGCGTCGCGTCGATATTGAGCTGGATCGCCGGCTGCTGGCCTGCCATCAATCGGCGCTGAAAATCGGGGGGGATGTTCAGAGCAAACGTATCGAGGCCCGCATCCATACGCTTGTCCATTTCGGCAATCGAAATCTGTTTTGGAGGCGCAAAGTATGGCGGGTAGAACGCGGTGCTGATACGTCCGGAAAGCGGCGACTGATCCTCGTCGACAATGGCAATCGCAGCATTGTTCAGCGTTTCCGGCAAAGCACTCGAGCCGGTGTAAATCTGCAGCGTGAAGGCATAGACGATGAGGACAAGCAACATTCCGTCGCGGGCAAGACCACGCAACTCCTTGATGCCGAGCTGAAAGATGTTTGAGGAAAAAAACGTCATGACGCCTGTTTCCTCAAAAGTGCGGCTCCGGCAACAAGCAGGACCGGCACGGCAATCAGGAGGGGCACGAAGGACCCGTATAGTCCGGCAAAATCAAGTGCCTTCGAGAAAGTGCCGCGTGAAATCGTCATGAAGTAGGTCGCGGGATAGATCTCGCCGATAACAGCGCCAGCTCCGCGCAATGACGAGACGGGATCTATCATGCCGGAATACTGGGTCGCAGGGATCAGTGTCAGAAGTGCAGTCCCGAAGATCGCGGCAATCTGGCTCTTCATGAACGACGACATGACGAGACCGATCGATGTGGCGATGATGACGAAGAGCAGCGCCCCTGTCGCATAGGCGAGATAGCTTCCAGTAAACGGTACCCGGAAAATAAAGATCGCAAAGGCCGTCAAAAGCAGGAAGTTCAGCATGCCGAGAGCGACATATGGAAGCTGCTTGCCGATCAGAAACTCCAGTCGCGTCGTTGGCGTGACGTACAAGTTGACGATCGACCCCAGTTCCTTCTCGCGTACAACGCTCAATGCCGACAACATGGCCGGAATGAGCATGAGGAGGAGCGGAATGACTGCCGGCACCATGGCCACCAGGCTCTTCACATCAGGATTATATCGGTAGCGAGTTTCGATGCTGAAGGAATTCTGTGTTGCAGCACTACCATAAAGTTCAGTCGCTTTGCGCGTCAGCCACCCCTGGTGCATTCCCTGAACGTAACCGCGCACGGTCTCCGCGCGTTGCGGCATGGCGCCATCGATCCACGCCCCGACTTCAACCGTTTTGCCACGCAAAACGTCACGCCCGAAACCAGGCGGAATTTCAATGGCGAGGCTCAGCTCGCCATCACGCATTCGCCGGTCCATATCGGCATAGTCACGGATTGGCTCTTTCTCGATGAAGTACCGGGAACCGGCGATATCCAGGACATAATCTCGACTGATCGTGGAATCATCGCGGTCCAGAACGGCAAAGGTCAGATCCTCGACATCGAGGTTGATGCCGTAGCCGATAACAAACATCAGTATCACGCTGCCAAGGACGGCGAGCGTGCCGCGGATCGGGTCACGTTGCAGTTCCAGAGCCTCGCGACGGGTATAGCTGAACATCCGCCTGAAATCGAAAAAGCGCTTTTTTGAAGGGGGTGCGTGGGTTGTCTGGACAACGGCGACTGGAGGCGCGGCAGCGGCGTCCGTTTTCGTGATGCCCGAGGCATCTTCAAGATAGGCGATAAATGCGTCTTCGAGCGTCGCTGCGTTGCGGCTTTTCGTGATCCCTTCCGGGGTATCACTAATCAGCACCTTGCCGGCATGCATCAACGAAATTCGGTCACACCGTTCCGCCTCGTTCATGAAATGGGTCGAGATGAAGATGGTCACATTGTCGTTGCGGGACAGCTCGGCAAGGATTTGCCAGAAACCGTCGCGCGCCACCGGATCGACGCCCGACGTGGGCTCGTCAAGGATCAGGATGTCGGGAGAGTGGATCATGGCAACAGCAAGAGACAATCTCTGGCGGATCCCGAGTGGCAGGTCATCCGGAAGATTTTCCATGACGTCACCGAGATCAAAGCGCTTCGCCATCTCCTCTATGCGGGGCCCAATGGTTTTTTCCGGCAACTTGAAAAGTCGCGCATGCAGATCGAGGTTTTGACGTACCGTCAGCTCTGAGTAGAGTGAAAATGCCTGGCTCATGTAGCCGACGCGGTGGCGGATCGCCATGTCGCTCGCATCTACAGTGTGGCCGAACAGCTTCGCTTCGCCCTCGCTGGCGGCAAGCAATCCCGTTAGCATCTTCATGGTGGTGGATTTGCCACAGCCATTCGAGCCAAGAAAGCCGAATATCTCGCCGCGCGGGATTTTGAAGCTGACATTGTCGACCGCTGTAAAATCCCCGAAACGCATGCTCAGATGCGAGGCTTCAATCGCATAATCGCCGTCATCTGATGCCTGGCGCGGTGCAATATGCACCTCCTGATACCCCTGTCGCTTCGTCTCTGGCAGAAGGGCAATAAATGCTGCGTCGAGATTGGCGGCCGACGTGCGCTTGAGGAGTTCGTCTGGCGAACCCGTAGCCAGGATTTTGCCCGCATCCATCGCGACGAGCCAATCGAAGCCGGCGGCTTCCTCCATGTAGGCGGTGGCGACAATCACGCTCATGCCCGGGCGACCAGCGCGAATTGTGTCGATCAATTCCCAGAATTGCCGGCGCGAGAGCGGGTCGACACCTGTCGTCGGTTCGTCGAGGATCAGAAGGTCCGGATCGTGGATCAGGGCACAACAAAGACCGAGCTTCTGTTTCATGCCGCCAGAAAGTTTCATGGCTGGCCTGTCGGCGAACGGTTCAAGTCCGGTACTTTTCAGGAGATCGGCAATACGGGCCTGGCGCTCCTTGCCGTCCTGGCCAAAAAGCCGGCCAAAGAAGTCAATATTTTCGAACACCGACAATGTCGGATAGAGGTTCTTTCCAAGGCCTTGCGGCATGTAGGCAATGCGTGGGCAGGTATCTTCGCGGTGGCGGGCGCTCGACATATCACCGCCCAGCACCTCAACCTTACCTGTCTGGATAGCCCTCGCACCCGACACCAGCGACAGAAGAGACGATTTTCCAACGCCATCGGGACCGATGAGGCCAATCATGCGCCCGGCTGGAATTTCGACGGAAATGCTGTCGAGTGCCACTGTATTCTTGAAGGCCAGCCGCACACCACTCAGTCGCGCGACCGGTTCAATTTCCATTTTCGCTTCCAAACGCTCAGCCATGGCGGAAACCATCACTTGACGAGGTTGCGTTCAAGGTTCTCCGGCCAGGCGGCATTCGGATCAAGCCGGACGTAAGCCATGCCAGGCAGACCTGTTTTCACGTACTGGATATATTTCTGCAGCAGTTCCAGGGGAATCTGGGCACGGACGCGGAACGTCAGTTTCTGGCGCTCCTCCTCGGTTTCGACCGTTTTTGGTGTGAATTGCGCGACATCCGCCACGAAAGACACCTTGGCCGGGATCGTGTATTGCGGCGCGGCATCCAGAATGAGGCGAACATCGGAACCGATCGATGTCCGACCAGCCTCCGCTGTCGGGAGGAAGAACGTCATGTAGACATCGCCGAGGTCGACAAGATTGAGGACCCGCCCGCCGGCCGAAAGAACCTCGCCGGGCTGCGCGATCCGGTACTGGACGCGGCCATCACGCGGCGAGACCAGCGTAGCATCCTTGATATCTGTCTCAATGCTTTCGATATCAGCCTGTGCGGCGTCAACGGCCGCCTCAGCATCGACAATCTGAGCCTTGGCTGCATTGATTGCGGCATCGGAGGCTGCAAGCGAGGCCTCTGCCGAGGCGAGCGTAGCACGTGCCGAGAGCTCGGCCGCCTCGTTATCATCGACAATCTGTTGCGAAACCGCATTACCGGTCAGCAACTGTCTGGAGCGCGTGTAAGTCTTTGAAGCAGAATCGAGCTGCGCCTTACGTTGCTCCACCACAGCCAAAGCTGATGTCTTCTCGGCTTCCCGCTGCGCAACAAGGCTATGGGCTGTATCGATCGCGATTTTCGCCCGGCGAAGCTGGGCTTCCGCCTGTCGTTTCTTGGCTTCGAGCTGGGCAGTATCCATTTGCGCCAAAACCTGACCGGCCTTGACGAAATCACCCTCGCGCACAACGATATCCTGAAGGCGTCCTGCAGTTTTCGTGGAGATGTCGATTTCGACTGCTTCGATACGGCCATTGCTGGCAATGAAGCCGGAAGGTAATCCCTCACCTGTCAATTTTGACCAGGAAACATATGCGACGGCAGCAAGAACAAGAACTGCCAGACCAATGAGCAAGCCTTTTTTCGACATTCGTCTTCCCCAAAAACCCCTCGGAATTCAACCATAGTACGTTAAAATCCGAGAAGCCAGCCACCATAGCTTTTAAAATCCGCCTCCAATTCCTCATCCTTTTCATGGTGAGGAAGGTCCTTCGAATTTTGTCTAAGCCGTGTTCTGACGCATCACATTGACACAAGTCAAAATGGGCTGCGGTTTTTGAAAAGTATCAGACCGTGCTCGTGGAGGCCCTTAAGACGGGCGCATCAGGTAATGACCGACACCCCAGACATTGCCGTTCTCATGACCGAACAATCCGGCCGTCGCAAGGAAGAACAGTCGCCACCGGCGGTTCCAGAGTACAGCGTCTTCGCCGTAGGTTTTATTCAGTATTGGCTCGATCTGCGCTGCTTTTCGATCGAAATTCTCAAGCCAGTGCAGCGCTGTGCGTTGATAGTGGACACCAGACCAGCGCCACTCTTCCTCGACGCGAAAGAGATCGCCAAACCGGCGCGGCAGATCGAAAGCGGGCATGATACCGCCTGTGAAAAAGTGGCGAGCGATCCAGTCTGCGGGATTGTTATGGTCGAACCGGTAGGACCGATTTCTATGGTTGAAGACGTGAAGGAAGAACTTGCCCTCCGGCTTCAGCCAGCCATGGACCCGTTCGAACAACGCCCGCCAGTTCGACATATGTTCGAACATCTCGACCGAGACGACCCGATCGAATTTTCCCTCTGTTGCAAAGTCATTCATATCGGCCGTCACCACGGAAAGATTTGACAGCCCGCGTGCCGCGGCGAGGTCGAGGATGTATCGACGCTGAGATTTGGAATTCGAGACAGATGTGATGCGCGCATTTGGATAGCGGGCAGCTATGTAAAGCGACAGCGAGCCCCATCCACATCCAAGCTCCAGGATATCCATGCCGTCAGCGAGACCGGCGTGATCCACGGTCTCTGCCAGCGCCGCAATTTCAGCTCCGCCAAGGCTGGTTGTCTCATCGGCATAGAAGCAGCAGGAATATTTGCGATGCGTGCCGAGGACTAGCGAAAAGAACTCCGGCGGGACCTCATAATGCTGCCGGTTCGCGTCATTGGTATGGGTCGCGACAGGAAAGCCTGCCATGCCGGCAACAAAAGCAGCTTCGGCTTCGGGAGAAATACGGGCAAGCCTTCGCTTCGTTCTTGCACAGAGATAATCTATTCCGGCAAGCGTCACGCTATCACTTAAGGGGGCGCGTTCAGCAGCGTTGATGGCAAAGGCAAGCATGTTCATGGACGACCTCCGGTCTTGCGTGGTCCAGGGAAAAAGGCATTCACACGACTTTGCAGGTCACGGAACCTGGTGCCGCGGGATTTCAGCATATGCTCCTCCAGAGGCGGGATGCCGGAAACATGGACCAGCAGCCAGTACATCATCAAAGGAGCGACGAGCGAAAGCCATGACAACGGCAAAGCACCGACTGCCAGAAGCGGGAAACTGCACCAGAACAACCATTCAAAAAAGTAGTTTGGATGTCGGGAATACCGCCAGAAGCCAGTCTCGCATATCTCGGTTTTTGCCTGCGGTGTTTTCTTGAAAGCCGATAGCTGGGCATCGGATGAAGCTTCGCCGGCCACTGCGAATGCTCCGATCAGCAGCGCGGTGATATCGATGAGCCGCGGAAATGCAGCTGTGTTTGAAGCAGCGAGGTAGACCGCAAGAACCAGGACGAAGGCAGCCAGCGCCTGCACCTGCAGGAAAAAGAAGAGCCGCATGCTGGCTTTCTCGCCCCACTCCTCCAGCAAACGTGCATAACGTGGATCTTCGCCACCGCCGCTGGTGCGCGTGCCGATGTGACTTGCGAGCCTTAAGGACCAGACAATCACGAGCGCAAGAACAGCGAAATTTCGCCAGTCCGCACCTTCTGCAAGAACAGCAGCCACAGCACCCGCGAGACCAACGCCGGCAGACCAGATTGTGTCAATCCAGCCGCTTGAGCCTGTGACCCGTTGAACCGAGAATGCCGCCGCCATGAGAAGCGACAGGAATATCGCGAGAGATGCCAGTACCTGCCAATCCATTCCTTCACCACTCTACTTGAGAGCACTCGATACCGCGATGAGTGCAACAAATACGGGAATGGGCGCTAACAGGTTTCAGGCAGCGCGAAAAAAAACAAAAAACGTTCCGGCCCATGAAACTCATCAGACCGGTTCCTCGTAGTTGTTCTTGCATATGCGCAAACACTTTATGCGTGACCAAGAGGACCCCATGACCGAAACTGGAACGTCCGATCAGAAACGAGGCCTTAAAATAGCGGTCATCGGTACGGGTATCTCCGGCCTCTCTGCCGCGTGGCTGCTCTCCAAACGTCACCAGGTGACGGTGTTTGAGGCCGCGAGCCGGATCGGCGGCCACAGCAACACTGTTGATTTCGAAAGTGTGAGTGGCCCGGTTTCGGTCGACACAGGCTTTATTGTCTACAATGAGGTGACCTATCCCAATCTGACGGCTCTTTTCAAAGAACTCGACGTCCCAACGACGGCATCCAACATGTCCTTTGCCGTATCACTGAACGAAGGTGCGTTCGAATATGCAGGCGGAACCCGTTTTGGGCTCTTCGCACAAAAGAGCAATTTGCTGCGGCCACGGTTCTGGAACATGCTGGCAGATCTCTTGCGGTTTTACCGCGATGCCCCAGGCGACCTGCCAGAGATGGGCAATATGTCAATCGACGAGTATCTCACACGCCATCGATATGGCTCTGCATTTCGTGATGATCATCTCTATCCGATGGCAGCTGCCATATGGTCTACACCTGCGATGGACGTCGGGCGCTACCCGGCAGCGCAGTTCGTGAAGTTCTGCCACAACCACGGCCTGCTTTTGCTGCGCAACCGCCCCCAGTGGCGCACTGTTACCGGTGGAAGTCGCGAGTATGTCAGACGCATCACCACGGGTTTTAGTGACAGGATCCGGCTGTCGACCCGTGTGACGGAGATCCGCCGGACACCGGATGGTATTGCGATAACAGACGGTTTCGGACGAAAACATCAATTCGACGACGTGGTGATCGCAACCCATGCGGACCAGGCACTTGAGATGCTGTCGGATGCCACACACGCGGAAAAGAACATTCTTGGGGCCTTCAGCTACACAAAAAACCGCGCGGTTCTTCACACGGACGCGGACCTGATGCCCAAGCGGCGGGCCGCGTGGTCGAGTTGGAATTACGTCACCCATACGAACAACACCAACCGCCAGCCGACCATCACCTACTGGATGAACAGGCTCCAACCTCTGGGCCACGCGCCCGAGACGTTCGTCACACTCAACCCCGTTCGCGAACCCTCTGCGCAGAGCATCGTTTGCGAAGAGATTTACGATCATCCCGTTTTCGATGAACACACCGAGCGCGCACAACGTCATTTGTGGGCTCTTCAGGGCTACCGGAACACGTGGTTCTGCGGCGCGTATTTCGGTTCCGGTTTTCATGAAGATGGCATTCAGGCAGGTCTTGCCGTCGCTGAAGACCTTGGCGGTATCAGACGCCCCTGGCAGGTTAAAAACGAAAGTAGCCGCATTGTCCGGCGTCCCCTTGCTGGAAGGCCAAACCGCGAGGAATGGATGGAGGCACCGGCATGAACGAGCCCCTCGCCTCAGCCATTTTTCCAGGACATGTCACGCATGTGCGGTTCAAACCCAGGGAACACCGGCTTAGCTACCGGATTTACTCGCTCCTCATCGACCTCGATGAACTGGGCACACTCAACAGGCGTTTGAGGCTGTTCTCGGTTGACCGTTTCAATCTGTTTTCGTTCTTCCCTAAAGATCGAGGCGACAGAAGTGGCGATGACCTGCGCGGGCAGATCGAAAATGCAATGAAAGCGGCGGGTATTGAGCCAGACGGCGGACCCATCAGATTGCTGACCATGCCACGCCTCCTCGGCTGGTCTTTTAATCCACTTTCTGAGTTTTTCTGCTACAGGCGCGACGGTTCACTGGCCGCAATTTTATGGGAGGTCGAGAACACCTTCGGTGAGCGTCATTCCTACCTCATCCCGGTTGAGACAGATAATGGCAACGACATCGTCCAACGCTGCGACAAACGGTTTTATGTCTCTCCCTTCATGGAGATGGATCTTCACTACACGTTTCATGTAAGCCCACCCGGTGAGACGCTTAAAATCCGTATCGACACCTTCGACGCTGAGGGAATTGTCCTGAGAGCGCGCCACCTAGCCCGCCGTGCGGCGCTGACAGATGGTGCTCTTTTGAGAGCGTTTTTCATGATCCCGTTTCTGACGCTAAAAGTCATCGGCGGCATTCACTGGGAAGCTTTGAAAATCTGGCTCAAAGGCGTGACGTTGAAGAAACGTCCTCCGCCTCCTCGAACCCCCATTTCCTTTATCCGCCCTTCACCAAACCAAACCGAGGCCAAAATCCATGACCCCGTTTGAAAACCTGACTGAAATTTCTGCTGCGAATCCAGCGAGCACACGGCCGATCGGCATGGGTGGCTGGTTGATGAAGCGGCTCTTGAACAGGATTACCACTGGAAGATTGCGTGTCATCTTGCCGGATGGAGCATCAGTGGAAAAATGCGGTGAAAACTCGGGTCAGGAGGCCACATTCATAATCCATCGCTGGCGCGCGCTGAGACGACTGGTGCTCAATGGTGATATCGGGTTCGCAGATGGTTACATAGCCGGCGACTGGTCTACCCCTGACCTCACGGCCCTCATCCGTTTTGCCGCCCAAAATCGCCAAGCACTACGCGGTTCAATGCGGGGCAGCCTGCCGATGCGCCTGGCAAACCGTCTCGCCCATAGTCTGAACGCCAATACCAAGAATGGCAGTAGACGGAATATCGAAGCGCACTATGACCTCGGCAACGAGTTTTATCGCCAGTGGCTCGACCCCTCGATGCTCTATTCTTCTGCCGTTTTTGACGAGACCACATCGACGCTGGAAGATGCCCAGGCCAACAAACTTCGGCGAATTACGGAAAAGCTTCACTTGTCCGGGGGCGAGACCATTCTTGAAATCGGTTGCGGATGGGGAGCGCTTGCGACGCACCTGGCACGCGAACATGACGCGAAGGTCACCGGTATCACGCTTTCACCGTCACAACTGGCTTTTGCCAACGACGCCGTTACAAAAGCAGGTCAATCTGACCGCATTGATCTCAGGCTCCAGGATTATCGCGATACACGTGGGCGTTTCGATCGCATCGTCTCAATCGAAATGTTCGAGGCTGTCGGCGAAGCCTACTGGCCGAGCTATTTCGAAACGCTGAAAAGGTGCCTGAAGCCTGGCGGTCGGGCGGTGCTGCAAGTGATCTCCATTGACGAAGATCGCTTTGAAACCTATCGGCGCAAGGCTGATTTCATCCAGCGCTATATTTTCCCTGGCGGCTTCCTTCCATCGCAGAACGCCATTGAGAAATCAGTCGAAAAATCAGGCCTAAAACTCTGTGAAAAGGAACTTTTTGGGCTTTCTTATGCACGAACTTTGGCTGAATGGCGGCTCCGTTTTGATGCGAAATGGCAGACGATTGCGCTGCTCGGCTTCGATGATCGTTTCAGGCGTCTCTGGGACTATTATCTCTGCTACTGCGAAGCGGGTTTTGCAGAGGGAGCGATCGACGTCGGCTTTTACGTCATCGAGAACAGTGAGCGCTATCAGACTTCGTCAAGCGTTGAGCATGAGAGAGGCGTGTTATGAAACGCGTTGTCGTGATGGGAACAGTTGCGATCCTGCTCGCGTCAGCCGCGACCAGCATCCATGCTGGTGAACTTGACGGAGATTGGGCGCGCGGCGATGGCAACGCCAAAGTCCGCATTGCTCCTTGCGGCGAAAATATCTGTGCCACCAACACCTGGATCAAGCCAGGAACACCTCGTGAAAAAGCAGGCGACCAGCTCATTATGGATATCAAGCCGGATGCCGCAGGCGGATATTCGGGAACTGCCTTCGATCCCCAGCGCGATAAATCCTACCGGCTATCCATCACCATTTCAGGAAACAGCATGACGACAAAGGGCTGCATTGTCGCAGGACTTCTTTGCAAAGGGATCAATTGGACACGGATCGACTGAACGAAGGAGGACAAGGATGAAAACCGCTCTCGTAGCTTACGTGTCGACACTCATCGCCTTTCTGGTGATTGATTTCATCTGGCTTAGTGCCATGGCATCAAGGCTATACCGCCCGGCGATCGGCGACCTTTTGGCTGACACCTTCAGGGTCGGTCCGGCGATCGCATTTTATTTGATCTACGCCGCAGGCCTTGCTTTTCTCGCGGTAAAACCGGCGCTGGTTTCAGGGCAGTGGAATACTGCCTTGCTTTACGGCGCCATTGTCGGGTTCATGGCCTATGCCACGTATGATTTGACCAATCAGGCAACGCTGAAAAGCTGGTCAACGACACTCACCCTCGCCGATCTGGCATGGGGAACGTTTGTCTCGGCAGCAGCTGCCACGATTTCCTATCTCATCACCATGCGCCTGGCCGCTCCAGATACAACTCCGGCAGGTCTATGATGATAGAGGCGCTCCCGCTTTCATGGCCATTGTCCCCTTTCGCACGAAAGGGATGGGAGCTTACTTTACCCTCAACCTTGCTTTCGCGCCGGAATGAATTCTATAAAGGAAAAACAGCAGGGTATATGCGAATGCAGGGTAATGAGATCGCTACTCTTATCAACCGCGTCGGGATGGGCGATCGCGCAGCATTCGCGTCACTCTATCGAGCCACCAGTCCTCGGCTCTTTGCAATCTGCTTGAAAATCCTGCGCGACAAAACAGATGCTGAAGAGGCTCTCCAGGAGATATATATCAAGGTGTGGCAGCGTGCCAAAACCTTCGCCGTCAGCGCCGGGACAGCTACAACCTGGCTGGCGACAATTGCGCGCAATCACGCGATAGACACGATAAGGGCGCGTAAACCTGAGGCCGACGACATCGATGAGGCCTACGATCTGGCAGACGATAGCATTCGCTCGCCCGAGCAACAGGTTGTTCTTGCGGATGAAGGGCGAAGGATTGACGATTGCATGCGGCAGCTGGACACCACACATGCGCAAGCCGTACGCCGCGCCTATGTCGAAGGATTGAGTTATCTCGAGCTTGCCGACGAATTACGGGTCCCGTTGAACACCGTCAGAACATGGCTGAGACGTAGCCTCCTTAAACTGAGGGAGTGCATGCAGCGATGAGCGAGGGATCACACAGCGGCGGTATGGGATCGCGCGACGAAATCCTCGCCGGAGAATACGTTCTTGGGGTCCTGCCGTTTGCGACGCGTCGCGCGCTCGAAGAGCGGATGAAGGAAGACAAGGCGTTTGCGCACCTCGTTGAGCGCTGGCAGCAGGAACTCGCTTCTTTCAACGATGAGTATCTGGAAGAGATGCCAGACGCCGCGATTTTCGCGCGCATCGAGGCACGCCTCTTTGGCTCGAAAGAAGAGGCCGTCAAGCAAGGTCTATGGAACTCGATCCGGTTCTGGCGCTGGACTGCGCTCGGGACTGGCGCGCTTGCCGTGGTTGCGTTGGCTCTTGCTGTATTGCCTGTCATTCAACCCAAACCGACAGCGCTCGTGGCAGAACTCGCGACGACCGACAGTCAGGTTAATCTCCTTGCCTCTTACGATGCTGAGAGCGGGCGAATGCGCATCGTGCCTGTTGCGGTCGGCAAACCGGACGAGAAGTCGCTGGAACTCTGGCTTGTTCAGAAGAATGGCTCCACTCGCTCGCTTGGTGTGTTCCAGCCCGGCGCGAGTGGTGACCTGATCATCCCGGCTGACATGCGTTCCGACATCGCAGAAGGCACAACTTTTGCAGTGAGTGTGGAGCCGTTCGGCGGTTCGCCAACCGGTCAGGCCACCGGTCCGGTTATTGCTGTGGGTACGGCTCGTCATCTATAGTGGAGATGATCCAATTATGGTGAGGCAACCTCCTGCGGCAGAATTCACGCCGCGAACAGGTTGGCTGCCATGAAGTCTACGAACGCCCTGACCTTCGGTGACAGATAGCGGCTGGTCGGCCACAACACGCGAAACTGACCAGTCCCTGCCAGATAATCATCGAGCACCGGCACCAGGCTTCCCCCAGCAATTTCGGATGTTACCGCGAAGGGGGGAAGACAGGTAATGCCGAAAGAGCGCTGCGCGAGAAAGATCAGCGGCTCAAGTGTGCTGGCAACGGTGCTGACGGGTAAATCGAGTTTGATGTCGCGACCGTCACGAACCAGCGGCCATGGTTCGAGCTTGCCGGAATTGGCGAAACGGTGGTGGAGGCATTGATGCTGAAGGAGATCTTCCGGCAGCTGCGGAGTGCCGTTTTTTGCGAGATAATCAGGCGAAGCGACGATAACATGCCTGAACGTCCCGAGCTTGCGGCTCATCAGGCGAGTGTCTTTGACGTCACCGGTGCGGATTACGGCATCGAAACCTTCTTCGATGACGTCAACAATACGATCCGTGAAGTCGAGATCCAGATTGACCTCAGGGTAGGTTTTCATGAAATCGGCGATTGTTGGCATCAGCAACATGCCCGCTAGGGGCAGGCTGACACGCAGTTGTCCGCGAGGCGTAGCGTGCGACCGCGACAGTCTCGCTTGTACCTCTTCATATTCTGCTTGAATGCGGCGGCACGTATCGAGAAAGAAGCTGCCTTCCTCCGTTAGCGCCATGCTGCGGGTAGAGCGATTGAACAGGCGGACACCAAGTTCTTCTTCGAGCCTTGCTATTGCCTTGCCCACGGCAGAGCCGGAAATCCCAAGACGATGCCCGGCCGAAACGAAGCTTCCGACCTCTGCAACCTGCACGAAGATACTGAGCGTTCCGAGCTTGTCCACGGCCCCTCCATTGCGGAAATTTTTTCCGTTATATCAAGAATTCAAGCTCATTTATCCGACATTTGCATCGAGATATCCAGATCATGCACGCCAATCAGGGCGGCAAATTTCAGTGGAGATTTCGATGGTAACGACCACATCAGCCGGTTTTGCAATCCAACCCGTACCGACGACTTTCATCGTCAACGTCATCCACGTTCACCCTGAAAAACAGGATGAAGCGTTTGAAATCATTCAAGACGTTGTCCACTACGTTGCTGAACGCAAGGAAGGGTTCTTATGGAGTAGCCTCGCAAAAAGCACCGACGGGCTGACGGTCGTCAATATCGAAGCGATCCAGGGTGCCGACAATGTTGGAGAGTTCTTTTCAGACCCGGTCTTCGTCGAGAAGTTTGCGCGACTGGATACGGTCTCAACCAGCGAATTTCACACTTATAAAGTGGATGACCTCGTCCTGCCCAAGCGGACGGCCGGCGAGGACGCAAGATGACTGATCTCGCTTCCCGGCACGACACACGTGAAGATTCGCATAGCACGAAAGATGCCTTTCCGTTGGCTGCGTTGATCGCCCTGGCACTATCGGGGTTCATTACCATCCTGACCGAGGCACTTCCCGCTGGACTTTTACCTCAGATATCCAGCAACCTTTCAGTCTCTCAGGCATCCGTTGGTCAGATGGTCACGGTCTACGCGATCGGTTCACTCGTCGCAGCGATCCCTCTGACCCGTGCGACGCAAAACATGCGTCGACGCCCATTGCTTGCTGTGACCATCGCAGGCTTTGCATTCGCGAACCTCATCACGGCTATCTCAACCTCCTACAGCCTGACGATGGTTGCCCGTTTCCTTGCAGGTATTTCAGCTGGACTGTTGTGGGCACTGCTTGCGGGCTACGCAGCCCGCATGGTTCCGGACGCGCAAAAAGGTCGCGCGATCGCTATCGCTATGGCCGGCACGCCCCTGGCGCTATCGATCGGAGTTCCCGCAGCGACACTTCTGGGAACTGTCATTGGGTGGCGAGCCTGCTTTCTTCTCATGAGCATAACGGCAGTTCTACTCACCCTTTGGATCGCTACCCAGCTCCCCGATTTTCAGGGACAGCATTCCAACGATAAGCAGTCACTCGGCCAAACAGCACGTATACCGGGTGTCCGCCCGATCCTGTTCGTTACGCTGACATTCGTGCTGGCGCACAACATCCTCTATACTTACATCGTTCCGCTGCTGCAGCCTGCCGGTCTTGAGCACCGGGTCGACGCCGTTTTATTCCTCTTCGGGTGTGTTTCACTCATAGGAATTTGGTTTGTCGGCGCATTTGTTGATCGCTGGCTATGGCAGCTTGCTGTCGCGAGTTGCCTCACCTTCCTCCTCGCCTCCGCTGTCATGGGAATATGGCCGACGGAACGGACTGGGGTCTACGCTTCAGTCGGTTTATGGGGGCTCGCCTTTGGAGGGGCAGCGACGATATTCCAAACGGCCATGGCGCGGACCGCAAAAAAGCAGACGGATGCGGCACAATCATTGCTGGTTACTGTCTGGAACATCGCCATAGCCGGCGGCGGACTTCTGGGCGGTGGAATTCTCAACCATCTTGGCGTGGAGGCCTATGTCCCTGTTACCCTTGCACTCCTGTTTCTATGCCTCGCCGTGATCGTGGTTTGCCACAACGCCTTCAGATCGTGACTTTGCAGGCCGCGCACCGTTTGGTAACGCGGCCTGAAATTTTCGATCAAACAACGAAAGTTAAGAGGCGGGGTTTTTCGGCGGCGCGCTGCGTAAATTGTCCAGAAGATAGGCATGGGTGGCAGGATTGGCGACAATCAGGGTGCCGGTCTTTTCGTAAACATCGGCCCCACGTCCCCACCAGTCAGTGACAATACCTCCTGCCTCCTCGACAAGCAGGATGCCTGCCGCCGTATCAATGAAACCAGTTTCCTCATAATACCCCGTCAGCCGGCCGCAGGCTACGTAGGCGCAGGAGTTCGCCGCACTCCCTACTATGCGCACCGCACCGATGGGTGCTCGGATTGCGTCAAGACGCTGATAGGCTCCCGCATGCAGCGAGAGATTTGGGGTCGGCAACCCGGTACCAACGCACATCAGGGCGACGTCCTCGCTGGCACTGACCTTGAGCCGCATCCCGTTCAGATAGGCGCCCTCCCCCTTCATTGCCGTGAACATTTCGTCCGCCACCGGATTATAGACCAGACCGCAGATCGTTTCGTTGCCGCGGCGAAGCGAAATCGTAATCGTATAGTGCTGCCCATAGATAAAATTCGTTGTGCCATCGATAGGATCGACCAGCCAGCGATGATCGTTATTCGAGCCGTCGACAGGTGCAAACTCCTCACCCGTCAGTCCCCAGGGATATTGGCTCAGCAAACGATCGCGGATCAGTGTCTCAGACTGCATATCCGCATCCGAGACAAAATCGCCAGGGCCCTTGATGCCGATTTCAATATCCCGGAAGCGCTTGAAGTGCTCAAGGGTCAATGCACCGGCTTCGCGCGCCGTGGCAACCATGTGGTCGAGGATCGTACTGTAGTTGATTGTCATGGATTGAAGACCTTGGCTAACCCTTCCGGGTCGTCTGTTGTTATCTGGTCGACCTTCAGCCGCAATAGCCTCTCGATCTGGGGGATTGTCTGAGAGGATACTTGGTTGATCGTCCAGGCATCGACGCGACGTCCCGATGCGTGAACGGGCGCGATGAGGTCTACCCCGGCGTCCTCGGCCCGAAGGACGATGCGGTAATCGAGATAGATCATTCGAGCATCTGGTGCAGTGTTCAGCGCTTCCTCTATGAAGCGCATGTAATCACCGTCAGCCTGCAATCGTTGGAGGCTCTCCCCATAACAGGGATCATAACCCGTCGCGATCCCTGGGGCGGCTTCCGCAAGGACTGAGATCGCATCAAAGTCGCCACCAGATAGGATCAAAGACTTCGCTACTGGGAAAGAACACTTTGCGAAATTTGCAATAACCTCTGGATTGAGCGCCTGAAGGTCCTGCTTGAAGTCGAGTTGCAGCAAAGCATCGGGGTGAGCCCCTTGCCTGGAAAGCAAGGTGCACAGGTCTTCAAGGAGCATGACGTTTTCATCGATCGGATGACCATCGTTGTCACGCAGGAAGAGGCCACGCAAATCGTCGGCAGATTTAGCTTGCACCTTTCCTCGGCCCGTCGTTTCCCGCTCTAACGTCAAGTCATGCAGGACCGCAAAGCCCGCACCGCCGTGCACAACAAGATCCACCTCGACACTCGCACCGAGTTGCATTGCCTCGATGATGCGCTTTCCGGTGAACACGGGGTCACTGGCTTTCCGGCGTCCACGATGCCATTTTATCCAGGTTCTATGACCATTACGATCGATATGGAGAGGCGCGCTCACACTTCGCTCCGATGGATTTGCTGGTTGTTTCGATAGGCCGCGACTGCGCGCGGCAGAAGCTCCACACCTTGGCCGGCCCGGAAAAGATCGGGATGGTCCACCATGGATTTCAGCCTCGTCCCGTCGGCAAGATCGATATCGACGAGACCATGCGAACCGTAGTCGGTGACGCGATGGACCTTGGCCTTCGCATGTTGCGAAACCTCGATATCAAGCGCTTCAGGGCGGATCGCAAGTGTGGCCGGGCCGTCTCCCACGGGTACCCTGACTGCAAGGTCTGCACGCAGGAAGTGGCCGTCCGCCACATGACCCTCGATCAGGTTCATCGTACCGATGAAACCGGCCACAAACGGCGTCTGTGGATCGCGGTAGACGGTATCTGGCCGGCCAATCTGCTCGGTCTTGCCATTGGCCATAACGACGATCCGGTCCGCCATGGACAGCGCCTCATCCTGACCGTGCGTCACAAAAAGGGTCGTAATTCCGAGACGTTGCTGGATGTCACGAACCTCTTCTCTCAATCGCTCACGCAAGTGCTGGTCAAGACTGGCAAAAGGTTCGTCCAGCAACAGGATCTTTGGCTCGAGGACAAGAGAGCGTGCGAGTGCGACGCGCTGCTGTTGACCGCCAGAAAGCTGGGTGGTCATGCGTTCGCCGTAACCGGCAAGCCCCACCAGCTCCAGGACGGCCTCAACCTTTTCCTTGATTTCGGCATGAGGCATCCGCCTCAGTTTGAGACCAAAGGCGAGGTTCTTGAAGACGTTCATATGGCTCCACAGCGCATGGCTCTGGAAAACCATGCCGGTTGGCCGGCGCTCCGGCGGAAGGTGGGTAACGTCCTCACCATCGATGGTGATGCGCCCCCCTGTCGGCTGTTCAAAGCCGCCAACCATGCGCAACAGCGTGGATTTTCCCGACCCGGATGGGCCAAGCAGGCAAACCAGTTCACCATCGGCGACATCGAGCGAAAAGCTGTCCACTGCCTTGCTGCCGCCAGAGAAGCTTTTCGTAACCTTGGAGATTTGAAGTAGAGACATGATAATTCCTAACCGCCGAACCCGCGGGCAAATGCACCACCACCGATGATGCGGCGCGCGAAGATGAGGGCGACGAATGATGGGACCCAGAGCAGGACCGAAAGAACGGCGCCATACTGGATGACCATCTGATTGTTGATGTAGCTGATCATCAGCACCGGCATGGTGCGGATAGCTGGAGCACCAATCAGCCAGGCGCCTTCGGTTTCATAAAACGTCCCGACAAAGCTGAGGAGAATAGCGGCAGCAATGGTAGGACCTGCCTGCGGAAGGGTAATCGACCAGAAGACCCGCAACGGGCTGGCGCCAACATCACGCGCAGCCTCCTCCATACGCCGATCGACCGCCTGAAACGCCGCAACCGGTATCCAGATCATGAACATCAGCGTACCGACGAGCTGGATGAGGACCACGCCCCAGAACGTTCCAATCAAATTGAGCTGCAGAAAAGTGGCTGCAATCGCGACGAGTAGACCGAATTTCGGGAATGCGTGGCCGGCGAGAAACGAGAAGAACAGGATGTCGCGACCTGGAAACTGCATGCGTGCAAAGGCGTAGGCAGCAGGAAGGCAGATCAACGCAGACAGAAGCGTTACGACTGTGGACAATTGCAGGCTGAGGGTCAGCGCATTCCAGACATCGGGGCGCCCGAGAGTTTGTCCCCAGAAGCGGAAACCGAATTGCTGCGGAACGATGTTGGGATACCGCCAGACCTCGGTGAAGGCCCAGGTACCGACAACAAGAAGAGGCCCAACGATGACCAGGGTCAAAACGGTCGCAAATAGAAACCCAGACCAGTCAACATGGCGGCGCGTGGGAGCTAAAGTCGACATCTCATTCCCCCCGATTACGCGCCACGGAGCGTACATAAAAAAGGCCGAACAGGATGCAGAACCCAAAGGCAACAACAGCCTGGGTCATAGCACCTATGGGATCCTGAACATCGCGGAGCGTGCGTTGCATGAAAGGTCCAATCATCTCGGGCGACGCGGGGCCAAGTAGATAGGGCAGCGTGAATGAGGAAAAGATCCCCAGCACCGAAAAGGAAAGAGCGACGAGAATGGAGTTGGAAATTTTCGGCAAGATGATGTGCCAAAAGACGCGCAATGCGTTTGCACCAACATCGCGTGCGGCTTCGATCGACTGATTTGCGACGCTACCCAGACCGGAAAGCAGGATTAGGACAGTCAGTGGAATATTGTCCCAGACAAGACCGATCACCGGCCCCCATGGTGTGAGATAGGGCGTTCGGATCTTGGGTAGTCCTACGGCATTCAAGACAATGTCGAGCATTCCGTTCGGCCCGAGGACACGGATGAATGCAAACGCCAGAATGATCGATGGAACGAACATCGGCAAAATGGCGAGCGCCTGAACGTAGGCGGGCAAGCGACCGTGCGAAAAGCGCAGATAAAGCGCAATCGGAAGGCAGATCACCAGCAACAGCAGCGCACAGACGAGCGTGGTCCAGAGTGTTACGACGAGATTGTCGAGGCTGTAGCGGTCCGAAAAGAAGAATGCATAGCTTGAAAGGTCAAAGCCTACTCGCCCATCCGCGTTTGTGCGCCAGACTGTGCGACTGATGGCATTGATCGCTGGCCAGATAACAAGCCAGATCACCAGAAAGACTGGTATGGCGACGAGCAGGAGACCAATCGGCCTCCTGCTTGCTGCCGTGTGTTCAAGCGGTGTGTCCGCTTCGTCGAGCGCCTGTGTCACGACTTGCGATCAATGCTCGGAGCAACGTTGCGATACCAGCCGTCATTGATGGCAGCTTCCCACTTGCCGCCCGGGAATGTCGGGATGCTTTGCGGAATGATGTCGGCGAATTTTTCGCGCAAGTCAGCCGAGACGTGATCCCAGGAAACGCCAGGGAAACCGCCAAGTTCGGTGAGGATGGCGCTCTGCATCTCTTCCGACAACATGAAGTCGGCAAGCTTGAGCGATGCTTCGTGGTTTTTGCCGTTTGCGATCACGACAGAGCGGGTAAAGCCGCCGCACAGCGCCAGATCCTGCAACTGAACGAGGCCAGTTTCCTTTGGCAGTACACCCTGGTCAATCGCTTGCAGCACCTGGTCAGACCAGACCGGGATCATGGTCACAACGCCCTGAGAAAGCAGTTGAAGGGATTGCGTGTTGCCGGAAGAATAGGCTCCCTTGTCGTAGAGCGACGGGGCGATATCAGCAAGAAGCTTCCATGCCTTACCCAGAGCATCATCACCAAATTCCTGGGTGTAGTTGTCGACCTTGAAGTGCTTGGGGTCGAGACCATTGGCCTGGTGAATAGCACGGCGAACGAAGTTACCGCCCGAGCCGCCCTTGTCGGGACGATTATAGATGAACTGACCCGGATTTGCCTTGATCCAGGTTACCAGTTGATCCCAGGTTTTGGGTGCGTCCGCGGGTTTCAGTTTCGTCGTGTCATAGGCAAGCAGAACCTGCGAACCGCGATACGGTAGGCTGTATTCGCTCTCGATTGCCAGCGGATTGACCTTCGCGTAATTTTTAAGGCCAGCTTGCTTGAGGTTGGTGTAGACGCCAGCCTTGATTGCGCCAGCCGGAAGAAGGGCATCGGCGGATTCGAAATAATCTGCCTGCGGATCTGCATTGGTCTGCTTCGCAGCAATGGCGCGCTCACCAATTGCAATAACACCGGCACCATCACCGGCATCCACCAGATTGAGCTTGATGCCCGGGTTGGCGGCCTCGAAGGCAGGCTTCACCGTATTGGTCCAGAAATCCAGAATATTGGTGTCAGAACTGGTGTACCAGTCGATCGTACCCTCAGCAGCAAAACCCATCCGTGGCGCAAAAGCGAGGCCCGCAGTTGCGGCAGCTGCGGACATCATAAAAGTACGGCGTTTCATTGTTGTCTCCGATTCAGTCGGCGCGTTGACGTTTCAAGCGCGGACCCGATTAGCTGGAGATCAAAGTCGGCGCTGGCCGCTGGCGCTACACACGTGTGCATGCTTCCCTCGTGCCTGAAGCGCTTCTAAAGCTGCTACGTAACGCTTTAATGACAGCTATCGGATTGATCACGTGTGCAACATCGGTGGACAGGATCCAGAAATAGGCAGGATCGATCTATCGTGTGGATGGTCTTACCGAATTTCGCCATACCGGCATGGGTTCGAACACACGGCGTTCGTCGCTCGCAAGTGCCGATTGAGCAATCAGTGCAACGACGTGCTCGGCCATTTCTGTCAACGGTTGGGAAAAGGTCGTCAACCGATAAGCCCGCCAATCGGATTGAGCGATGTCATCAAATCCGACGACGCAAAGATCGCTGGGAATATCGAGGCCGAATTCATCCCTTGCGCCATCCATGAACCCCAACGCCAACAAATCGGTCACGCAGAACACACCGTCTGGCGCTTCAGACCGACCAAAGACGCGGCGCGCCGCCTCCAGACCGGAGGCGTAGCTCGTCGGTCCGGCTGCTATGACCGAAACCGGAATACCTGCTGCCTCCGCTGCCTCGGTAAAGACATGTTCGCGCTCCAGCAGGCTCGCAGTGCGGGCCGTTGACGTCACGACACCGAGGCGTCTGCACCCTGCTCGTTTCAACAGGAAAAATGCTTCTCGCCCAGCAAAGCCATTGTCCACACCGAGATTGTGTCCGCCAGACAATGGGTCGTCGCGATTGATCAGGACGACCTGTTGCCCGTTTGCCAGGCAGGTCTCGATCAATGACGCGGAGGGCGTACCGGAGAGAACCACGGTCGCGTCGGCGCGATAGTTCAGAGTCATTCCCAAGGCCGCCGACACGCTATCGGTATCCGTCTCGGTGTTGATGACCATCGTAATCTTTCCAGCGGGCTGGAGCTTACGGGTGAGTTCATCGATGAGCTTTGCGCGGATCGGCGTCGCGATATCCGCGACCACCAGGCAGACGATATTGCTGCGTTCGCGCAAACCTCGTGCGAGATGATTGACGTGGTAACCGAGAGCCCGTGCTGCTTCGAGAACCTTACGGCGCGTTTCCTCCGATACGCTCGCTCCATCGGTAAATGTCCGGGAAACTGCGGAGCGAGAAACGCCAGCCCGTTCCGCGACCATGCGGGCGCTGATAAAAAGACGACGTTCCTGTTCACGCATGGGAAGTATCACCTGGTTAGCAGTCGTTCACGATAGTGGCGAAGACGAGGGCTTGGTCAAGGGAGGAAAAGCGGCGTTACAACGGGACCGTTGTTTAGCAAATACGGCCATCGTCCGCCTCAAGCGGAAGGCTGGCATTTTGCATCGTTGGCGTGGCGGACCTCTGTATCATCCCATGCAAGGGACCGACCGTCGGCAGAGCGCACCTCCAGACGCGCAATCTTTTCACCCTCTTGCCTGTCCACCAGATGCGAGCGTTCTTCATTAGCCGCGAAAAGATGCCCCTCTCCCCACTGACGTAGAGCAACAATCACCGGGAACAACTCCTGCCCTTTGGCTGTAAGAACATACTCGCGGTATGCGGTGCCATCCGAGGCTGGTGCTGTCACGAAAATTCCGCGCTTCACCAGATCCCGCAATCGGCTCGCCAGCACACCCTTGCCGATACCCAATCCTGTCTGGAACTCGCCGAAGCGGCAGGCGCCATCAAACGCGTCGCGGATGATCAGCAGCGACCACCAGTCGCCAATCACATCCAGCGCCCTCGCCACTGGGCAGCCGGCATTCCAAAGGCTGACGCGTTTCACCATCTGCGCGGGTCTCCATTTATCCAAACCGGTTCTAACTTGGAACTAGATTTGCCACAACCCAGATGGTCTTGATGAAACGGCAAATGACGACATCAAGGATTGAGACATGGACATCGGTTCCAGCCGCGCTTCTCAGGAAACTGAACTGACCGGCCTTTCGACGAAACAGACAATCATGCTTGCGACTGCAGCAGGCCTGAGTGTTGCCAATATCTATTACGCCCAGCCTTTGCTAGACCTCATGGCCAAGGATCTTGAGATATCCCAGGCCTCGGTCGGCCTTATCGTGACACTCACTCAGGTAGGCTATGCACTCGGCCTGATCTTCATCGTACCACTGGGAGACCTGATCGATCGCCACCGCCTGATCGTCACTCAGGGTCTTCTGGCTGCGATTCCACTCGCTACCGTCGCTACAGCAAAAGCACCTATCGTCCTTCTCGTCAGCATGATCGCGGTCGGCCTGCTTGCCGTTCTCGTACAGATCCTTGTGGCCTACGCCGCGTCCTTGGCTGCGACGGCTCAACGCGGCAAGGTCGTCGGCACAGTCACAGGCGGCATCGTCACAGGCATCCTTGCAGCGCGTTTCGTAGCCGGAGTGGTCGCCGATCTCGGCGGTTGGCGCGCCGTATATCTGACATCTGCCCTGCTGACGGTGTTGATGGTTATTGCCCTGACGTCGAGCCTGCCGCAGCAGCCAGCAAGGCGAAAACCCGGACCGTATGTCGATGCACTTATTTCGGTTCCGCGCATGTTCTGGAGCGAGCCCGGCCTTTTGTTACGTGGATTGCTGGCTTTCGCGATCTTCGCTTCCTTCAGCACATTCTGGACTGCACTTGTGCTTCCCTTGAGCGCACCGCCATTGTCCTACTCCCACAGCAAGATCGGGCTATTCGGCTTGGTCGGTGTCGCTGGCGCTTTTGCCGCAACCTATGCAGGAAGGCTCTCAGACCGTGGCTTTGGAACATGGGTCACTGGGATCTCGCTGGCCCTATTACTGGCATCGTGGGGACTGATTGCCTTTCTTCCCGTTTCTCTGGCCTTGTTGTTAGCTGGTGTCCTTGTTCTGGATCTCGCGATCCAAGCCATCCACGTCACGAACCTCAGCGTCATTGCCACTGAGTACCCTGATATGAGCAGCCGGCTGATCGGCGGTTATATGGTTTTCTACTCCATTGGCAGCGCGACAGGTGCCATCGGCGCAACATCTGCATATTCCTTGGCTGGATGGGTGGGCGTTTGCATTCTTGGAGCAACATTTAGTGCATCAGCGGTAGTCCTATGGCTGGCCCATTTGATGCGGTTCACAACAAACAACCTACGAAAATGCACCAAATGAAAGGAGGTTACTTCAAGACGCTGGGCGACGCTTGCAACAGAACTCGACATTTAGAAAAATGAAATGCAGCTGTGCTAAAGTGGAAGAATCAGACGGCTGATCTCGAGGCCCAACCTGCCACATGTGCTTTGGCATGCATTGGGTTTCTTGGATCAGGGCCGGATCGTCAGGTAACGCAGGTAGTGATTCTTTGTTTACGCAGCAACAGTTGACGTCAATTCTGTCATCCTTGCCAGACCCTGCTTTCATCCTTACGCGCAGCGGCCGTTACGCTGCCGTCTTCGGCGGAAAAGACATACGGCATTATCACGACGGCAGCGGCCTCGTCGGGCTGAGCATGTTTGACGTGCTCAAAGAGGAAAAGGCGCGCTGGTTTGCGGCCGAGATCGAAAAAGCGCTGCAAACGCGCGCGCTCCATATCGTTGAATATGAGTTGAGTGGAAGCGACGTAAAGGGTGCCGGCGATGGTCCAAGTCACTCGATCTTTTTTGAGGGGCGTGTTCAGTCGCTCAGCTTCCAGGTTGATGGCGAAGATGCTGTCGTCTGGGTTGCAAGCAACATCACGGACAAAAATGAAGTCCAGAGGAAGCTGCGCCAACTCAGTGAAACGGATGCGCTGACAGGACTTTATAACCGCCGTAAACTGATCGAAACACTCGACGAACGACTGGATGTTTTTGTCCGAGAGCAAGCCCAGACGTCCGTGCTGATTTTCGATCTCGACAATTTCAAGCGACTGAATGATGAGATGGGCCATCATGCTGGTGATGCCGCATTGGTCGAAATAGCCCGTCTATGCCGGGAGAACCTGCGTCAAAGTGATGTGGTTGCTCGATTCGGTGGCGACGAATTTGTTGTCGTGATGCCCGAAACCCGCCGAGACGACGCGGTTGAGATTGCAGAGCATCTCAGAAAACACGTTCCAATCACCCTCAGACAAACCCTCCGTTATGAATCAACAATCAGCGGCGGCATCAGCGAGTTCGGTTCACCGGACCGTTTCTCAAGTGACATCCTGAGACGTGCAGATGAGGGGATGTATCTGGCAAAACGCGCCGGGCGAAACCGGGTGTCGGTTCTCTAAAGCCAATCCGTAGGAAGTCTTGATCGTCCACAGCAGATGACGACAGTTCCCGCCGGTACGGAGACGGTAGCTTCCAAGACCAAAATGGACCAGCGCCGACAGATCGACGCTGGTTCTTGTTCTCAGGTGCCGTCAGACCGCGCGTGCGCGCTTCACTTCAAGCTGCGTCCAATCCGGCAGCCAGTCCCGATGTGCAAGCAGTAGATCGTCAACCATCGACCAGATCTGATCGAGATCAAGTTCCGCAGCCGTATGTGGGTCCATCATAGCCGCATGGAAGATGTGCTCACGGTTCTGCGTCATCAGTGCCCGTACAGTAAGCTCCTGAACATTGATATTGGTCCGCATCAGGGCCGTGAGTTGCGGGGGGAGATCGCCGATGAAGGTCGGCTGGATACCGTTGTGGTCAACAAGGCAAGGAACTTCTGCAGCGCAATCGGCCGGCAGGGAAGTGATGCAGCCGTTGTTGCGTTGATTTCCGTAAATCACCGAAGGCTCGCCCGTCCAGACCGAATTGATGATCGATGACGCATACTCCTTCGACTGCTTCACCTCGATCTTCTCGGCCGAGCGGTAGGCTTCTGCCTGCCCTTTCCAGCGCTCGATCTGCTCGATGCAACGCTTTGGATATTCATCGAGCGGGATGCCAAACTTCTCGATCAAGTCCTCACGTCCCTCCTTGATGAAATAGGGCGTGTATTCGGCAAAATGCTCCGAGCTTTCGGTCACGAAATAACCGAGCCTTGTGAGCATTTCGTAACGCACTTTGTTTGGGCAGCGCGGGTTCCAGCCTGGCTTCGGCGCACGCCCTTCGCGATAGCCACGCACGAGGTCAGGATAAAGATTTTTGTAGCTGCCATCAGCCTGACGATGCTCGAACTCAAGGAAAAACGCCATGTGGTTGATGCCGGCCGAGCGGTAGCGGATTTCCTCGTACGGGATGTCTAGGTCATGGGCCAATTCCATTGCGGTACCCTGAACCGAGTGGCACAAGCCGACTTGTCGTATTGTGGGATATTTTTCCGCAATCGCCCAGGTGTTGATAGCCATCGGATTAACATATTGCAGCATGATGGCTTCGGGGCAGACGGCCAGCATATCCTCGCAGATCTTCCAAAGATGCGGCACCGTGCGCAGGCCACGCATGATGCCCCCAACACCCAGCGTGTCGGCGATTGTCTGGCGCAGACCATATTTGCGCGGCACCTCGAAGTCGGTCACAGTGCAAGGCTCATAGCCACCGATTTGGAACGCGACCACGACGAAATCCGCACCGGCTAGTGCCTTTTTCTGGTCCGTATAGGTCTCGGCCTTTGCCTTCACGCCGAGCGTCTGGATGAGCTTATTGACGACGATTGCACTTTCCTCGAGACGCTCCTTATTGATGTCCATCAGGGCGATGGTGGCACCCGAAAGCGCCGGCCGCTGCAGCACATCGCCGACGATGTTTTTCATGAAGACGGTCGAGCCTGCGCCGATAAATGTGATCCTGGGATTTCTTGCCATTTTTTCCTCCGGCAGTGAATTCAAGCGATTTCGAAGGCAGCTCTGACGAGCCGCTGGGTGTATTCGGTCTTGGGATGGGAAAGAACGTCCTCGACGGCGCCCTCTTCCACGATGCGCCCGTGCTGCATGACGATAACGCGGTGGCAAAGCGCCCTGACAACCTTCAGGTCATGCGAAATGAATAGATAACTCAGACCGCGTTCATCCTGCAGTTTGCGCAAGAGATCGATGATCTGTGCCTGAACCGAAAGGTCGAGGGCCGATGTTGGCTCATCCAACAGGATGAATTCCGGTTCGAGTGCAACAGCGCGTGCAATGGCAATGCGCTGGCGCTGGCCGCCGGAAAATTCGTGCGGGAAACGCGAGAGGATGTTGCCCGGCATACCTGCTGCTTCCAATGCGTCGCGGACACGGTCAAGCCTTTCAGCCTTAGTCTTGCCGAGGCCGTTAATGACCAAGCCCTCTTCGATGATTTGGCCGATCGTCATGCGCGGATTAAGCGATGCGAAAGGGTCCTGGAAGACGATCTGCATGCGTGAGCGAAGCGGGCGCATCTCAGCCCTTGAACGGCCATCTATCTTCTGATTGTCAAAAATGATGTCGCCAGCGGCGGGTTCATTCAGCCTGAGCAATGACTGGCCGAAGGTGGTCTTTCCCGACCCGGATTCGCCGACCAGTCCCAATGTTTCATGCCGTTTGAGGGACAAGCCGAGACTGTCGACGGCAACGAGTTCCTTCAGTTCGGGCTTGAACAGGCCGCCGTAGCGCATCATGAATGACACGCGCACACCGCTGGCGGTCAGCAGCACACCGGAATTCTCCGGCAAGGGCTTCGCCTTGCCATGCGGCTCCGATGCAAGGAGCTTTCGCGTATAGGGGTGGTTCGGTGCAGCAAAAAGCTGTTGCGTCGTATTGTGTTCACGCATCTCGCCATGCTGCATGACGTAAACATAATCGGAGAACTGTTTGACGATCGTCAGATCGTGCGTGATGAGCACCACCGCCATGCCCCGCTCCTTTTGAAGCGAGCGGATCAGGTTCAGAATCTGGGCCTGCACCGTCACATCGAGCGCGGTTGTCGGCTCATCGGCAATCAGCACGTCCGGGTCGTTTGCGAGAGCCATCGCAATCATGACACGCTGGCGCTGTCCGCCTGAGAGCTGATGGGGATACTGTTTCAGGCGGGCTTCGGGTTCAGGGATCTGCACCTGCCGCAGAAGGTCTAGCGCCCTCGCTTCCGCTTGCTTTCGGTTCATTTTCGAGTGGACGCGGATCGCTTCAACGATCTGGCTCCCGATTGTGTAGATCGGGTTCAGCGAACTCATTGGCTCCTGAAAGATCATGGAGATACGATTGCCGCGAAGTGCGCGGCGCTGACGTGTCGAAAATTTCAGGATGTCGTCGCCATTGAAGCGGATTGTCGAGGACTTCGAAACGGTCGCCCGTTTGGTCAGCAACCCCATGACGGTGCGTGCGGTAACAGATTTTCCCGATCCGGATTCTCCGACAATCGCGATGGTCTCGCCCTTGTAGAGCTGGAATGAGATATCCTTTACGGCATCGACCGTGCCATGTTCGACCTTGAAGGTCACGGCGATGTTGCGGGCGTCAATGATGGCCTCGTCACTACGGTGTTCGGCATCGTAGCGCTTGGCTGGAGCATAGGCATTCATGTGAGCAACAGTCATGATTTGCTCCTCTCAATAAGGATCGACAGCATCACGCAGGCCGTCGCCCAGCGCGTTGAAGGCAAAGACGGTGACGAGGACAAAACCGACCGGTGCCAGGATCCAGGGATAGGAGCCGATGACCGAATAGGTGGCCGTGTCCTGTAGCATCAGGCCCCAGGAAATCAGCGGCGGTTTGACGGCAAAGCCAAGGAAACCGAGGAAGGATTCCAGGAGGACGACACTCGGAATATGCAAGGTGACGGCAACGATCACATGGCTCATCACGTTCGGAAGGATGTGCTGGAATATGATGCGCCGGTCTGTGGCACCGACCGCCATGGCCGCACGAACGTAATCAATACGGGCCAGCGCGAGTGTCTTTCCGCGCACTTCTCTCGACATCTGGGCCCAGCCAAGTGCGGACATGACGCCGACAACGAAGATCAGAAAAATCGTCGTTGGTGCGGTTACGGGGATGAGCGATGTCAAAGCGAGATAAAGTGGCAATTGCGGAAAAGCGAGAACCACTTCCACGAAGCGCTGCACCCACGCGTCCAGCGGACCGCCGAAATAGCCTGAAATCAGCCCAACGCTCGTGCCGATGACGGTTACGATGGCAACAACACTCAAGGCAATGGCAAGGGAAATGCGTGAGCCATAGATCGCCCGTGAGAGGACATCACGCCCGAATTTATCCGTGCCGAGGAAATGCACCGGCTGACCATCCGTCGAGCCGAAGAAATGGCGGCTTGCAGGGATGAGGCCGAACAGACTGTATTCCGCTCCCTTCACGAAAAACCCGAGATAACGAGGGTTCTCATAGTCGGGACCGACAATCGGTTGAAAGGTAATCGGATCAAGTTCTTCGGTCTCGGCGGTAGCATAAACACGCGGCCAGATCCCAAAATTCCCTTCCTTGTCCGTGAACCGGACGACCTGTGGCGGTGAAAAGCTTTCGTGCGTTTCAAGCGGGTTCATGGGAGCAAAAAAGTCAGCGAAGATCGAGACGAGCATCAGCAGCCCAACCAGCACCAGGCCGATCATACCTGTGAAAGATCGTCTCAGCCGCCGCCAGACCAGCGCGACATAGCTTTCGTTGACATGGTGGGGTTCGCGCACTTTCGAGGTCACGTCGACGTCCTGTTTGGTGTCTTCGAATGCCAGCATTGTTACGCCCTCCCGAATTCGCGGACACGCGGATCGAGCATGGCAAGCATCATGTCAGCGATGATGTTGCCGATGATGAGTGTCGCCGCGAGCACCATCATGAAGGTCGCGGTTACATAGACATCTCCAACCGCCATGGAGCCGACGATCGCCGGGCCAACGGTTGGCAATGCAAAGATGATCGCGGTCTCGATTTCGCCACTCAGCATGTAGGGCAGCACGACACCCTGATACATGACCAGCGGGTGCACGGCATTGGGGACTGCGTGACGCATGATGACCGCCCCTTCCGACAACCCCTTGGCCCGCGCCGTCTCGACATATTGTGCGTTCAGCGTGTCGAGCAGATTACCGCGCATGACGCGCATATTGTAGGCAAGTCCGCCGAACACCGCGATCGCGACAACCGGCCAGACATGACTGACGAGATCGAGGAATTTCGCCCAGGACCACGGTGCTCCACCGTATTGCGGCGAGAAGAAACTGCCGATTTCAGAGACATCGAAATGGAAAACCATCAGGTAAACCAGGATCAACGCCATCAAGAACCGGGGAATGGTCATCCCAAGAAAGGAAATGGCCGAGAGAAGATTGTCGACCCAGGAATATTGGCGCGTCGCCGCCCATATGCCAAAACCAATACCCAGCAGCGATGCGAGGATATGGCATACGAGTGCCAGCACGATGGTGCGTGGCAGGCGCTCTCCGACCACATCGGCAACAGGCTTGTTGTAATAAAAGCTGTAGCCGAAATCGCCTCTGGTGACGATCCCGCCGATCCAGTTGAAATACTGCACGACAAGCGGCTTATCGAGACCATGCTCGATGCGATACGCCTGGGCTTGAGCCTGCGCCTGTTCGAACGACGCTCCGCCCTGGTTCATCAACTGCGAGCGAATGTAGTCGGCGTAGTCACCAGGCGGCGCCTGGATGATGGCGAATGTCACCACGCTCAGGATCAGCAACACCGGAATGGCGGAGCTGATGCGTATCATCAGGAATCTCAGCATCGAACGGTCTTCCTCCGTTTGGGCAAGCCGTGACGGATCACGGTTTGCCGGGTGCCTGCCTCCGGCCGCGCTTCACGCGCGACCGGTCTAGGTTTCTCCGGGAGGAGCTCTTAATTGATCGGGCCGCCTTCACCCGGCTTTCCGGGAAGCTGCTCGGGATAGAGTTCGTATTTGCCCTGCTTGTCAGCGGCCACCCACAGCCGTTCGCGGATGATGGCGTCCTCAGCCCAGTTGAACATGAAGATCGGCGTGCCTTGCGGCACATTGGAGAAGCGCTTGTTGACGATCAGCGCACCCGGATATTCGGTGAGACCGATCGTGTAGAGGTTCTGGGTGTAGACCTTCTGGTACTGCTTCATCAGTTCTGCCCGCTCGGCATTGTCCTGCGAGGAGATGAATTTGCGGACGAGATCAGCCATTTCCTTTTCGAATGGCATCAGGTCCAGTTCCTTGCCTTCGGGTGAGCGGTGGTTCCAGCTTGTGCGCGGACCGACTGGAGCCAGTTGCTCCGTGTTCTGCACGACCGAGGAGAGCTCAGTGGAATTGCGCCGGACCAGCCAGTCGAACTGGCCGCCATAATGGGCGGCATCGCGCTGGTTGGAATCCAGGCTGTTCAGGATGATGCGGAGCCCAAGTTTCGCCATCTGTCCGACCAGGCCTTCTGCAATACTCTTGTCGGTCGCATAGCCATTGTTGACGAGAAGAATGATCTCCACATTACGCCCACCAAGCGTTTCCTTGGGGAAATTCAAAATACCGTCGCCATCCGTATCTTTCAGACCAATCTCGGCGAGTGCTGCTTTGGAAGCTTCAAGGTCGAAAGGATAATAGACCGTCGAATTGCGGTCGTAGAAGCTCGTCCCCGAGGAGATCCCGCCTGGATAGATTGCTGTGAACGGACCTTTCACGAGGGAATCGCCGATTGCCTTGCGATCGATCGCGGACGTGACTGCCTTGCGGAAAACGTCGTTTCGATTGAGCTCGCGGATCGCTTGTCCCCGTTCGTCCGGGTTACCCCAGCCGTTGGCAGAGAAATTCATCTGCAGGTTATAACCGATGAGCCTTGGACCGAAGGCAAGCCGGGCCGGTGCGTTGGGGTCGGCAGCGCGCTTCAACGATGCAACGAAGTTTTCCGGCTGCTCGAGGTTGGAAATGTCACCGGATCCCGCCACCGCCTGAACGTCACGGTCGGCCCAGGTCGAGAGTTTGTAGTGAACCTCGTTGAGATAAGGCAGTTGCTGACCTTTCTCGTCGACCTTCCAATAATAGGGATTGCGGCGCAGGACGATGATGTCATCGGGCCGGTATTCGACAGGCACCCAGGCGCCCATCACCGGCATGTTCATATATTCCGGCGGAAAGGCGTTCTTGAACTGGTTGTAGGTGTTGCCGGAATATTTGGGGTGCTGGGGCTTCAGGATATGTGACGGCCCGGGGCAAAAGCTCGGATAGGCCATTGTGTAGAGGTATTGCTTCGGGAAGGCGCTCTTGAACGTCCATTCCACGGTATAGTCATCGATTTTCTTGAGCGTCGTTCCCTCGCCGAAGGCTTCCGGCGACGCCCCGCCACCCAGAGGCGAAACATTGGGATCGATCACCGCATCTTCCCAATAGAACATCACGTCATCGGCGTTGAAGACCTCGCCATCTGACCATTTTGCACCCTTGACCAGATGCATTGTCAGCTTGTGACCATCCTCGGACCATTCCCAGCTTTTCGCGAGATTGGGGAGCGGCTCTGTGTCCTTGGCATCGACCTGAAAGAGAGGTGCGGTTCGCGTCAGGCATTCGGAAAGCGCAATGTCGATACCGCCCCATCCCTGGCTCTGACCGGCGATATAGTTCCATCCCTCCGGCCGCCCGCCAACAACGTGGCGCATGGTATCGCCATAGACACCCATGCCGTCGGGAAGATTACCGGTCTTGTAGACGAGCGGCTCCTCCGGCAGGCGATCCTTGAGCGGCGGAAGCTTGCCGGTCTTTTCGAATTTTTCGGCGACCCAGTCGGGCTGGCTGTAGGATGGCAGCGCCTTGAACTCCAGGATAGAATCCCGCGAGACGTAGTTGATCTTGCCCTCTGCCGGAAATTGCGGCGGCTCGGGCGGCGTTGTCGTCTCGAATGCATTGGCACCGAGCGCAATCATCGAAACGCCCAGGGTCAAGGCAGCGATGGTGGCAGTCTTACGTCGAAGTTGCATCGTCATTCCTCCCAAATGGCAGCGCGTCCCGCGTCTGCCTCTTCTCCACGGCGACGGGTGCGTCGCGAACTCCCTATCGCCACGCACCACGCTTATGCACCTGTTCAGACAGCTTTCTTCAGCGCCGACTTTTCGGCTCTCAACTCCTCAATGGAGCGGACATTGCGGCGGGCCGCACCTGCCCAGTCGCGGGTCTTGACGCTGGATTTGGCAAGACGTTCTTTGGCGGCCGGTACGGCGTGCGCATATTGAGGAAGCCAGCGCGCCTGCGCGACCACCATCTCGTCCACCATCTGCCAGACTTCCTCCGGCGTTGCGACAGCACCGACCAGCGGATCGTGCAGGACGGCGAGCTTCAAAAGATCGATGTCGCCACTGATTGCCGCATGGACCGACATGCGCTGAACGTTGATGGATGCAAGGCAAGTCGCAGCGCACGCTTCCGGTATCGTAATTCCGGAGACCATGTTGATCCCGAAACGATCAACGAAGCCGGGCGATTCGATAATCGCGTCAGACGGCAGATTGCTGATGACGCCATTGTTCTTGACGTTGAAATGACCCCGGTAGACGCGGCCTGTCTCGAGAGCCTCGAGAATATGACTTGCATGCTCGTTCGAGCGCTTGGCCGGATCGATCGGCTTTGCTGCCGAGGCAAGAAACTGCGGAAACTCCGTCTCAAACCAGTTTCGGGTTTCCGTCGAGTGGCGCAGATATCCGCCTGTCTCGCCATGGATCCAATCCGACATGTCGATCCAGCGGGCGATTTCATCAGGACGCTTGCGATACCAGGGAAGATATTCGGAAAGATGGCCGTTGCTTTCGGTCGAATAGACGCCAAAACGCTTCAAGACGTCGATACGCAGCTTTTCCTGCTGCGAGAAGACCGTGTGAGCCTCGAAGGCCGCAACGAGCTCATCTTTTTCAATCTTTCGCCCGTTCAGCCTGAGATCGATGAACCACGTCTGATGGTTGATACCCGAGCAGATGTAATCAAGCTCGGACACGGATTTGGCGCCGAGTATCTCTGCAATCTGTTCAGCACCATGCTGAACGCCATGGCAAAGCCCGACAGTATCGACCTTGCCGTATTCAATCGCCGCCCAGGTGTTCATGGCCATGGGGTTAGCGTAATTGAGGAATTTCGCACCGGGTGCAGCAACCTCGCGGATGTCCTTGCAGAAGTCGAGTATGACCGGGATGTTGCGCTGGCCGTAAAGAATCCCTCCGGCGCAGATGGTGTCTCCGACGCACTGGTCGATGCCATATTTCAGTGGAATGCGGATATCGTCTGCATAGGCTTCAAGCCCACCGACACGAACGCAGCTGATGATGTATTTAGCTCCCTCGAGAGCTTTTCTGCGCTCGGTATGCGCGGTGATCTTCACGGGCAGCGCATTCGCCTCGACGATCTTGTCGAGAATTGCCTTGATCATGTCGAGATTGTGCTGGCTGACATCGGTCAGCGCGACTTCGATGTCGCGAAACTCTGGAACGCACAACAGGTCCGTGAACAGCTTTTTCGTGAAACCAACGCTGCCGGCACCAATTATAGCGATTTTGAAACTCATAACGTCACCTCTGTTGCAAATCGAACGGGTGAAACGGACCAAAGGGCCTCAAAATAGCGATCGAACACCACAAAGTTCAGAAGCGCCCAAAAAATAAGCGTAATTTCCAAACTTTCCTCCCGATCGTCCCTCTGACTGTCTCCTCGGATCGGGATTATGCGTATAATGATTGTCATAACCAGAGAAGGATTATGCTTTCATGGGTAATTTTGTGCTGCAGGATTTGATCGACCAAGGACCCGGTATGCGCACGGTCTCGCTACCGCGCGGGCGCCAGACATTGCACACCATGCCGACGAGCAGTGGTTATGAAATCCGTCGTGACCGTGGCTACGACTGGGACGGTCGCAAACGCGGACAGACGCCCTTTACCGTTCTCCAGCACTCCATCGCCGGACAGGGTAATTTGCGCTACGAGAACCGTGTCTACACCGTCAAGCCGGGTGAGACGCTGCTGCTCCTGATCCCCCACAATCATCGTTACTGGCTGGAAGATGGGCGGGAGTGGGAGTTCTTCTGGATTTCGATGAATGGCGAGGAGGCCTTGCGCATTCATCGCAACATTCTCGCCGTCACAGGGCCGATCCTCAAGTTGCAGGCATCGACGATCGACCATCTTGCCTCATGCTGCTCTCGGCTCGTCAATGGTGCGGAAACTCCCGGCGCTGCGTCCGCTGTCGCCTATGAGGCGGCAATGATCCTCTATGATGACGTCTTCGGCTCTCACCCTTCCTTCAGTGGTGAATACCGCACGATGCAGCAGGTCCTAAGCTATATAGACAGCCATCTCGGCGACCGTCTGTCGGTCGGCGATCTTGCGGCAGTCGCCGGCCTCAGCCGAGCGCATTTTTCACGGATCTTTGCCGCAAGCGAAGGCATGCCTCCTGCAGAATTCGTCCTCGCGCGGCGTCTCAGGCGCGCTGCAAAACTGTTGACGACGGCTGAGACGATGCCGATCAAGGAAGTCTCTGTGCTATGCGGCTTTGACGATCCCAACTATTTTTCGAAAGTCTTCAGACGCCTTTACGGAACCAACCCAAGCGATTTCCGCACGACTGGCATGTATGCGAGCATCAGACACACGTGAGCGCGTGATCAAGACTTGCTTTTGCCACGTTTGAGGCGGCTAACAAAAGCAAAGCCAAGGCAATGCCGAAGATGGAGACAGCTTGAAATGAAAAGGACGTTCTGGCTGATTTTCTCAATGCCAATTCGGGCGATCATTGTCGTAGTGTCTTTCATCGACGTGATCTTTCGCCCACTTTACCGGCCCGTGGTGAAGGCGATCTCGTCGATGACGGTATTCAGGCGTATCGAGGCTCACATCGCCAGCCAGGCACGAGTGGTGATCCTGCTTCTTCTTGCTGTGCCTTTTGCAATTGCCGAACCTATGAAGGTCGCCGGACTGGTCGTTATGGCGCACGGACACGTCGCATCCGGTCTTACCATGGTCATTCTTGCGCACCTTGCCACGTTCCTCATCGTCGAGCGCATCTATCATGCCGGCCGAGACAAGCTTTTGACTTATGCCTGGCTCGCCTGGGGCATGCGCTATGTTGGCATGGCCAAAGCGTTCTACGATCGGATCAGGATTGCCGTACTGAACTGGGTGCGGTTGCGTGTCCTTCTGTCCTGAGGTGCGCCACGGAAATTACGCTCGACCGCGCCGTTTCGCGCGTCTTTCAAACAGGGCGGCGACCTGGAGTGAGACAAGTATGATCGCAACGCCGGCGCCTACACGTGCCTCTGGCACTTCCCCAAATATGAAATAACCGACCGCTGTCGTAAAAAGCAGCGAGAGATAGCCGACCGGCGCAAGGAGGCTTGCGTCCGCCATGCGATAGGCTCGAAGGAAGCAATATTGCCCGAGCTGTGCGAGAAAGCCGATTGCCAAGAGCGGCAACCAATCGAAGGCTAGAACCGGTTGCCACGTCCACAACGCCGGGACCGCTGTGATGGCGGCGAGACCGACCGTGTAGAAGACCATCATGACAGTGGTGTTTTCCTCGCGCAGCGCACGGGTCTGAATGATCGCCAGCGCTCCGAAGATGACCGAAACGAGAACGACCAGGACGCCAGCGTTGAAATCCGCTGTCCCCGGCGCAATGACAACAAGAACGCCCATAAACGCCATGATCGCCCCCGCCCAGCGAATGCGGCTGACATATTCGCCGAGAAACACGACTGCCATTGCCATCGTCACCAACGGCCTGGAAAAGCCGACTGCATTGACCGTCGCGAGGGGCAACATGGTGATCGCAAGAAAATTGCTCGTCAGCGCGATCGCGTTGCAAGCGATGCGGAATAGATTGCGGAGCGGATATTTAACACTCAGCATTTCCCCCCGGTGACGCCAAATCAACGGCAGGATGAACAAAAGGCCGATCACTGCACGAATAAAGACGAGCTGAAACGCCGGATAGGTCGCACCTTGCGCCTTGACGAGGGCCGTCATTCCGCCCGCCACCAGTGTCATGTCAAGCAGCAGCCAGCCGACACCGGCGCGGGCATTGGAGCCTTGCGTCTCCAATACCGTTACGCTGTCATTTTGCGCGTTCACGCCGGCTGCACAAGGTTTGCCATCAGACGGAATGCGCCGGGAACCAGTTTGTCCATCTGGTGATGGAGGACCAGACTGGTGTGCGTGTGGCGTCCTTTGCCGAAACGGCCCGAAATCAACGCGCCTTTCAGAGGCTGTTCGTTGACATCATGCATGGCAAGCAATGGTTCATAAGCATCATCCCACCGTGCCGCAAAATAAAGGCCTCTCTCCTTGTCCCATCCGGCCCAATCCTCATCACTGATCACGTTCGGCCCCGCAAGCAACGGATGATCCGGCGCGAGTACCGTCACCTCGGCATGTGGATCCGTCACGCGCCAACGTAACGACGGTTTTCCGATCTCAAGCCGCCTGACGGGTGTCGACTGCGGGTCCCATCCATCGCTTGGCCGATGATAGAGGGTGACGAGATGCCCTCCCTGTTCGACAAATCGATGCAGCTTGGCGGTTGCTGCGGCGAGATCGCTTCTAATTCCGAAGGCGAATATGCCGACGACTATGGTCGTATAGGACGTGAGATCGCCGCTGAGCGCCTGCGCATCGAGCTCAGTCACGTCGAGGCCCATGCGGCCGAGCCAAGAACCAACGTTGTCTGCGCCACCACCGACGTAACCCACTCGTGCTCCAGCTGGCAGCTTCATGTCGAGCGATAAGATTCTGAGTTTGGACGGCGCCAGAAACCTTGCCCGGCCAATATGAGGATAGGCAATCGGCGTCACCTGAAACGCAGCATGGGATCCGGTGCGTGCATCAAGTGAAACAAGCCCGGCAACAGCTTCTCGTGTGCGCTCTGCAACCCAGTCGTCGCCTGATTTGCGCACTTTCCATCCGTCCGTGGCCTTGAAGGAAAGAGCCGTCTCGTCGCCCCGTGCGAGCGCCTTGAAACCCAACTGTGGTGCCGAAGCGCCAAGAGGAACAAGGAGCGCGTCGGGCGCAAGTGTCAGCGAAAGCGCGGGAGAGACAAAGAACGGCTCCTCGAGATCGAAGCTCGCTGTCACGGTCCGCGCCCCGATCTTCGCTGACACCCGAACAGACGCATGACCATTGCCACCCATCGCATTCCAGACCGGCTGGTAGAGCCCTGAAACGGGTACATCCTTTTCGGCCAGCAACGAGAATACCGTGGCCTGACCGAGCGTTTCGACGGAGGATGAGACGCCGGATGGAAGAACAGGCGTGACATCGACCTCGTATGTGGAGGGTGACGCCGAAAATTCGACGTGCAAGAAAGCTTGTCCGCCCGGCCTTATCTCGGCTGGCTCCACATAGGCGCGCTCAAAAATATCGATTGCTGTCAGGATCGCTGCGTCGAGCTGCGCGCGTTTACGGACGATCCGATGCCCGTGAAGGTCACGGAATTCCTGTCCTGCCGTTTCGTCGACATGTTGCAGGAGGGCCGCGGCCTCAAGAAGTGACGCCTCGATTAATTGCCTCGCCGGGAAGGCCGAAATCGCGCTGGCAATTGCCTCATCGGCTTCACCCAATGCCTTCACCAGATCGGGATCAAGTCCCGGATGCTCCGCGAGGTCCAAGAGTGACGCTGGAAGATTGTCGGCAATGGTTGCCTCTTTGCGATCACCGTTCTCGCTTGTCTCAAGGTGCAACTGCCAAAACACCTGCGGATCCTTTGGCCAGTGACCCATCCCCTGCGAGGCATGATAAAACCTGGACCATTCACCGATACGGTCATATTGCGCACCAGTTGCCTGTTCTTTTCCCTCTGCGGCGATGACGAGCGTCGTTTCGGGTGGAGGAACCTCATCGTCATAGGTATCGCCACCGCCCGACCAGGCAGGCAGGTAAAACTTTGCCACTTTCCACGGTGTCAGCCCTTCAGAAAAATGCTCCGGAAAGGCCGATGTATCAGCAGCCAGAGAGATCGCAGTCTTGGCAGCGCGTGTCATGGCGCGGTGATGGCCATGCTGGCCTGGTACATCGAGGAAGGTTGGAATGACGATATCGGGACGTTCCTTGCGATAGGCACGGACGAGCCGTTCAACGATGCGCGTTTCTCCCCACCGGTCAAACGTCCGGTCGCCATCCTTGGAGAAACCGAAATCATGAATGAGGTCGGCTGGTCCATGCCCGAGCCAGTGGACGTCGGCGTCGATGACGCGAGCGGCCTCCTCTAGCTCACGGGACCGTATGACGCCAAGAGCACCGAGGCGTTCTGGCCCCAGAGCATTCTGGCCACCTTCGCCGCGCGTCGAGCAGGCGATAATAACCCGCATGCCCAGCTCCATCCTGAGATAGGCAAGCAACCCGTTCTGCTCATCATCGGGATGCGCACCGGTGTGCATCACCGTCGCGACCGATTTCAGGGCACTCAGCCGCCGGTGCATGCGCACAAACCATGGGTCGGCCATCTGCCGTTCGATGCGCTCTCGTGAGTTCAGCATTGACAGTCTCCTCCAGAATTCAGGCCTGTGCAGCCCCAGTCGCCGCAATCGACGTCTCGAGTTTCGGTGTGACGATATCGAAAAGGGGCAGAGCTGCAGCGCCAAGGGCCGCCGTCAACTGCCCGGATGTCCCATGGATCACGCGTGGCAATTCGCGCTGCCGGCGGCTTGCAACCGATGTCGGCAGGCTTCCCATGCGGGTGATGATTTCGCGGATGACAGGCTCCGGCAGTGCGCCACCGAAAATGATTGTCTGCGGATCAAGGATGTTTTCGAGCATCGCAACGATGGGCGCGAGATGATCGGCTGCCTCATCGATCCACCCCATCAGGACGGGATTGGATGCATTGAAGAGCGCCTCAAGGTCATCGAGTTCGGTATCAGCAATGCCGATGGCCTGCAATTTCTCCTTGAGCACATAAGCCGAGGCATAGGCCTCCAGGCAGCCTCTCTGTCCGCAGGACGGGCAAGGCCTGCCACGCGGAGACACGGTCACATGGCCGATTTCACCGGCGTTTCCAAAAGCACCACGGTAAGGGGCGCCTTCCTGGATCATTCCGAGACCGATACCGACCCCGAAATAGATCATGCAGAAATTCGGGATGCTGAGACCTTGACCGAACAGGCGCTCGCCGACGGCGGCTGCGGTCGCGTCGTTTTCAACCACGACCTGCTGGCCGCACGCATCGCTGAGCATTTGCCGGGCATCGATCCCCACCCAACCCGAAAGGGTCGTCGGGCCGACCGAGGTCATCCCGTCAATTTCGAAGGGCCCGGGCATGACCACGCCGGTCCCAAGCAGCCTGCATCCCAGGGCTCCTGCGACAGCGGCGTGCTCTGCGGCAAAGGTCTTGAGGATATAATCCGGTTTGGTGTTTTTCAGGCGCGTGACGCGCTCAGCGCGCAAGACACCGGCCAGGTCAAGCCCGACAGTGACCATGTGGTCAGCGGCAATCTCAACGCCAATCGTCGCACCGCCGTCGGGATTGACGGCAAACTGGATCGGCGGCTGGCCACGGCCGGTGCGGCGGCGTCCAAGCTCCTTCAGGAGCTGTTCGCCCATCAGCTCTTCGACAATATTGGCAACTGCCTGCGGGGTCAGATGGGTGATCTTGGCAATCTGGGCGCGGCCGAGGGAGCCGTGCCTGCGAACAAGATCGAGGACGACTCGCCTGTTATGTTCGCGGCTGCGCTCGGGATTTTTGCCAATTGCGACCGGATAGGCATCCAACGTGTGCACCGTCATCTCTTCAACTTCCCGTATCGTAGAAAATTCATAGCGTCGAATTCACGATAAGCGCAATATAATAATTCAAGTAAATTATCTTATTGACAAACTCGCTCCTTCAGAGAACCGTAGAGGCCGACCGGGGGTCCGGCTCAGCGTGTTTCAGGGGTTAGCCAACCCTCCTGTAGCGAGCCGATAAAGTGCACGCGAAAGCGTGGATAAAGGGAACTCACTCCGCATCTGCAAAGCAGGCGGAGACAATGGAGGCTTACATGCGCAGGGCAACTTTGTTCGCCGGCTTGGTCGCCGGTTTCAGCACATTCGCATTCAACGCAGCGCAAGCTGTCGAAATCGAATATTGGCAATATGTCTTCGACACACGCGTAAAGGCGATGGACGAGCTCATCGCAGAATTCCAGAAGGCAAATCCTGACATCACCGTCAAACAGGTGACCTTCCCATACGCCGACTATCAGACACGCGTCATTGCCGCCAACATGTCCGGCAATGGCCCTGATGTCATGCAGCTTTTCTATGGCTGGCTCGACAAGTTCGCGGCAGGCGGGATCTTGCAGCCGCTGCCAACCGATGCTTTCCCGCACGACAAGATCGAAAGCGACTTCTTCCCGATCGTCAGCGCCATGAAGCGTGGCGATGACTATTACGGCCTTCCGACAGCGGTTCGCTCGCTTGCCCTTTTCTACAACAAGAAGCTGTTCACGGAAGCAGGTCTTGATCCTGCCAACCCTCCGAAAACACTGGATGAATTTGTTGCGGCTGCAGAAAAGATCGCCAAGCACGATGCAGCAGGTAACCTCACCGTCGCAGGCTCGACGCTCGACATGGGTGGCCAGGATCACCAATGGTGGCGTGAGGTGCTGATCCGCCAATATGGTGGGGAACCCTACACCGACAACGACCAGAAGGTTACCTACAACAGCGAGGCCGGTGTTCAGGCGCTTAAATTCTACACGAGCCTGCAGCTTGAAAAGAAGATCGGTCAGGCCGGTTTCATGGATGAAGGCCAGGCCGCCTTCCGGGCCGGAAAAGCGGGAATGACGATCGACGGTACGTTCCGTCTTGGCTCCTTCCGGACCATCAAGGACTTCGAATGGGGCGTCACCGAGCTTCCCACCAACGACAAGAACATCCGCTCTAACTACGCCAGCTACTTCGCAAACGGCATCAGCGCCAAAACGACCGGCGAAGAACTGGAAGCCTCGAAGAAATTCCTCGCTTATATCTCCTCGCCCGAGGCCATGGCGATCTGGCTGAAGACCGTGGGGGAACTGCCTGCCCGACGTGAAGCGGCGTTGACCGAGCAAAACCTGAAAGACCCGGTTTATGCGCCGTTCCTGAAGGGTCTTGAATACGCGCACACCACGCTCTTCAAGGACGAGGCTGCTCAACGCCAAAACGCGATCGACATGACGAACCGCGTTTTGCTGGAGGGTCAATCGGTTGAGGATTCCATCAAGGCGGCCGCAGAGGCCGAACAGGAAATCATCGACGCGGCCAAACCCTAAGCTGAAGGTCAAGTCATGACAGCGATCGACCAACAGGGGGCGGCATCCGGCCGCCCCGGCGGCTCCTTTGGAGATCGCCTTTCCATGCGCACCAAACGGCTTATCTGGATCTGGAGCTTCCTGGCGATCCCGATCCTGTTTTACAGCGTCATCCGCTTTTATCCGACGCTGCAGGCCTTCTGGCTGTCTTTCACCAACTGGGATCTGCTGCGGCCGGCCAAGTTCATTGGCGTTGCCAACTATGTGAAACTGTTCAAGGACCCGCAGTTCTGGAAGGTCTTCAAGAACACGTTCACCTATCTCATCATCGGCACACCGATCAGCCTGGTTCTGGCCTTTGTCATCGCCTTTTATCTTGACCGTGTCCGCGTTCTGCACGGCTTTATCCGTGCGCTCTATTTCCTTCCCTATCTGACGACAGCTGCGGCAATGGCCTGGGTCTGGCGCTGGTTTTACCAACCACCACCGATCGGCATCATCAATGACGTGCTGGGCCTTATCGGAATTCCGCAGCAGCCTTTCATCCGTTCGACTGACCAGGCTCTCTTCTCGATCATGGTGACGGCCATCTGGGCAGGTCTGGGTTTCCAGATCATCATCTTCATGGCCGGGCTGCGTGCCATTCCGACAACGTTTTATGAGGCTGCGCGCATCGACGGCCTTGGCGAGTGGGCAATCCTGCGCAAGATCACCCTGCCACTGCTCAAACCAACCACGGTCTTTCTCGTGGTATTCTCGTCGATCGGATTTTTGCGCATCTTCGACCAGGTCTACAACATGACCACCAACGACCCGGGCGGTCCGCTCGGATCAACGAAGCCGCTCGTGCTGATGATCTACCAGACGGCGTTCAACTCCTATGCGATGGGCTATGCGGCCGCACAAACGGTCGTCCTGTTCACCATTCTCCTTGCCGTATCGCTGATCCAGCTCTGGGTGCTGAGGGAAAAGAAATGAGCGAAGCACAGCCACTTTCCCACGCCCGTATCCGTCCTGGCCGCATCATCGCATGGACGCTGCTGTTTATTGGCGGCCTGATCATGGTGTCACCGCTGCTTTTCATGTTCTCGACATCGTTGAAAACGGCAGATCAGGTCTACGACCTCAGACTTATTCCGGCTGCGCCAACGCTTTCGAACTATGTCACCGTGATGGCTGACGGACGTTTCCTTCGATGGTTCTTCAACTCGATGCTGGTTGCGATCATCGTGACCCTCTCGAACTGCTTTTTCGACAGTCTGGTTGGCTACACGCTGGCAAAATTCGAGTTCCGTGGACGCTATTTCATCTTCATTGCTATTCTTTCGACGTTGATGATCCCAACGGAGATGCTTGTTATTCCATGGTATCTGATGTCGAGCCAGCTCGGCTGGCTGGATAGCTACTGGGGCATCATGTTCCCGGGCATGATGACGGCATTCGGCACCTTCCTGATGAAGCAGTTCTTCGAGACGGTCCCGAACGATTTCATCGAGGCTGCCAGGGTCGATGGACTGAACGAATTCCAGATCTGGTGGAAGGTTGCCCTGCCTTTGGTAACACCTGCGCTCTCCGCACTTGCCATCTTCACATTCCTTGGCAACTGGACCGCGTTTTTCTGGCCGTTGATCGTCACCACCAGCAAGGAACTCTACACCTTGCCTGTCGGCCTCTCGAGCTTTGCTGTCGAGCAGCAGATCCAGTGGGAAATGATCATGACCGGGGCCGCCATTGCGACCATTCCAACATTGATCGTCTTCATCGTCCTGCAACGCTACATCGTCCGCGGTGTGATGCTGGCGGGCCTGAAAGGATAACATCATGGCCGATACGAACCCGCGCCTTTCCGATACCAGCACGTTTCCAGACGCCGTTTACAAGGAAACAGTGCTTCGCCCCCTGTTCGATGGCGCAAAAAAACATCACGTCGATGGTTTCAGGCGCATTGACCGGGCCCATCTGGTCATGCTGCATGAAACCGGCATACTTGACGCTGAAACCGCCGCAAAAATTGCTGGCGCCCTTGAAGATATCGACAGATCCATTGATCCCTCGAGCCTCATCTATACCGGCGAGGTCGAGGACTTCTTTTTCCTGATCGAGAAAGAACTGAAAGCTAGGATTGGCGTTGATGTGGCCGGGCGACTGCATACGGCCCGCTCTCGAAACGATATTGATCACACACTTTTCAAACTCGGCCTGAAAGAAAAGATCGATGCCCTGATGGTCAAGGCACGTCTTCTTCTGGAAGCACTGATCGACGCCGCAGAGCGGAATGAAAATACGCTGATCGTCGCCTACACGCACGGGCAGCCGGCGCAACCGACGACCTTCGGCCACTATCTTTCTGCAGCCATCGAAGTCCTGACCCGAGACATCGACCGCTTTGCAGAAGCCCGCCGGATTGTCGATCTTTCACCGATGGGCGCTGCGGCAATCACGACGTCGGGCTTTCCAATCGACCGGGCGCGCGTTGCAGAGTTGCTGGGTTTTTCGGCCCCGCTGCGCAACTCCTATTCCTGTATCGCTGCGGTCGATTATACCACAGCAACCTATTCGGCCATGGAACTGATGTTCCTGCATCTTGGGCGGCTTATCCAGGATTTTCAGTTCTGGACGAGTTTCGAGGTTGGCCAGATGTACGTTCCGAATTCGCTCGTGCAGATCTCCTCGATCATGCCGCAAAAGCGCAATCCCGTTCCGATCGAGCACCTGCGCCATCTCGCAAGCCAGACATTCGGCAGGGCACGCACCATGCTCGACGTGATGCACAACACGCCGTTTACCGACATGAATGACAGCGAAGGAGAAACGCAGGGCGTCGGTTACGAGGCTTTCGCCTCGGCTGGGCGTGTGCTTGATCTCCTTGCAAGCCTCATCGGCAAGATCAGCATCGATCCTGAACGGGTCGATCAGAACATCCGCCGCTCCTGCATCACCATCACCGAACTTGCAGATTCACTCGTGCGCATTGAGGGCCTTTCGTTCCGCCAGGCTCATGAAATTGCTGCTACGGTCGCCAAAAGTGTCGTCGCCTTGAAGGGCGATCTGCCCACTGACGGCTATCCTCCATTCCAGAAAGCCTTCGGGGAGCTGGCAGGTCACGACACGACGGTCGACGAAACGACATTCAGAAACATCGTGTCGCCTGAGCACTTCGTCGCCGTTCGCAGCCGTTTCGGTGGCCCGGCCCCGGCCCCTATGCGCGAGGCAATCGCGGTCTATCGTGAAAAGCTTGGTGCGCTTGCTGCCGAGGCCCAAAAGTTCGCAGATCACGAAGCGGCGAAAGCCACTGAACTCACCGAGAAATTTACCGCCCTGACGGGAGCGCGATAATGGCGACAATCGAACTCAATCAAATCGTAAAGCGCTACGGCAAGGTCGAGGCGGTCAAGGGCATTGATCTTGCCATCGAGGATGGGGAATTCGTCGTTTTCGTCGGTCCATCCGGATGCGGAAAATCGACGACGCTCAGGATGATCGCCGGGCTCGAAGAAATTTCTGCGGGAACGCTGAAGATTGGCGGCAATGTCGTCAACGAGAAGGAACCAAAGCAGCGCAATATCGCGATGGTGTTCCAGAATTACGCGATATACCCACATATGACCGTGCGCCAGAACATTGGCTTCGGTCTCTACACCTCAAAGCTCGACAGCGCGGAAAAAAACCGGCGCATCGAAGAGGCCGGACGCGTTCTCGGCCTTGAAGCACTGCTTGACCGCCGGCCCGCCGCGTTGTCGGGCGGCCAAAGGCAACGTGTGGCGATCGGGCGTGCCATGGTGCGTGATCCCTCTGCCTTCCTGTTCGATGAGCCACTGTCCAATCTCGATGCGCAGCTCAGATCACAAATGCGTATAGAGATCAAACGCTTGCATCAACGTCTTAAGACTACCACTGTCTATGTGACACATGACCAGGTGGAGGCCATGACGATGGCCGACAGGATCGTTGTGATGAAAGACGGGCATATCCTGCAGGTCGGTACGCCATCTGAACTTTACGAGAAACCGGTCGATGTCTTTACGGCGCGGTTTATCGGCAGTCCGTCAATGAACCTGCTGCAGGGGACGCGCAGAGCCGACGGCATGACGCTTTCAGCCACGGGTGACCTTCTGATCGGCATACGCCCTCATGATCTTCTGGTTGGTGATAACGGAGAGGCGCAGAGCGCATTTTCCATCGAGGGTACGGTCACGGCGGTCGAGCCTCTCGGCCCTGAAACGCTTGTCCATCTGGATACATCGACCAGTTCGGTCATCGCGACGGCCCACGGCAAATCGATACCTGCTGTCGGTAGCCAGCTCCGATGCCACGCGGAAAAGGGTTCTCTTTATCTGTTCGATACCAAAACGGAAAAGCTTGTGGACCGTGCATGATGGCGAGTGTCACACGTAAGTCTGCGATTATCAGTGTTGGTCGCATCTATTGCGACCTTGTCTTCACCGGGCTCGATGCGATGCCCATTCTTGGCCGGGAGACATTTGCAAACGATATGGAGATGGTGGCCGGCGGCGGTGCATTCATTGCTGCGGCTCATTTCGCGCATATTGGCCGCGACGTTGCGTTACTGGCAAGGCTCGGGACCGATACCTTCTCCAGCGCCATCGGCAAACAGATGGGTGATCACCGCATCGACCTGCAATTCCTGGAGCATGCAGCGGACGCCGGTCCGCAAGTGACTGTTGCGACGGTTGTCGGGCATGACCGGGCATTCCTGACGCATCGTGCAGGACCAGCACGGCCATCGACCCTTAATGCAGCATTTGCCTGGGAAAAGGCATGCCATCTCCACATTGCCGAGTTCGCAACCCTCAACGAAATCCCCGATCTCGTTGCCCGCGCGAAGGAGAACGGCCTTACCGTCTCGCTCGATCCGAGCTGGGATGCCTCACTGATCTATAGCAAGGGCCTCGTCGCGGCCTGTGACGGCGTCGACGTCTTCCTACCGAACCTTGAGGAAGCAGAAGCCATCACCGGAAAAGCCGACCCTCGCGAGGCAATTGATGCCCTATCATCCGCATTTCCCGTTGTTGCGCTGAAGGGCGGCGCTCAAGGGGCATGGCTGTCATCGGATCGCAATGTTTTCCACGCGGCCGCCCGCAACGTTCCGGTCATCGACACGACCGGCGCCGGTGACGCTTTCAATGCTGGCTTCCTTGACGCCTGGCTCAGCCGTGAAAGCCCGCAACAATGCCTTGAAGCCGGCATCGAGGCCGGCAGCCTCGCTGTTCAGGCCATGGGAGGCGCACCGAGGGTCCATCGCGCGGCCTGATTGTCTGACCGCTTATTCTCCGCGTGGAAAACGCTGATTTTCTTCCAGCACGTTGAGATCCATGTGGTTGCGCATGTAGCGTTCGGATGCCTTTTGCAACGGCTGGTAATCCCAGGGGTAATAGGCACCGTTTCGCAACGCCTTGTAGACCACCCAGCGCCTTGCCTGGCTTTCCCGCACCGATGCGTCGAAGGATGCAAGGTTCCAGCGTTCGTTGATCTGTGAGCTAATCCTTTTGACGACCGCCGCATGTTCCGGATCATCGGCAAGATTGACCCGTTCATCGGGGTCCTGAATGAGATCGAACAGCAAGGGTGGATCGGCCTCACAGACAGTGAGCTTAAAGCGACCGTCCCGGATGGCGACTAGCGGTGCGATCGATCCTTCTGCGGCATATTCCATCGGCACTGGACCACGCACGCCCGTGCCAGCGACGACGCCGGAGAGGTCTTCGCCGTCCGTCCATTGTTTCAGCGAAGCCATATCGAGGCCAGCCAGCCCGCACAGCGTCGGTGTGACGTCGAGCGTTGAAACCGGTGCATCGATGAGCGCAGGTTTCCATCCGGGAGCCGCGACCATCAAGGGTACCCGCGAAGATCCCTCGAAAAAACACATCTTGAACCAGAGGCCGCGCTCGCCAAGCATATCCCCGTGATCGGAGAGGAACAGGATGATGGTGTCGTCATCCATGCGAGTGCGCTTCAATACATCAAGGATATCGCCGATTTTCTCATCGACATAGGAGATATTGGCGAAATAACCACGGCGTGCGCTACGCACCTGCTCATCCGTAATGTCGAATGCTGAGTGATCGCAGGCTTCGAGCAGGCGCTTCGAATGCGGGTCCTGCTGCTCGAATGGCAAGGCACCGGCCTTCGGATCAAGAGCCGGGCAATCTTCATAGAGATCCCAGAATTTCCGCCGCGCGACATATGGGTCATGCGGATGCGTGAAGCTGACTGTCAGGCACCACGGGCGGTCATCAAGCTTACGCGAGAGGTCATAGAGCTTGCGGGTCGCGTGATAGGCGACCTCATCGTCATATTCCATCTGGTTGGTGATTTCGGCGACCCCTGCCCCCGTCACCGAACCGAGATTATGGTACCACCAGTCGATCCGCTCGCCGGGCTTCGTATAGTCGGGCGTCCAGCCAAAATCCGCCGGATAAATGTCCGTTGTCAGACGTTCTTCAAAACCATGTAGCTGATCAGGTCCGACAAAATGCATCTTTCCCGAGAGCCCGGTGTAATAACCTGCGGCCCGCAGATGATGTGCGTAGGTCGGAATGTCTGAGGCGAATTCGGCTGCGTTGTCGTACACACGGGTGCGGCTCGGCAACTGCCCGGACATGAACGAGGCGCGCGCCGGCGCGCACAACGGGCTTGCCGTATAGGTGTTGGCGAAACGCACAGAGCGTTCCGCCAGGGCCTTCAGATGCGGGGCATGCAGAAAATCGGCCGGCCCGTCAGGGAACAATGTTCCGTTGAACTGGTCGACCATGAGGATCAGGATATTCGGACGCGTCATGAAATGATGGTTCCTGTCAGAGGCCGAGCTTGGCCTTGACCGCGTCCGCGCCCGGCTTGCCATCGAACGTGGTAACACCCGTCATCCAGCCGTCGAGCGCCGTCGCATTGGCTTTGAGCCAGCTTGTCGCAGCAGCCTTTGCGTCTTCACCGCCGAGGATCGAACCCATCAGGGTGTTTTCCATTCCGATTTCGAATTTCAGATTTTTGAAAAGGCTCGCGGCATTCGGGCACTGCTGTGCCCATCCGGTCCTCGCCAGCGTATAGACTTCAGCGCCGCCGAAATTCGCTCCGAAATAGGCGTCGCCACCCGACAGATAGGAGATCTCGATCTTCTCATTCATGGGATGGGGCGCCCAGGCGAGGAAAACGACACCCTTCTCCTGTTTGCCGGCACGTTCTACCTGGGCAAGCATGGCCTGCTCTCCGGATTCGACCAATTGCCAGCCCTTCAGACCAAAATCATTGGCATCGATCATCTTCTGGATATTCTGGTTTGCCGGAGCACCCGGCTCGATGCCGTAGATCTTGCTTTCGAACTCATCTGCGTGTTTGGCGAGGTCGGCAAAATCTTTCACACCCTTCTTGGCCATATAGGCGGGCACCGCGAGCGTAAACTTTGCACCTTCGAGGTTCTTCGTCATCACCTCGGCCGCTTTTGCAGCATTCAGGTCATCGACGAAGGATTTCTGGGCCGGCATCCAGTTGCCCAGGAAGACGTCGATCTCGCCGTTTTTCATGGCCTGATAGCCGATCGGAACCGAGAGCGTCTTGACATCGGCTTCATAGCCGAGCGCGTCCAGAAGAACGGCTGCAACACCGTTGGTCGCGGTAATATCCGTCCAGCCTGGATCGCTCATGCGGACCGTCTTGCAGGCAGCATCATCGGCGGCCTGAACGGTCGTGGAGAAAGCAGCCACACAGAAAAAGACACCCGTGGCAATCCTGTTCATGCGAGAGATGGTTTTCATTGGAGTTCCCCAGTTATTAGAGATATTTATTGAACAACAGCAGCGAACTTGCTGTGAAGCCAGTAATTTTCGATATTTCACATAAGGATATTTTATGTCAGAGAGACCGCTCGATCTAGGGTGGATGCGCATCTTCTGCGAAGTCGTGCGCCGCGGCAGTCTGACATCGGCGGCCGAAAACCTTGGATTGACACAGCCTGCTGTCAGCTACCAGATCCGCAAGATCGAGGACGAACTGCAGACAGCGCTACTTAGACGAAAGCATCGCGGCATAGAACTGACCGCAGATGGCAAACGCCTTTTCGAGATCGTTTCGAACAACGTCGATGCCGTCGATCTCTTTACGCAGCAACTGCGTCGCAAGAGCGAGCGGCCATCGATCCGGGTCCACACCGATTACGCCTTTTCCTCACTCTGGCTCATTCCCCGCATGCACGCCTTCCGCGCCGTCGATCCAGATATCAATATCCAGATCGTCGCGACCCAGAACCCGCTGCGGCAGGGAAAAGACGACGGCGATGTAATGGTGATTTTCGGTTCACGCGCCGAAGCCGGTGAAGGTGCGGTCCTGCTTGTCTCGGAGAAGATCGCACCCGTCTGCGCTCCTGCCTATCTGCAAAAGGCAGGGGCTGATACGGATCCGCGAGCCTTGTCTCGTCACAAGCTCATCCATCTGGAAAACACCTCGCCAACACAGTGGTTCGACTGGAGAACCTATTTTAGCCGTTTCGGCGTCGAACGGCAGGCCGCCATGGAACAGGGCGACCTGACCTTCAACAACTATTCCATGGTGGTACAGGCGGCGGTCGGGGAACAGGGACTAGCGATCGGATGGGCGGGCCTTGTCGATCCCCTTGTTGATGCAGGCGTTCTCGTTATTGCGGGCCCTGCCCTTGATGCGCCTGACCGGGGATATTGGCTCGTAAAACCGAAACGCCAGGATGGACCTGTCCGGACCTTGACGAGCTGGCTTGTTGGCCAGGCGCGATAACGCCGCTCCCGATCAGGGAGCGGCGCCTCTCAAATGCTTCTGGTCTTCAGATGGGGTAATGCAGTGGCCCGTCCTGAAGCGTGACCCAGCGCAGTTCAGTGAATTCGGCAATGCCCGCAGTCCCGCCAAAGCGGCCGTAACCGGATGCCTTTACGCCACCGAACGGCATCTGTGCCTCGTCGTGCACGGTTGGACCGTTAATATGGCAGATGCCGCTTTCGATCCGCCCGGCGATCTGAAGGGCCCTCGCCTGGTCGCGACCAAAAATTGCGGCAGAAAGACCGAATTCCGTTTCGTTTGCGATACTGACAGCTTCATCAACGCTTGTGGCACGAATGATGGAAACGACCGGACCAAAGCTCTCTTCCGAGTAAAGCCGCATTGCTGGCGTCACACCGTCGACGGCGAGTGCATCGAGCATCGTGCCGCTTCCGCTGCCTCCGGCAACGAGTTTCGCCCCCTTGGAAACGGCATCGTCAACGAGGGTGCGAATACGGGCGGCGGCCTCAGCGCTGACGAGCGAACCGAGCGGCGTCTTGCCTTCACGCGGATCGCCCGCCTTCAGCGTCTCGACCTTCTTGGCAAACGCACTGACGAATGTGTCGGCAACGGAATCGAGCACGATGATACGTTCCGTCGACATGCAGATCTGCCCTTGGTTCATGAAGGCACCGAAGGCAGCAGCGGCGACGGCAGCATCGATATCGGCGTCATCAAGAACGATGAAGGGCGCCTTGCCGCCAAGTTCCAGAAGCGCAGGTTTGAGATAACGGCCGGCAGTCTCGGCAATGACGCGGCCGACGCGAGTCGATCCGGTAAAATTGACCCGTCTGACAGCTGGATGAGCGATTAGTGTTTCGACGATCTTCGCAGCATCTTCGGGTGCGTTGGAGACGGCATTCAAAACACCCTTCGGCAGTCCGGCCGAAGCTACGGCCTCAACGATCAGAGCGTGGGTGCGCGGGCACAGTTCCGAGGTTTTCATGACCACGGTATTTCCGCACGCGAGCGGCGTGGCGAGTGAGCGAACACCGAGAATGACGGGCGCATTCCAGGGTGCCATCGAAAGGACGACGCCAACCGGCTGGCGCAAAGCCATCGCCATAGTCCCCGGCCGGTTGGAGGGAATGACCTCTCCCTTGATCTGCGTTGTCAGGCTCGCTGCCTCAACCAGCATGTCACTTGCGAGCTTAACGTTGAAGCCTGCCCAGGCATCCGTCGCACCAATTTCTTCCTTCATCGCGTCGGTAATGGCGGGTCCTGCAGCGCGAAGAGCCTCGGCGGCGGCCAGAAGCAGGCGACGGCGTTCACCGGGAGGCGTTGCCGACCAGACAGGAAAGGCGGCCGCAGCCGCGTCAGCCGCAAGCACCGCATCATCAAGGGTTGCAGCGGCCGCACTGGTCGCGATGTCACCGGTGATGGGGTTGGCCCGCTCGAAGCGTTTGCCGTCACCTGCAGGGCGATGTTCGCCAGCGATGAAGAGATTGATGGATTGCATAATCATTCCTCCTGAATTCAATTGACAGCGGCGGTCGTACCGCCAAGAAACGCCCGCTGGACCGCCGGGTCGGCAGAGAGGCTTTCGGCCGAACCAGCTCCGACAACACGTCCGGCTTCGAGCAAATAACCGCGATCGGCAAGGGCAAGGCTCTCACGCACATTCTGCTCCACAAGAAGGATCGCCAGCCCGGTGGCACGGATCTGGGCAAGAGCAGCGAAAAGCTCCTGAGTCACGATTGGCGCAAGACCGAGGCTTGGTTCATCAAGCAACAGGTAATTGGGAGATGACATCAGCGCGCGACCGATCGCCACCATCTGCTGTTCGCCACCGGACATCGTTCCGGCGATCTGGCCACGGCGTTCTGCAAGCCGCGGAAAGAGTGCGAAAACGCTGTCACGTGTTTTGGCCTCAAGGCCGCGGGCATGTGAGGGATTGGCACCAAGGCGAAGGTTTTCCTCGACCGTCAGAGCCGGGAATATGCCCCGCCCCTCAGGCACGACTGCGACGCCGTGGTCGACAATCGCGTGGGCTGGAATGGTGGCGAGCGAGTTATTGTCGACGCGAACATCACCGGAGGCCGGTTTGACAAGGCCGGCAATTGCTTTCAGCAACGACGACTTGCCGGCACCATTTGCGCCGAGAAGTACGACGGTTTCCCCCCGCGCAACGCTTAAACTTACCCCGTCCACGGCAAGATGTTTGCCATAACGGATTGTCAGGGTGTCGATCTCAAGCATGGGCCACTCCGAGATAGGCTGAAATCACGTTGGGATCGTCGAGGACGGTAGACGTCGGACCATCTGCAATCTTGCGGCCTGCCGCCATGACAACGGACCGGGAGCAGAGTGCGCGCACGGCCGCCATGATATGTTCTACAAGCAGGATGGTCGTTCCTTCACGCGAGAGTTGACGGATCAGTTCAATTCCCTCCGTCAGTTCTGTCGGATTAAGGCCAGCAAGCCATTCATCGAGCAACAGCAACTTCGGCTCGCCTGCAAGTGCGCGCGCAAGTTCCAGCCGTTTCTGATCGATATAGGTCAGGTCGCCGGCGTTGATGTGCTCGCGGCCCGCAAGGCCTATCCGCTTCAGGCATTGACGGGCAACATCCTCTGCGTCGGCTCTGGAAAGCTGGCGCGGACCGAAGACGGCGGAAACGGCGACATTCTCCAGCAATGAGAGGGACGGCAGCAGTCGCACGAGCTGGAAGGTGCGTGCCACGCCTGAGCGGGCAATCAGATCCGGTCGCATACCACCCGTCTCCTTGCCGTCCAGACGGATCGAGCCCTCCGTCGGCTTCAGAGCGCCAGAAATGAGGTTCATCAGCGTCGTCTTGCCTGAACCATTTGGACCGAGCAGCCCGACAACCTCACCCGGGGCGATGGAGAAGCTTAGCCCGTCCACGGCTTTCAGCCCGCCAAATGTCTTGCGTATCTCTTTTATCTCGAGAACGGGCGTCATGCGCGCGCCTCCTTCCTGCGGATTTTCTCTATTGCAGCCAAGACGCCATCGGGCAGAGCAAAAACGATGATGATGAAAAGGAGGCCGAGAATGATCGAGAAGTGGTTCGGGAAGTTTGCCCCTAGCCATTCGAACAGAAGGAAGAGTGGAACCGCACCCAGAATCGGTCCCCAACGACGGTTTGCGCCGCCAAGAAGCGCCATGATGACGGTCAGGAACGAGACCTGCGGGTTAAAGACGATGGCTGGCTCTATGTAGACCCAGCGCGGTGCCTGGATCGCACCGACCAGCGTAATGATCGTCGCGGAGAGCACAAAGAGGGTCAGCTTGGCTCGCGCCAGATTGATGCCGGCATGCTGGGCAACCACCTCATCATCACCGATTGCTTTGAGGGCAAGACCAAGCCTGCTGCGTTCGATAAGAGCTGCAAGGAGGAGGGTCACAACGGCGAGCGCAAGAAGCTGCCACAGGACATGCTGGGGTTCGATCGGCAGGAAAATGTAGCGGCCGAGCGTACCGGTCAGATTGACCTCATACCAGGTTATGAGCTGACGGATAAGTTCAGCGAGACCGAAGGAGAAAATCACGAAATAAATGCCTGCAACACGAAGCGTCGAAAGGCCGACGACCAGTGCGAGCCCTGCCCCAACGAGCGCGGCGCAAATGAGAACGAGTGGCCAGGCAAGAACTTCGCTCAGAACAGCGACCGTGTAGGCGCCGACACCGAAGAAGGCGACGGTGGCAAGGGAGACGTAGCGTGTCGGGCCGGAGAACATGGCCCAGGCCGAAGCGAGCGTTGCGTAACCGAGGAGACCGACGATCACACCGACACCATAGGCATCGAAGAAGAAGGGTGAGAGAGCGAGAAGGGCAACAACTATGGCGGAGATGACGAGCGCGATCATTTGCCTCTCCTTGCAAAGATGCCTTCCGGCCGCCAGAGCAGGACAGCAAGGAACAGAGCGTAAGTTGCGGCAAGTGTCAGCCCGGGATCGACATAAACAAGCACGAAGGTTTCCACGAGACCGAGCAGCAGACCGGCAACAAGCGCACCAAGCAGGTTGCCGACACCACCCATGATAACCACGACAAGTGCTTTCATGGTGAAGACCACGCCATAGGAGGCAGAGAACGTCTGGTACATCGAAATCATGACGCCGCCTGCAACCGCCAACGCGCCACCAAGCGCAAATCCGGAACGGGCGATACGGTTGACGTCGATGCCGACAAGTGGCGCAGAGCGCGGAGCAAGGGCGACGGCGCGCAGGTTCAGGCCCCAGCGGCTATGTGTCAATGCGAGATAAAGCCCCCCACCGATCACCACGGACAGAACGAAGGACAGCACCCTGTTGAGGGCAACAGTTATTCCGAAGATGTCGACGCCTTCAGTCAGATAGGAATAGGAGTGATAATTGCCGCCAAAGACGACGAGCATGACGCCCTGGATGACAAACAGCAGGCCGAAGGTTGCCAGAATGGAATCGACTTCGAGACGGCCGCTCCCGCCTGAGCGGTGCACAAGCGGACGCATCATGACCTGATAGACGGCAAACGAAAATACGTAACCGGCCGGGGCTGCGATCAAAAGCGCGATGAGGGGCGAAATACCGAAGCCGGAAAAAAGGACGAAAGTCAGGAAGGCGGCGGCAATCAGGACTTCGCCATAAGCGAGGTTCATGATGCGCGCGATGCCATATTGCAGCGAAAGTCCAAGCGCGATGAGCGCATAGGTCCCGCCCAGCATCAAGCCGAAGACGAGGGTGGATAAAAACACGAGAAATTTCTCCACTATACAGGAGTAGCGGGCATCGGGAGCCGGTGCTTGAAGACACCGGCTCACGGTAAAAGATTACCAGTTGGGCTTCGGGACGACCGGTTTTGCGGCACCGGTTCGATCAGTCGGCGCGATGGCGACGAAACGGTCACCCTGCCACTGTCCGGCCCACCAGAGCTGGCGAAGCTGGTTGTCCTCAAGCTTGACCGGACCGATGACCGTATCGAATTCGCCGGTCGACAGTTCTTTTGCCACCGCAGCCTTGTCCAGGCCGACACGCTTTACCGACTGCGCGAGCATTTCGAGGCTGGCATAGGTGATGGCACTTGCCCAGCTATCGGGTTTCGCACCGATGAACGCTTCATGGCGCTTGAAGTAATCGGCGATCTTGTCGCTCGTTCCGTCGACACCGCCAATGCTGATAACGCCTTCATGTTTTCCGTCCGAAACTTTCGGGAAAATCGGGAAGGCACCGCCAACACCAACGTAGAAAACCTTGGGATTGAATTTGTTGGTCTGCGCCTGCTTTGTCACCGCAAAGCTGTCCGGCGGATATGAAAAGGCAATGAAGCTATCTGCGCCACTTGCGGCGGCTTCATTGACGAGCGCCGCGAAATCCGACGTGCCGACCGGGTATGTCTTGTCGTAGGCCAGTGTGAAACCCGCCTCCTTCAAGGCCGGGCGTGCCGCCTTGATAAGATCGATCCCGAAACCGTCAGCAACAGAAATCACCGCGACCTTGTCGTTGATCTGTCCCGCATCGCGCGCTGCCTTGAGAACGCCCGCGAGCGAATTGGCATAGTCATGCCCGCCGCCAAGCATCCAGAAGCTTTTCTTCCAGCGTGCGGCAAACTCAGGCGCCTTGTCGGTCACGCCGGTGACCGCAAGCTGCGGGTAACCGAAGCGATCATAAAGTGGCGCCACAGCGAGGTTAAACCCGGTCCCCCAGGGCGGCAGCAGAAAGTCGACCTTGTCCTGGCTGGCCAGACGCTCGGTCGAACGAACCGCATCTTCGGCAGAGGAGCGGTCATCATATTCGACGACCTCAATGGGAAGACGTGATCCGTCGGGAAGCGTCAAACCGCCCGCATCGTTCACTTCCTTGACCCAGAGCTTGTAGTTCGGAATGGTCGTGATGCCTGCTCCGGTCGCGTTGGCACCACTTTTAGACACGGCATAGCCGATCTTTACAGACGTGCGGTCTTGCGCGTGGCTCAGCGACGGCGTGATAGCCGAAACGGCAATACCGGACAGCAGGCAGAACAGCGTTCTGCGCTTCAAAATAGTCATGATTTTCCTCCCAAGCGCGTCTCTGAAGGTAGCCGGCTCCTCCCCGGCATCCTTGTGCGCTGCTCAAAGTTTAACAGCGACAAGGCGATATAAAATGCACTAGTGTATCCCATTATTGTACTTTTGGAGCTACACGATGCCAACATCGTTCCCTATGCCGTCGCTCCGGTCACAAATGATCGAGGCCAGAATTCTGGCACCTGCACTGAGGATTTCGGAATTTCGCCTTGAGGCAAATGCAGCCCACCTTCTGATCCTTTCATCAGGAGAAGCGGAGATCATTCGTGACGAGGCGCAGATGACGGTCCAGGCCTCCGAAATGATCTGGCTACCCTCTGGCGGGGCCGGCCGTTTAAGGCTTAATGCGGGGAGCAGAGGCACGTGGCTGAAGGCAACGGAAATCGGGCTTGCCCACGCAATGCCAACTGGCACCAGCGCCATGGCGGTGCGCGAAACCTTGCAGCGTGTGCTGAAACAGAGCCTGTCCGACAAAGACCGGCGAGAACTGACAAACTATCTTGAGACGATCTCGACGGAAGGTTTTCAACCTGCAACCGGTTCAGACAGTATCATCACCAGCCTCTTGAGTGTCATTCTTATCCGCCTCTGCCAGCAGGCGATTGTCAATCTCACCAGTGCAACGACGTCGACGAGCAGTATTGTCGAGCGTTTCGTATTGCTTGTGGCGCAGCATAAGCGCGATCAGTTGACGGTCGAAACCTGTGCAGAAAAGCTTGGCACCAGCCGCGAGCGGCTCGGCGCTGCCATCCGTAAGGCGACGGGCTTATCGCCGCAGCACTACATTCACCGCGAACTGCTTTCGGAGGCGAAAGACCTTCTCGTCAATTCATCACTACAGGTAACGGAAATTGCCTTCCGGCTGGGCTTTCAGGACCCTGGATATTTCAACCGTTTCTTCACCCGCAACGAAGGCACATCACCGGGGCGTTTTCGTCGCAATGCAAGGCGCGCCCAGGACAAGGCGGTTCAGTCCTACGCCGCCTGGCCATGAACGGGATCTCACCTTGTCACGGAAAAAGGTTCAAATCCCTTTCCGTGACGCGCGATGGCGGCCGATCGGCAGCATCATCGGTTTTCCCGATGTCGGATCGACGATGACGCGGCTTTCAATACCAAATACGTGACGGACATTGTCTTCCGTCAACACATCTTCGGGCCTGCCGGAAACGTGCAGGCGTCCCCCGCTCATGGCGACCAGGAAATCAGCGTAACGGGCGGCCAGATTGAGATCGTGCAGGACCATAACAACGGTGGTTCCGCGTGTCTGGTTAAGATCGGTCAAAAGGTCCAGCACCTCGACCTGGTGATTGATGTCGAGAAAGGTCGTAGGCTCATCGAGCAACAGGATATCGGTCTCCTGGGCAAGCGCCATGGCGATCCATACCCGCTGGCGTTGCCCACCGGACAATTCGTCGACAGGCCGGTCGGCGAGATCTGCGGTTTTCGTTGCCGAAAGCGCTGTTGCGACAGCTTCATCGTCCTTTCGCGTCCAGCGCGAGAACACGCCGTGGTGGGGATGGCGCCCGCGGCTGACGAGATCGGCGACCAGAATGCCCTCGGGAGCGATCGGTGACTGTGGCAAAAGCCCCATGGTACGTGCAAGTTCGCGTGAGGGTGTGCGATGGATCGATTTGCCGTCCAGCAATACGTGGCCGTGTCGCGGAGAAACGAGCCTGGACATGGCGCGTAGCAGGGTCGACTTTCCGCATGCATTGGCACCGACAACAACGGTGACCTTGCCTGGCGGCACGACGAGATCGAGGCCCTCCAGAATAACAGTGTCGCCATATCCCGCCGACAATTGGCTCGCGGATAAAGAATGGATCGTCATAATGAGGCTCCGCCGCGATTAACGCGCACGATAAGATAGATGAGGTAGGGAGCACCGAGCGCACCGGTGACGACACCGACCGGGTAACGGCCGGGCAGGACAAACTGGCCGCAATAATCTCCCACGAGTACAAGCACCGCACCGATGAGAGCGGAGGGAACAAGCAGCGATCCGTTGTTTCCCATGACACGGGCAGCAATCGGACCGGACAGGAATGCCACGAAGGCGATCGGTCCTGTCACGGCTGTTGCCGTGGCAATCACGCCAACCGCTGAGACGATGACGATGATGCGGGTTTTCGCGACACCGACACCAAGTGCTGCGGCTGCATCGTCTCCGAGGCGCAGTGCTTCAAGGTCACGGGCACGGCTGAGTAGGAGACCGCCGAAAACGAGGAGCGCAACGGCAAGCGGTGCAGCCTGATCGAGCTTTGCACCATTGACGCTACCTGTCAGCCAGCGCATCGCCTCCTGCAATGTCCAGGCAGGTGCTGCCGACAGGATGTAGGCGACAAAGCTCTCCAGCATGGCCGAAACACCAATGCCGACAAGGATCAGGCGGGTGCCGGCGACGCCATTCCGGAAGGAGAGGCCATAAACGAGAAGCGCAATACCCAGACCGGCGATGACCGCAAAGATCGAGACGGCAGGGCCACTCAACGACAGGACAACGATGGCAAAAACCGCGGCGGCGCTTGCTCCGGCGCTGATGCCTATAATGTCGGGACTGGCGAGCGGATTGCGCAACATTGTCTGGAAAGCGACCCCACCAAGACCAAAGCTGAGGCCCGCCAGGATTGACAGGACTGCACGTGGCAAACGCAACTGGCCAACGGTGAAGCTGACGCCTGCGATGTTTTCACCGAGCAACACACGCATCACCTCTCCCGGCGGCGTGAAGGATTGCCCCAGCATAAGGGTAAGGAGAAACGTGGAGACGAGTGTCAGAACGAGAACGCCGATCACCACGTTTCGCCGGTACGCACGATGGCGCCGGTTTTGAGTAACGGAGGAAATGATAGGCTCGAGTGTGGTCACAGTTCACGAACCCGCTGACGTCTGACGATCCAGATGAAGAACGGTGCACCGATGAAAGCCGTGACGATACCGACATCGAGTTCGGATGGCCGGGCGATGATGCGCCCGCCGACATCGGCAGCCAGAAGCAGGCATGCGCCGCCAAGGGCCGAAAACGGCAGCAGCCAGCGATGATCGACGCCAGCCAGCAGACGGCAAAGATGCGGTACGACAAGACCGACAAAACCGATCGGCCCACAGATTGCTGTCGTCGCGCCACAAAGAAGGATCGCACCGAAAGAGGCGACACCACGCGCGAGCGCGACGTTTTCGCCGAGCCCCGCTGCAAGCTCATCACCGAGCGCGAGGGAATTGAGTTTTCTCGCTGATAGAAGGCTGATGGCAAAACCGATGAGGAGGAACGGCAAGACGGGAAGAATGCGATCGAGCGTTGCGCCGCCAACGCCACCAATTTGCCAGGCGCGTATTCCCCCGGCGATATCATTGCGGGGAAGAACGACGGCGATCACCAGCGAAGAAAATGCGACTGAGGTCGCGGCTCCAGCGAGTGCGAGTTTCAGCGGGGTTGCACCACCTCGCCCGAGCGAACCTATGACATAAACGAAAACCGCAGACGCCCCTGCCCCACAAATGGCAACGAGAATGAAGGCATTGGCAGACGCGATATCAAACCATGCCACGGCCACGACGACGGCAAGCGAAGCGCCCATATTGACCCCGAGAATGCCGGGATCAGCAAGAGGATTGCGGGTCACGCCTTGCATGACAGCACCCGCCAGACCAAGGGCTGCGCCAGCAAGAAGGGCGAGTAAGGTTCTCGGCAATCTGGCCGCCACTGCTGCCTGGGCAACATTGTCGATCTGACCGCCAAGTGCAGCGAAGATATCGGCGAGCCCGACTGAACGCGTTCCGACGGATACGGAAAGCGCGCACATGACGAGAAGAAGGACTGCAACGGCCATCATGGCAGACCATCTGACCTTGCTCGACTGGACCGCGAACGGCTTACTCTCGTCCCGCCCCGTATTTGCAGAGATCATTGCGATTTCCCGGCAGATTTGGCCGCTGCCTTGGCAAGCAGGTCGGCATAGTCTTTCAGGACCCAGGAAATCGACAAAGGCGTCGGGTTTGATGCCGTCCCGAGCGGGTTTCGACCGAGCATGACAATGGAATCGTTTGTAACGGCAGGCATGCGCGACAACAGCGGATCGGCGCGCATGGCATCGAGCAATGGCTGGCTGCCGTAGGTGACGACAATATCGACATCATCGAAGGCATCGACCCGTTCTGCACTGACACCTGCTGCAAACTGTCCGGGCTTTGTAGCGTCGACAACGCTTTTCGGTGATTTGAGGCCGAGGTCGGCGAAGAATTTCACACGGCTGTCATTGGCCGTATAGAAGTTGACGATGCTGAGATTGGTTGCATCAAGATGTGTGACGAACATCGCCTTTTTGCCCGCAAGTTGCGGATGCCCCGTTACGACGCTTGCGATTTCCTTTTCGATACGAGCAATCAGCGCTTCACCTTCCGCCTTCATGCCTAGCCCCGCACTATTGAGACGGATCATCTCACGCCAGTCGGTCGACCATGGTGCATCGGGGTAGGCGACTACAGGTGCAATCTGGCTCAGCGTATCGTAGTCGGACTGGCTAAGACCGGAATAGGCCGCAAGAATGACATCCGGTTGCGTTGCGGCCACCGCCTCGAAATCGATACCGTCTCCTTCATCAAAGAGGACGGGCTTTTCGGCACTGAGCTCCTTGAGCTTTTCGGCGACCCAGGGGAGCAGGCCGTCTCCATCGTCATCCCCGAAATTTGCAGCCGCAAAACCGACGGGAACGATGCCCAGCGCCAATGGTACCTCGTGGTTGGCCCAGGCAACGGTCACCACGCGCTCCGGCTTTTTCGCGATTGTCGTGGTCCCCAATGCGTGCTTGATCACAATCGGATAGGTCGTGCCTTCATCCGCCATTACGGGCGTCAATCCCGCATATGACAGGCAGATTGCGATCAAGGGCACAAGGCGGCGCAGCAAGCGGAACATTGGTGGCACTCTCGAAACGTTAAAAGTGGACTTCAAGTCTCAGCTTAGCCCTTAGCCGTCAAGCGCGATGTGGTAGACGGCACGGATCAGGCGTGAAGTTTCCGTGGTTTCCTACAAAGGAGACAAAATCTACAATACTGGATAAATAGGCTCAAGTTAGTAGCGCTACAGGGGCATATCTGATCAGGTCACCTTCCGCAGGCAGGAGGCGTTCCAGGGAACCCTGACTATTTTATTCTGTTGGAAGTTGGACATATGAATATCGACAGATCAGGCAAACCTTCATTGAATGCGCTTATTCGCTCAAGGAGCATGGCGCTTCTCGGCTGCACAGCCCTTGCCGCCTTCGCACCCTCTCTCTCATTCGCTCAGGATGCCAGCCAGTCCACCTCTGGAACGACGCTCGCGCCGATCGTTGTTCGGGGTAACGGCGGCGCTGCAAAACTCGATACCAGCAACGACTCGAAATCGATCGTGGCGACGGAGACGACTGGCGTCGGCAAAATGGCGACCGATGTTCTCGTCGCACCTGCATCGGTATCGGTGATCACCTCGAAGGAAATCGAGGAGCGTGGTGCCGACAGCGTTGAAAAAGTCGTGCAGTACACTGCTGGCGTCGTAACCGACTTCTACGGCGGCGATGACCGTTTTGACTATGTGGATATTCGCGGCTTCACGCCGAACACCTATCGCGATGGCCTGGTTGTCGGCAGAACGTTCGGCGGCACCAAAGAAGAGCCTTACGCCTTTGAGCGGATCGAAGTCTTGAAGGGCACGAGTTCGTCCGCCTTCGGTGCAGCTGAACCCGGCGGCTCGATCAACTATGTGACGAAGACACCAAAAAGCGGCCGTTTCGGTGAAGTCTATGGGACTACCGGTTCTTACGCCCACAAGGAAGCCGGTTTCGACTTCGGTGACAACATCACCGCCGACGATACGCTCTCTTACCGCCTGACGGGCAAATTCCAGCGCGCTGACGCCGAGTACGATTACTCGAAGAATGACGAGAACTTCATCATGGGCGGCCTTACCTGGCGTCCATCCGACATGACGAGCCTGACTTTCGTCTACGACCATCTCGACAAGCAGGGCGTTCCGGGTAGCGGCGGTCACCCGCTTGGAACAGACTTCGACCGTAGCGTGTTCTTCGGCGAGCCTGACTATTATTTCAACGACATCAACCGCAATACCTACAGCCTGATGTTCGATCATGATTTTGGCAACGGTTTGAGTTTCCGCTCGAACGCGCGCTATGCCAGGTCTGATCTTGACTTCGGAAGTGCCTATATCGCCAGCACCAGCACCAACGGTTCGAATACGGCCGGCCGCTACTTCTTTGGAAGCGACACCTCGACCGAGCAATTCGTGATCGATGCGAACCTGATCTACGAGACGACGTTCGACAATATCGAAAGCCGGACGCTGGCAGGTGTCGATTACAATCATTTCCAGTCGCAGAACTACGGTCTCTATTACGGTCCGGCTGGTGTCTCCGGTGGCACGACGCCGCCGATCAACTGGGTCAATCCGGTCTATACGGGTGGCCCGGCGTCGCTTGCCGCGACCTCAGGTTCAAAGAGCGACCAGAAGACCAACGCCGTCTATCTGCAGCAGGACCTGACGTTTGCGGACCGGTTGACTGTGAGCCTTGGGCTTCGCAACGACTGGCTGGATCTCAGCCAGACGAACCTCTTTGCGCCCTACACGACACAGACAGCCGATCACAGCGAATTCACGACCCGTTTTGGCGCAAGCTACAAGATCACCGAGGAACTGGCCGCCTATGCGAGCTACGCGGAATCCGCTGCACCACCGGCTGTCGGGATCAACCCGGCGACCGGCGGTCAGATTGAGCCGACGACCGGCAAGCAATACGAGGTCGGCGTCAAGTACCGCCCGGAAGCCTTCCCTGCCCTCTTCACCGCATCGGTCTATGATCTTTCGAAAGAAAACATCACCGTCTACGACCAGGTTACCTATATTCCTGCAACGGTGAAAAAGGTCAGGCACCGCGGTCTGGAACTCGAAGCAAAGGCAGAGCTGACAGATAACATCAATCTGATCGCAGCCTACAGCTATATCGATTCCAAAATCGATGAACCGGGTGGCGTCAACGACGGCAACCGCCTGATGCGCGTTCCGAAGCATCTTGCTTCGATCTGGGGTACTTACACGCTCCAGGGCGAAGGCGCCCGTGGCGACATGACGTTCGGTGTCGGAGCACGGTATACGGACTCCTATTTCACCAACATCACCAACACGATCTCATCTGACAGCGCTGTGATCTTTGATGCGGCCTTCACCTACAAGATCAAGGAGAACACGACGTTCCAGCTGAACGTCAACAACGTGTTCGATGAAAAGCACATGGCAAGCCGCGACGCCGGTGCGCTCTATTACAATCCTGGCCGTACCGTCTACGCGACGCTGCGCCAGACCTGGTAACGACGACTTCCGGCTGGCCTGCTGCCGGCCGGACCGTAAAGCACTCTTCAGCCTGTCTGCCGCATGCGCCGCCATGCGGCAGGCGTGTCACCGACAACCTGGCGAAACGACTTGGTCAAATGAGCCTGGTCGGAAAAACCGAGCTGGGCGGCGATGTCGGCGACAGCGAGGTCGCCATTGAGCAAAAGCTTCTGGGCGACATCGATCCGCTTTTCCAGTTGCCATTGCAGGGGCGTCTTGCCCGTGGTCTGCTTGAAGACATTTGAAAACCAGCTCTCCGATAGACCGACAATCGCGGCCATCTCGGCCACGCTCATGCGACCATCGCAGCGCCCGTCAAAACGGGCGTTCAGCTTGTTGATCTGTGCCTGTGTCAGCCTGCCACCGGAAGGGTCAGCCGTCTGGTCGGGGATCTCAAGAAGACCCGCAACAATGGAGCCGACAAGGCTTTCGGCATAGACGGCGTGTTTCGAGGGTTCGGACACCTCGTCGACCAGGAGGCCGGCGAGCGTCTCGATGGCTCCGAGGTCCTGGATTTCGACGGGCCGGCGCATAGCCGCCATCGCCGCGGATGATCCGACCGACGGCGACAGAAACCGCATCACCCGGTCCTTGTGCATGTGGAGATTGAGGTGCGAGAAACGATGGGTGGCACTGCTCGATGTCCACAGCGGAACACCCGCCGGAACGTAGACCGCACGTGACATCGGCCGGGAATTGCCCGGAAATTCGCTGTTCTGATTGGAGATCTGAACGCGCGAGGAGACATCATTGAAGAAGATCATGATGCGCGGATCGTCAGCGAGATAATAACCACTGGCGCCTGCCTGGCTTTCCGCCTGCCAGTAAGCGCTTACAAGACCGTCGAGGCACCGCCACTTGACGGGAGCCGTCAGGCGTATGCCCTCGGTGTGCCATGTCATGGAATGCCAAAAACTCAATGTCTGTGTCCGCCCGCTTTTAGAACGACGATGGTGCTGAAATGGCGTTGCGATGATCCGGCCTTCAAATGCTTGCTGTCGTCAGCCGCAAATGAAGTTGCGATATCTCCGCTAAAAGGTGATGCCATAATATGAGTACTTTTATCATCTTACTCATCTGGAGCAAGATGGTAAAATCCTGAGACATGTTTCACACCGCATGGCACGAAGAGAGCCTTGAATGCGAGGCGCCTGGACGTTTCGATTCAAATTGCAGGTAATTTATCGGGCTATATGCCACACGGAGTCGGCAGTAATGTTTGTCTGTCGCGTGTCCCCTGAAACAGGCAAGCGGCATTGAAGCCCGGCGCGCACAGGACGCGACGGGCTTCTTTTATAAAATGACGGGTAAAATATCGGCCGTCTCTGAGCCCATCAGTTCATCCGGCGTTCATTTTGGGGAATGCAAATTCCGCCCACCACACCGCCATATGTGGTTTCAAGAGGCCCGTATTTTTTCCCCCAGCCCGTACGGGCCTCTTGTTATGGCTTTTCGCGCCGACTGATCCAACAAACGCAAGGCCGTTCAGCTATCCGGCTTGCTGTTTTTTCGGACCGGTTTGAAGTCGACGATCAATGATTTCAGCTCGATTTCTCGCACACGCCGCGCCGCCTCGACGGGAGAAACCCAGTCGATCCTTCGCTCGCCCCGTTCCTTGAACTTACCATCGACCTCGGTCACCTCGATCTGGAACACGTCGACGATGCAAGGCGTGACATCGCCATTGTCGAGCATTTTGAGGTAGGTATAGCGGCCAACAGGTTTCTTTCTGGCCCGACCACGTACGCCCGCTTCTTCCCACGCCTCGATCTCGGCCGCCTCGTGTGGCTCCTTTCGCTTCATGGGCCAGCCCTTCGGGATGATCCATCGGCCACTGTCACGAGAGGTCACGAGAAGAATCTCGGCGTCCTTGCCGTTTGAGGCATAACGAAAACACAAGGCGGCATATTGCTGCTCGAATGCACCTCGAAACAGCTTGTCTGGAACCTGGGCAAGTTGCTGCAACAACGTCCGTGGTCTGGTTGGCGGGGCTTTACTGGCTTTTTTCGGACGCTTCATAACGGTTGATAGTGCTTATTTTCCGGGTTGCATCAACGGCCGGGCTGGTTTTATGACAGTTTTATGACAAGCAGCGCCAAAGAAGGCAAATTCGCATGATGAGCATATTCCGCAAGCTGATGCCGCGTGAAGACCGTTTCTTCGACATGTTCAACAAACATTCGGAAACCGTGGTCACCGCAGCACAGGCACTGGACCGCCTTTTGAGCGGCAAAAACGTCCAGGCAAACTGCGATCTGATCGTTACCCTGGAAGACCAGGCCGATGACATCACGCGCGACGTGCTCCTGGCCGTCCGCCGCAGTTTCATCACACCTTTCGACCGCGGCGACATCAAGGACCTGATCCAGTCGATGGATGACGCGATCGACATGATGCACAAGACCGTCAAGACAATCAGGCTGTTCGAGCAGACGAGCTTCGATCCCCTGATGCAGCAGATGGGACATGAGATCGTCAAGGCCGCAGGTCTGATCGCTGAAGCCATCCCGTTGCTTGAAAAGGTCGGCACGAATGCGCAGCGTCTTTCCTCGATCGCCGAGGAGATTACGCGCGTCGAAGGCCGTTCAGACGATCTGCACGACCAGGGCCTCAAGGACCTGTTCAAGCGCCACGGCGCTGCGGGTGACGCAATGGCCTACATGATTGGTAGCGAAATCTATGGTGAGCTCGAAAAGGTCGTCGACCGGTTCGAAGACGTCGCCAATGAAATCAGCGGCATTGTAATCGAGAACGTCTGATGGATGTCTCCCTCGCCTTGCCGCTTCTGATCGGCCTTATCGGGATAGCGCTGTTTTTCGACTTCCTGAATGGCCTCCATGACGCGGCCAACTCCATCGCCACGATCGTCTCCACCCGTGTGTTGCGGCCGCAATACGCGGTTGCCTGGGCCGCATTCTTCAATTTCATCGCGTTCCTGTTTTTTGGTCTGCATGTGGCCGAGACTCTCGGAACTGGCATTATCGATCCCGCGATCGTCTCACCGTCAGTGATCTTTGCAGCATTGATGGGCGCGATTGTCTGGAACATTGTCACCTGGATTTTCGGCATTCCCTCGAGCTCTTCGCATGCACTGATTGGTGGCCTCGTCGGCGCCGGTCTTGCAAAGGTCGGCTTCAGCTCGATCGTCTTTTCCGGACTGCTCAAAACTGTCGGGGCGATTTTCATGTCGCCGGCCATCGGCTTTTTCCTGGCTCTGCTGCTCGTCCTTACCGTTTCCTGGCTCTTCGTTCGCCAGACACCTTTTGCTGTCGACCGCACGTTCCGCGTCATGCAGTTCATCTCTGCATCGCTTTATTCGCTTGGCCATGGTGGCAATGACGCGCAGAAAACCATGGGTATCATTGCCGTGTTGCTATTCAGCCAGGGACACCTTGGTGAAAGCTTCTACGTTCCGTTCTGGGTGGTTATTTCCTGCCAGTCGGCAATGGCGCTTGGCACGCTGTTCGGCGGCTGGCGCATCGTGCACACGATGGGATCGAAGATCACGCGCCTCAACCCGATGCAGGGCTTTTGTGCCGAGACAGGCGGTGCCTTGACATTGTTTGGCGCAACCTGGCTCGGTATTCCCGTCTCGACGACCCACACGATCACAGGTGCGATCGTAGGCGTTGGTGCGGCGCGCCGTGTCTCTGCGGTACGCTGGGGCCTTGCGGGCAACATCGTGATTGCCTGGATTGTGACGATGCCTGCCGCAGCGCTGATATCGGCTTCTGTCTACTGGCTGACATCACTGTTCGGTTGAAACCTCACCCGATAAGTCATTGCCAATTCCCGGGCCAAAATTGGCCCGGGCACGTTGGAAAGCGTTATGCAGCATTCCGGCTTCTGACGTCCTCGTAGCTTGAAGGATAAACACCGCGCCGCTGGAGGATGGGGACGACTTCGTTGACGAAGGTCTCGAGATCACCGGGCAGATAAAGTGCCGAAATCGTAAAACCATCAGCGGCTCCAGATTGCCACCACGATACGAGATGATCGGCAATTCCTTCAGGTGTCGCAATCAGGCCCGGAAGTTTCTCGACCTCGGCAAGCCCGCGCAGGGAAAGGCCATTGTCGAGGGCGACCGCACGTTTTGCCCTGACGACACCGATCGGAATAACGCTTTGGGAGACATCGCCGAAGTCTGCAGGCGAAAGCACTTTCTCTGCATCGGTTCGCTCTAGATCGATACCGAGCAGCTTCGCCAGCCGTTCGATGTCTTCACCTGTGACCGGCGCAGCGTCGAGCTTTTCGCGCTTGAGCGCTGCAACTTCAGCTTCTGTCGAGCGGACAATTGGCGAGATGGCAGGCATCAGACGAGGCAGCTGGTCGCTACGACGGCCAAGAGCCTGAGCGGCCTCTCTCAACTCGGTACGGAATGCACGCGAGCCCTCAAGAGAAGCGCTCGGCGCATAAACGTAATCCGCATACCGGGCCGCGAGCGCCACGCCGTCGCGAGACCCACCGGCCTGAACGATCTTTGGCCGGCCCCAGGAAGGAGCCGGCAGATTGAGCGGGCCTTCAACATCGAAGTGTGCGCCATGATGGTTGATCGGCCTGACGTCACCATAAAAGGGTGACTGGCCTTTTTCGCCGCCATTCCAGGGATAATGCCAACTGTCCCACAGGCGATGGACGACATCGACAAACTCTTCGGCGCGTTCATAGCGGGCCTTGCGATCAGGCAACCCTTGCGCTGAAAAGTTTGCAGCAATCTCTGGGTGCCAGCTCGTCACCACATTCCAGCCGATGCGCCCTTTGGTGAGGAGATTGAGGCTCTGAAGCTGTCTTGCGAGCGTGTAGGGATCGCCATAGGTCGTCGACGCGGTCACAATCGCGCCGATGTCCGGTACCTGAGAGAGCACGGCCGCAAAGAGGACGAAGGGATCGAAGGTCTGTTCAGGCCGCGTGTTTTCGCTGATCAACAACTGCGGTCTGTCTGACATGAAGATATTGCTGAAAACGCCTTTGTGCGCAATGCGCGCATTTTCGACGTAGTAGTCCAGGGTGAAAATGCGATCGAGCGGCAGATCGGGGCGCTTCCAGGAATCGTTTGCCGAACCTGAAGAATTGATCCAGGCGTTGAGCTCAAGGTACTGTGTCATATGATGCCCCATTAGGCAGAAAGTTGATGGAGTGGTCGTTCAGCGTGCTGGAACAATGCCTGTTCCTTGACTTCGTCATCCTCGACGGGTCGCACACTCGGAACGCCATCGTGACGACTGACGTCAACAGGCAATCCAAAGACATTGCTCAAAACATCCGCATCGAAAACGGTGCCCGGTGAGCCGTCCGCAACCAGGCGGCCTTCCGATATGATAACGGCTCTATTGCAAAAGCGGGCCGCGTGATTGAGATCATGAACGGCCATGAGCGCAATGCCACCAGGCCGCGCAAAATCGCGCACAAGGCGCATTGTCTCGACCTGGTAACGCAGGTCCAGCGCACTGGTTGGTTCATCAAGGAGCATCACGCGCGTTCCCTGCGCAAGTGCGCGCGCGATCATGACACGCTGCTGCTGGCCGCCGGAGAGTTCGTTGACATAGCGGTCTGCCAGATCGGACAGGCCAAGCTTGTCGATCGCCGACGTTGCAATTGCATGATCCTCATCACTGAAGCGGATACCCATGTAAGGGCTGCGCCCGAGCATCACCGCGTCGTAAACCCTCAGATCGAACGGGATTGGTGAAGACTGCGGAACATAGGCAATCCGCCGTGCCCGTTCGCGCCGCGAAAGCGCGAGCAGGTCCTCATCCCACAGTCTGACAGATCCCGCCGAAATTCCGGCTAGCCCCAGAAGCGCTTTGGTCAAAGTCGATTTGCCCGATCCGTTCGGCCCAAGAAGTGCGCAGAAATCGCCCTGTTCAAGCTTGAACGATACGTCGTGCAGCACCTGCCTGCGGCGGTAATGCAGGCTCAGGCTTTCAACATTGAGGGTCATAACGTGTTCCTCTTGCGGAGAATAAGGTAGATGAACAGCGGCGCACCGACGAGTGCGACGACGATGCCAACCGGAATGACGCGGGGTGGAAGGATCGTCCTGCCAACCGTGTCGGCGAGCAGCAAAAGCGCACCGCCCGTCACCATCGAGAACGGAAACAGGAAACGATGGTCCGATCCGACAATGAGGCGGGCGATATGTGGACCAACCAGGCCGACAAAACCGACAACACCGATGAAGCTGACAACCAGGCTTGAGCCACTCACGGCAAGGAAGATCAGTGAAATTCTCAGGAGATTGACGTTGACGCCGAGACTTTTCGCCGTGTCATCGCCTGCAAATGCAAGACTGTTTACCTCGCCTGCCTTCAGCTGAAAATATGGTGTCAGCACCAGGATCGTCACCGCCAGTACACCGACATGCGTCCAGCGCGCCTCGTTGACAGAACCAAACGTCCAACGCGTGATGGCCGCAAGGGCCTCGTCATTGGCGATGTATTGCAGACCTGATGTCAATGCGCTGAAGATTGCTGTTAGTGCCGTTCCAAGGAGGATCAGAACTGTGATGTTCATCGATTTGGCCGTGGCAAGACCGAGAACAATCAGCGAGCAGGCCAACGAGAAGGCGATGGCACTGAGACTGACCGTGATGCCGACACTGGTGCCGTTGCTTTGCGCGACCAGAATGGCAACAGCAGCCCCAAAGGCCGCCGCAGGAGAGAGGCCGAGCGTATAGGGACTGACAAGCGGGTTGCGCAACAGTCCCTGCATCGCAGCGCCCGCCAGTGACAGGATGGCGCCGGCAAGGATTGCCAGGAGAACCCGCGGTAGCCTGAGGTATAGCAGAACATTTGCGATCCGCTCGTCGTCGCGTGGGAGATCGATGCCCCAGATCTTTGCGTAGGCGAGACGATATAGTTCGCCAATCCCGTAGCTCGACGTCCCCGACAAGGTTGAATAAACGGCAAGGGTGATCAACAACACGATCGAGACAGCGATAAACAAAGCAGTCCGCCGGTGACGGCTGATGCTGTCGCGTGACAGCACCGCGCCCTTCTGGCGTGCAGAAGCGTAATTCATTGCCCCGCTGTCCCGGCCTTAACGAAATAAACCCCTTCATCGCCCTTGAACGGCACTCCGAGGAACTCCTCATCCCAGCGGCGCGCGACATCTTCCGGGCGGAAATCCTTGAATGCATCGGGATAGAGCCATGCTGCGACATAGAGCGATGTCAGAGTTTTGGCCTGTTGACCGAGATGATAGGCGTTGACGATATAGATGTCGTTGCTTTGAGACGCCTTGAGATTGGGCCAACCCGGTCTTGCCTGAAGTTCTTTCCATTCGCCATCAAAGACGTCTTTTGCCGAGCCGGTATAATTGTTTCCGAACTCACGTATGATGAGGTCAGGGTCACGTGTCAGGATTTCCGCAGCATCGATGGGTGTCTTCCAGACTGTGCCCTGGGTATGTCCGCCCTGCCCGAAGACGACATCTTCAAATATGCTACGACCGCCACCTTTGACGATCGCTTCATAAAAGCCTGAGCCCTTTGTTGGCGTTTGATAGGCGATCTCGTTTTCGTAATAGACCGTCCTAGGGGTTAGACCTGCGGTCCGCTTCTCAATTTCGGAGTAGATATCCTTACGGAAATCCAGAACCTTCTTCGCGCCGTCTTCGCGACCGAAGATTGCCCCGAAGAGCTCGACATTTTCGTCGAAGCGATCATTGCGCCAGCCGCTCGCAACGACAACAGGAATGCCAAATGGGCTCAGTTGCCGGTTGAGTTCTTCCCATCCGCCATTCGCGTAGGAAATGACGACGTCAGGGTCTGTCTTGACGATCGCCTCGTAGTTGACCTGTCCCCATTCACCGACGTTATAGGTGCTATCCCATTTACCGCCCGCGAGCTTGTATTGTGCAACGTCCCGCCCGGTTACGCCGACGATCTTGTCGCGAGATCCGATCGCGGCAACAATATCGACGTTATAGCTGCCGATAATAACGGCTCGCGTGGCGGGCTTTTCGAGCTCGATCTTTCGTCCTGCTTCATCAGTCACCGTCAGGGCAGATGCTGGAAGAGCCCACATCGCCGCTGCCACTGCCGCACCGGCAACGAGGACCTTGCGACTACGTAAATAAAAAGCCGTTTTCATAAAACCTCCGAATAATCTACTATTTTAATAGACTATTCGGTGAGCCCGATGTTTCACAGCGACAGGATGCTCGAAATTACGCCGGAACTAAAAAAATCTGCCAGAAGATACACCGAACTGTAAGACGAACAGGCCTCTCGGTATTACTCGAGAGGCCAATCATCTTTACGGCGCATCGTCCGGCAGAATCAATCAAGAACAGAGCTTAGAAACACAGTATATAATATTGATTTTTATACGGAATACCGGTTCAAAGTGGCAGCATTGACAACACCTGCAGGAGCGCCGCCCGGTTTACCGAACAGATACCCTTGAGCCTGTGCACAACCCTCATCCACCACCATGCGATACTGGGCGTCGGTTTCAATTCCCTCCGCCGTAACAGGGAGATCGAGGCTTCGGCCGAGCCCGATCACGGCACGAACGATAGCGCGCGCGCTTTCGTCCTCACCCATTGCGGCGATGAAGCTGCGATCGATTTTGATTTTGTCGAACGGAAAGCTCTGCAGATTGCTGAGTGAGGAGTAGCCGGTTCCAAAATCGTCCATCACGACGCCGATGCCCAGGGTCTTCAGTTGCCGCAAGATAGCAAGTGTTACGTTGCGATCCTTCAAAAGCGCGGCTTCCGTCACTTCAATTTCGAGACGCTTTGGAGGAAGTCCTGTTTGAGCCAGGATGAGGCAAACCATCTGACCGAGGTTCGCCATAGAAAACTGCAATGGAGAGACATTTACAGCGACTTTGAGATGCGAGGGCCAATGGGCTGCATGGGTACAGGCCTCGCGTAACACCCATTCCCCGAGAGGAATGATGATCCCGGTTTCCTCGGCGATCGGTATGAACTTATCCGGCGCAATGACACCGTGAACCGGATGATGCCACCGCACGAGCGCTTCATAGCCAACAACCTCGCCGCATTCGACAGACAGGATGGGCTGATAGTTCAAGATCAATTCATTGCGGCTGATTGCCAGACGAAGATCTGTCTCGAGTTGTCTGCGCTCACGGGCCTCCTTGTCCATCACCGGATCATAGAAGGCGAGAATGCCTCGACCGCCAAGTTTAGCCCTATAGAGCGCAAGGTCAGCCGCATGCATGAGGCCTTCGAGATCGTGGCCATCCTTGGGGAAGATCGCGATGCCGATGCTGACCCCGACGGCTGCAGGATCACCAGCTGTGTTCATCCTCTCGCCGAATGTCGTTAGGATCGTTTCGGCAAGCGCCTGTGCCTGTTCGGCTTTCGTGTTGCGCGTTGTCAGGATAACGAACTCATCGCCTCCGAGACGAACCACAAGATCACCAGGTCCTGCGCACTCCTTGAAGATACCGGCGACTGTCTTGAGAATACGGTCACCTTCCGCATGGCCGAATAGATCGTTTACGGCCTTGAAACGATCGAGATCGAGTGTGAGAAGAGCAAACCCCTGCCCGTCTGCGCAATGCTGTATCTGAAGCTGTAGCTGCTGCTGGAACATTGTTCTGTTTGCGAGGCCCGTCAGGACATCGTGACGCGCGAGATATTCGATTTCTCTCTGCGCCTCACGGTTTTCCGTGAGGTCTCGAATGGCGAGCACTTCGCTTGGGCGCCCACGATATTCAATCGTCCTGACTGCAAGCTCGAACACACGTGTCTTCCCGTCGACCAGTCTCGTCGCCTCAACCGGCGTCTGGCGGGACACATGCGCGGGAAGTCCGTCGATGACCTCCAGTAAGTCATCAGGATTGGCACCAATCAGGGTTGCTTCTTCGCAGGCGAGCAAATCCGCAAAGCGCGGATTGAGCTCGACGATACGACCGTTCTGTACAACGGCCAGCCCATCCAGCGACGCGTTGACGAGACCTTTGAGATCGACAAGGTAGCGATCCACCAGGGCTGCGGCAGCGGTAGCCGAAAGAACGAGAAGCGTGACACCGACAATCGCGGTAATCAGGAGCATCCGGGCGAGATCGTCGGATTCTGGTCCAGGCACTGAAGGATCGGGTGAAAGAACCGTCGCAGACATGGCCGTGAAGTGCAGTGCGCAGATCGCGACGATTGCGAGACCCGCCGCCGTTGCGACACGTTTCCACGCACTGAACCGCCCGAAGAAATGGAGCGATAGCGCAAAGCACAGCCATGCGACAACCAGGCCACCGGCAATCTCGTCCCAGCGATAACTGACGGTCGCTGCGACATCCATGCCCGCCATGCCCACGAAGTGCATGACGGCGACAGAGACGGTAATTGCCGATGCTGCAAGGAGAGTGCCGTACCTCGCAATTGGAAGCGCACTCAGCGCCAGCCAGAAGCCAGCAATGGCAACGACGGCAGACAGTGACGTGAAGTGGAGATCGAAACCGATCGGCACAGAGCCTTTATAGGCGAGCATTGCAACGAAATGTGTTGCCCAGACCGACAATCCGCCAACAAAAGCGGCGACAAAGACCCAATAATGTTTACGGCCCGCCGGGCTTTCTTCCGCACGCAATAGAAGATGAAAAAACGCCAGCATTCCAAAAAGACATATGAGTGCAGCAAGGAGCACGATCGTATGATCGTGCTGGATAACCACGCACTCTAAAACTGTGAACATGCCGTCTGCCCCCGCAATGAATGACGCCCACAACCGACTATAGTATTTTCTTTATTTATAAATCTCTAATATAAATTTCCGACTAGCAGACGATCATATTACGTTTTGGGACAGGTTTATTTCAAGCGCGAAGATGCGAGACAGCTTTGTCTCGGACGCGGCACACTATCCGTGGAGACGAACGACCACAGGAGAGACAGCATCCGATGTAACCGGTAGGGAGCCGGCAGCCGGCAACACGCTCCAAAAAAAAGCTGAAACTTGCTTGCTCTCTGTCGGCATGGAGATCGCTGGTTTCATGCGTTTGACTGGATGGTTCCTTGCCGGGTTGTTCAAGAGAGCCGGGACGCTCTTCTGCTTCATGCCGACAGCGCTCATTGTGCTCCGCGATGTTGCGCTGACCACCAACCTGATGTCTGGTTCAGGGTTATCGAGAAATCAGTTTTTGCCCAATGGCTACGCCTAAAAAGCTTCCGATCGCTGCTGCGACTGCCGTAGCCCAATAGGACGCATCAAAGCTTTGAACGCCCCAAACACAAAGTCCCCCAGATAATCCTCCAATGAGCGCAGGATAATACTCTTTCATATCCACCTCTCACGCGGCCGAATTTGGTCGCCTTCGAGGATATACTAACCCGGCCGCCGCATAGGTGCAAAACGTGAGGCTTCCCACGAAAAGCTACTCGGTCGTGGCGGCCCCCCGACACGGCAGTGTTTCGCACTTTCGTGCGAATAGAGAGAAGTGTCTCGCGTTGAAGACCCGTTGTTCCTGAGGCAACCCGCGCTTCCAATCAGCGCCGAAGGGTTTGCCGGAGGAACCTTATACGTTCGCTACAACTCGCGGCCCTATCAAGCCTGTCAACACAGGCTTTGTAACTGTCGATCGCAATACCTTCCACCACGTGCTGTAGGAACTACCCCATACTGCAAATAGGACACCAAGAGCCATGCGGTTAAGCGGTGATCCTGTGACTGCGTGAGTGCGTTATTTTACCACTGCGCGCCTGCTACGATTTGCCGTTGTGCTGCTGCGCCACCGAGCGACAGTTCGGCTCAAACACATCCTCAACTCCTCAAACAGATTGCTCGAAACGAGGCAAAAGTCCCTTAGAGCTTGAGCGAAGCGTGGGGTCGAATGTGAAATGCTGGCACGTCTGTACGCGCCGGTGGTCATTCCGGTCGCTCTCGGCTCTTGGTCGGCCCCTGAGGTATCACAGCGCTCGACCTGAGACAGGCCATCCCGATCGAAGGCTTCGCTTGCTGACCGTCCACCTCCCTCACCCTGCCGCTCCAATGCGGCCTCGCCTCTTAAGGTGGTTTTGCTATTCCCGAATTCTAGCGGTCAGCAAATCACCGCAAGAAGCGAGTTTAGAATGGCGAGGTGAAGATGGCAGGAAATGAAGAATGTATACTTCGCCACCAGACCCCTCCAAAATCAGGACTGCGCAGAACAGGAAAAGAGGCAGAACCCACCTTCGGGCGCTGCCTCTTGAGTGACACATAATCGTGTTTCGTCCAGCAAAGTTAGAACTTAAGGCTCGCCGTCAGGCTGACGTTGAATGGCTCTCCGACGGAATTGGCATAGTTGGTCGAACCGATCGTCGACGTGTAATAGGTCTTGTCGAAGAGGTTTCGGAGATTGAGTTGCAACGTGACAGGTTTTTCCAGCTGAAGCGTGTACGTCGCGAAGGCATCGAACACGGCATATCCGGGCAAATAATAGGAATTGTCGTTGATACCGGGACGAGCACCGACGCCCCGAATGCCACCACCAATTCGAAGTGTGTTGCCGTTCGGACCAACCTCACCAACATCATAAGCCAGGAAGAGTGACGCCGTGTGTTTCGCCACGTTCGGCAAACGCTTGCCGGCATAGGTCGCGTCTTCAAGAACAAGCGCGTCCGTATAGGCATAACTTGCGATAAGGTCGAGATCGTCTGTCAGGCTACCGGCAACATCAACCTCGATACCGCGGGATCGGACGAGACCCGCAGCCTTGACGGTCGAGATGCCGCCGACATCTTCGGAATAGGCAACGTTGCGCTTGCGGCTGTTGAACAAGGCAACATTTGCATTCAAGCCGGTGAAGATGTCGAACTTGGCGCCAACTTCGTAGGAGATGCCCTCTTCCGGATCGAGGCTGCCATAATAGGCGCCGATGGAAGACTGTGGCCGAAACGTCTTGGCGACATTGGCATACAGCGAAGCCGAAGGTGTGAGTTTGTAGACGAGACCGGCGTTCGGAATGAGTTCACCGCCGTTGTTTTGCGTGTTGACCACAAATGGACGGCCCTTCCCGGCATAGATATCGTAATATTGGTAGCGCAAGCCACCCACCGCTATCCACTGGTCGCTCAGATGCAGCGCATCCTGCATGTAGATCGAGGCCGTCGAAAGCTGCTCCGTCTGGTCGCTGTCGGCTGCCCTGACGGTCGTGCAGACAGGTAACCTCCCATAGACGGGATTGTTGACATTGAAGTTCGTGGAGTTCGCACAACGCAGCATATCGGTTCGCAGTGTGTCACTGTAGTCATAGGACGCGCCAAACAACAGATCGTGCTGGAACCCGCCAATATCGGCTTCTCCGGTCAGATCAGCACGCAATGCATGATTATAGAGGGTAGAATATTGCGTGGCGTCTGCGCGACGCGTCACCTGCCCTGTACGGGCGTTGTAACCGACGACACGGGCTTGGTTGTCGGAATAAACGTTGCGGCTATAGGCATAGTCCAGTGAGACTTTCCAATCGTCGGAAAGCTGGCGGTCGATCGCTACACTGGCAAGATCAGACTTGCCGTCGGTAATGTTATAGGCCTCATCGAGCCTCAAACGCCGGCTGACATTGATGGGGTTTCCGGTCGTCAGGTCGAAGATCGTACCGCGGTCGAAAGGCACGCTATAGTCTTCATGCATGTAGGATACGGTAATGTCGGTATCTTCACCGCTCCATTTGAGCGAAGGCGCGATCAGCCAGTTTTCCCGGTCGCCGAAATTGCGCCAGTAATCGCTTTTCTCTCCCTGTCCGATAAGACGGTAGGAAAAATCTGTGCCCGCGATTGGGCCTGTCACGTCCAATCCGCCCGATGTGCCGTATTTGCCCGCACCATAGGCCGAAAACCGGGTGTAGGCCTCTGCACTGAAGGTCTCTTCGGGGGCTTTCGTCACGACATTGACCATGCCGCCAGGATCAAGAATGCCATAGAGGGTCGACGCCGGGCCTTTTAAAACTTCTACCCGCTCGACCGTATCGTTGAACGAATGCGGCAGCGCTGTTTTCAAACCGTTGACGAGGATGGAACCGTCACGATTGTCACCGAAACCTCGACGAATAACGGCATCCTGCGTGCCACCCAAGGTATTGGCCTGTGTAACACCGCTGACATTGGCGAGTGCGTCGTCCAGAGAGCGTGCTTGCTGATCACGCAGAACTTCATTCGTGACTACATTCACCGACTGGGGAATGTCGAGAATTGGAGTATCGGTCCGTGTCGCCGTGCTCGTCGTGATCGGCTGGTAGCCTCTGGCACCCTTTTTGACTTTTGCATCGACGGTGATCGTTTCGAGAACGGTCGATCCTGCCTCTGCGTTTTTTTTCTCTGCCCCATTTTCCTGAGCGAAAGCAGGAAACACGGTGGTTGCCAAAAGGAATGCGAGGAGCGCCGTTGATCCCCGACGCCCTATCCCCAAGCCGTTATGCATCTGAATTGTCCCCGAATAGCTAGAATTCGTCATCCCGACGATGCAGCACCTCTTCAATTGATGAATGTAGTAGTCAACTTTAGATTTCCAGACCTGTCGTTGAAAGCAGCTAGATTGGAGCCGATTTCGTCAGGAAATGTTGCCGCAACAGCGCAAACATGCCGCGTTCCGGTCATTTTTCATCCTGCAAAAGACTTTTTGAATGCCACCATACTTGACTACTACAGTCATAAATAATTCTGGTGCGTCAGGAACGCGCGGGACGGAATTTGAAAATCGAAACCGAGAAAGATATCGCTGAACATCGGCTTCTGGGGGAATGCCTCGAGCTTGGTCATGGCGGAAAGCCCGTCGTGTTCGATCTCAATGTCGAGATCGCATCAAACCAATTCACGGTCCTGCTCGGTCCGAACGGCTCGGGAAAATCGACGTTGCTCGGCGCACTCGCGCGCTTGCATCGTCCAACATCCGGACGGGTCGTGCTCGATGGCCGTGATATCTTCAATTACCCAACCAGGGATGTCGCGAAGCGCTTGGGAATGCTGGCGCAACAGAACCACACGCCGGAAAGCATCTCGGTTTTCGATCTGGTTTCCCGTGGCCGTTATCCGCATCAGGGTTTCCTCAAACAATGGAGTGAGGCCGACGCAGAGGCTGTCAGCGAAGCGCTTGCCGTGACAGGGATCAATGATCTCGCCGAAAGGCCCGTCGATAGCCTTTCAGGCGGTCAGCGCCAGCGTGCGTGGATTGCCATGGCGCTCGCACAACAAACCGATATCATCCTGCTCGACGAACCAACAACCTTTCTGGATCTGCACCATCAGATCGAGGTTCTGGATATGCTGAGTGATCTGGTGGCGCACCACAACCGCACAATCGTCGCGGTTTTGCATGACATCAATCTCGCCCTGCAATTCGCCGATCATCTGCTTTTCCTGAAGGACGGACGTGTGAAGCATCGACTTGATGCTGTTACACAATGTAGCGCCGAGATCATTGCCGACGTTTTTGACATGCGTGTCATCGAGATGACGCATCCTGTGACCCATCGGCCGGTGTTTTTGCCCTGCCCTGGACGGACGCATAAGACATGAGCGCGGGCAATCTGGATCGTGTGACTAGCCTCCCATTAACGAGAGGCGCTGCGAGGGCTTTCTCGGCCGGTATAGGTCTTCTCGCAATCATCCTCATTGTTGTTGCCGCGCACGCTGCGACAGGGGCAAGGCCGGTAGCACCGCACGTTTTTCATGATCTTATCTTCGCCTACGACCCGAAAAACTTCGATCAGCAAATTCTGATACGCCTTCGACTGCCGCGGATTGTTGCGTGTCTGCTTGCAGGGGCGAGCCTCGGAGTGGCCGGCCTTATCTTGCAGACCGTGTTGCGAAATCCTCTGGGAGAACCGCATATTCTTGGGCTGAATGCCGGCGCAAGTCTCGCCGTTGTTGCCCTGAGCGCCAGTCCCTTTGCTTCAATCGGGGTCACCAGCGCCCAACCACTCGTCGCTGCGGGAGGTGCCGGGGCAGTTTTTGCGCTGGTACTTGCCCTCTCAGCAGCAGGACAACGCGGCCTCACCCCGACGAAACTTGTCTTTTGTGGCATCGCACTCTCCACACTCGCCGGGACGCTGACGTCGGCCATCCTCATCCTGAATGAAGAAACGCTGCAACAAACCCGGTTCTGGCTGGTTGGTGACGCCGCCGGAATAACGCTGCCAGCCATTGTGAATGCCTTGCCTGTCGCTGTTATTGCACTTGTATTGGCAACAGTTCTTGCACCAAGACTTGATCTTCTGGAACTTGGCGAGAACGCTGCAACCGCACTTGGTGTGCCGGTGCGACTGACATGGTGTCTGGCACTGATCGCAACATCCCTCTTATGCGGCGTCGCAATTTCGCTGGTGGGGCCGATCAGCTTTATCGGCCTGGTGGTACCTCCACTCATCTCACGTATTCGAACCGGACGCCTGTTGTTCGCCATACCGCTTGCCGCATTGGGCGGAGCAACCTTGCTGATCGCCGCCGATCTTGCCGCCCGTCTTCTAATCGCTCCTCGGGAGTTGCCGACAGGCGCAATGACCGGCCTCGTCGGGGCACCGGTCTTTCTCTGGTTGGCGCGGAGACTGCTGAAATGACGTCTTACAGAACGATCAGAGCCTCCGGTTTTTCGTTGGTTATCGCTCCAAAGCGGCTGGCTTTGCTTCTAGCGCTTACGCTCCTGCTTTTTCTTGTTGCTCTCTGGAGCATTTCGTCGGGCACGAAACACATCCCGCTTGGAGAGATCTTCACTGCTCTTTTCACACCAGACGCGCAGTCATCGGCCGATGCAAATGTCGTTGTCGATTTTCGTTTGTCGCGTCTGACGCTTGCACTGGTATCTGGGGCAATGCTTGGTGTTGCAGGCGCCATCATGCAGTCCTTGACCAGGAATGGATTGGCCGACCCTAGCCTGCTCGGGGTTCGAGAAGGCGCTGCCCTTGCTGTCCTCGTCTGCCTTTTCCTTGTGCCAAGCTTGCCAACCGCGCTTCGCCCCGTCGCGGGCGTCATCGGGGGACTGACGAGCGCTATAATTGTGTTTGCGCTTTCAGGTGTTACGTCGCGGCTGCGCTTTGTTCTGACCGGTATCGGCTTTTCCTGGTTTCTTTCCGCCCTTCTCCTCATTCTGATGGCTTCGCTTGATATACGAAGCTTGCAAAGCGCAATGATCTGGATGGCAGGAAACCTCCAAGGAGCGTCATGGGACGCAGTCTCGGTTCTGGCGGTCATTCTTGTTGCAGCACTTGTCCTCGTATGGGTGACGGCGCGTGCCGCCGATGCGCAGGCACTTGGTGATAGTGCTGCGGCAGCGCTCGGCATCAATTTGCGCTTTCTATCCAGCCTGCATTTCTCGCTTGCCGTCATTCTCACTGCGTCCTGCGTTTCTTATACCGGCAGCATCGGCTTTGTCGGGTTGATTGGCCCCCATATTGCCCGGTTTCTCATGCCCGGAGGGTCGTTTCTCGGCATCACTGTTGGTGCCGGCCTCACCGGCGCTCTTCTGGTAAGCACTGCCGATACGATCGCCCGCACCGCCTTTTCACCCCTAGAGCTACCGACCGGGCTCGTGCTTTCTGCCGTCGGCGCTCCTAGCCTCCTTCTCCTTCTCTGGCTCCATCGCCATCGTCTGTAGGTTCGCCATGCCAAAGATTTTCTATTCTCTCCTTTTCGTCACTGGTCTGGCTTACGGCACCATTGCGGCCAAGGCCGAAGAACCGGCACGGATGTTTACGGATGATTTGGGGCGGTCTGTTTCCGTTCCGGTTCAGCCAAAACGCATCGTAACGCTGCACGACATTGACCTCACCATCCCGCTGATCGAACTAGGCGTAATGCCGGTCGGCAGCCACGGCCGCATGGGTGCAGACGGCAAACCCTATCTGAGATCCAGTGCGATTTTGACGGGTATAGATTTCGACGATAGTGACATCGCCTATATCGGCTCCATCAATGCCGATCTCGAAGCGATTGTCGCGCTCAAACCCGATCTTATCCTCACCGAACCTGATCGCCCGACGCCTGTTGAAAAGCTCGAGAAAATCGCACCAACTGTTGCCATCGATAACACCAGGGACGGCGCGCCGCACATTTATAAGATGCTTGCGGATTTGACAGGAACCCAGCAGCGTCTTGCTGTGCTCGACCGGCGTTACAGGGCGCAAATTGACGCGTTGAAGGCATCGGTCGACACGGAAAAGACAACGGTCTCGGTCATGCAGCCATTGAACGGCAAGATCAGCGTTTACCACACCTATCGGGCGCTCGGCCGAGTATTGCGGGATGCGGGCTTCCGTTTCCCGGCGGTAATCGATGCTATTCCAGAGGGTGACCGCATCGAGGTCAGCGCGGAACGTCTGCCTGAACTCGACGCCGATATAATCTTCGACCCGTACCGGTCGGATACTGGCGCATCTCCGAAAGAGGAAATCGCCATGATGGAAGCGGTGATGCCGGGATTTTGCGATTTCCTGGAGGCCTGCCGCAAGGGCCGATACATCCTACTTCCACGAGAGGAAGCGATCTCCAACTCTTATGCAGCACTCAGCCTGATGGTGTCAGCAGTGCAATCGCATCTGACAATCCGGCCAGCCACGGCAAACTGATATCCCGCCCAATCAAAAAGTCTTGCCTTGAGACTTTACGCACTGGTAAGCCGCTCAAGACGTGCTGTACGCCCCTCTAGACGGACGGACCCATGCCATCAGGCGAAACAAACAGAACCAGACTGATTCGCGTCGATCGTTTCGGCGAGCAATTGCGCAAACGCCGCGATCGGCTATCGCCGAGCCTTTTGGCAGTCGCCGAATACATTGACGGTCATCGCCACGCCATTCTCGGAAAATCTGCACTCGAGATTGGGTTTGAAACCGATACATCCGATGCGACCGTCATCCGTGCCATCCAGGCGCTGGGTTTTCAGGGGCTGGTTGACCTCAAAGAGACGCTTGAAGCCCATCTAGGCGTGACGGATTCGCCCGTCGAAAAAATGGCGGCAACAGCGAAGTCAATCTCCGGCAATTCCGATGCCGCAATCGACTTCGTTATAGAAAACCAGAAGAACACGCTGGAAATGCTGGCAAATGCAGACAACCGCGCTGCTATGGCAACAGCAGTTCGTCTACTTTCGGAGGCTACCGGCATCGGTGTGCTGGGAATTGGAGCCTCGGGGATCATCGCCAGCTATTCGGCCCGTCTTTTCCAGCGCGCAGGTTTTCGCTCTTATGCACTTAACGCGACCGGCATTGCGCTTGCCGAGCAACTGCTCAACATGGAAAACGGCCATGCCCTCATCATGCTCCTCCACGGCCGCCCGCATCGCGAAGCGCTAACCGCCATTGCAGAAGCCAACCGGCTCGATATCCCGATCATCATGATGCTTGGACTGGAAGACAGCGTCCTAAGGCGCGATGCTGCAGCCTGCCTGTTCCTACCTCGCGCGAAGAACGAAGGCGTCGCACTACACGCACCTTCCCTTGTCGCGATGGAAACCTTGGCACTCGCACTCTCAGCGGCAAGACCAGAGAGAACCCTTGAGACTCTTGAGAGAATGGTGGAACTCAGGACTTCGATCAGGCCCCATAAAAAGGTGTGATGCCGCAGATGCACATGAAGCACAAGGTTCAACACACCGCCGACCAAAATTCCACGCCGAGCGCCTCAAATTGAACATCCTCAAATGGCCATCACATGCCGTGATCGCCCGCACTACCCGTTAGCGTAGAAAGCATTATTGACTGTCGGTAACGATGACGTCATATCCACGTAAGATTTCGTTCGAATAGGAACCGTTAGGTGCACGTAGAACCCTTAGCTATAGATGCAGTGAAAAAGATCAGTCCCGCCAGATTTGGTGACAGCCGCGGCTACTTCAGCGAGGTTTTCAAGCGGGAATGGTTCCGCGAAAACGTGGCCGATGTAGAGTTCGTTCAGGACAATGAATCTTTGTCCTCAGAGGCGGGTACGGTCCGTGGTCTCCATTTTCAACTGGAGCCGTTTGCTCAAGGCAAGCTTGTACGCTGCGTCCGTGGAAAGTTGCTGGATGTCGCTGTGGATATCAGGGTTGGCTCACCGACTTTCGGCAAATGGGTCGCAGCTGAACTCACTCCCGAGAGCGGAGACCAGCTCTGGGTTCCAGCAGGATTTGCACATGGGTTTATGACACTCGTCGACGATACGATGATCTCGTACAAGGTTACAGCTCCGTATAGCGCAGCCAATGATCGCGGCCTTAGATGGGATGACCCAGAAATTGGCATTACGTGGCCAGACATGGGTAGTTACATCCTTTCTGACAAAGACGCTAGACAGCCGTGTCTAGCTGATCTTCCAGAGTCATTCACCTATCAAAACACCGGATTTTAATGATGCGCGTTCTAGTCACCGGCGGCGCCGGATTTATCGGATCTGCTCTTGTCCGCTATCTCGTAAGCGAGATCGGCGCGGATGTGCTGACAATCGACAAGTTGACCTACGCCGGAAATCTCGCATCTCTGAAGCCGATTGAAAACGCGCCAAATCATCGGTTTCTTCAAGCAGATATATGCGACCGCGTCGCCATCAATGAGGCTTTTGCAACATTCCAGCCAGACTACGTGATGCATCTTGCGGCCGAAAGCCACGTCGATCGATCGATAACCGGCGCCGCCGATTTCATCCAGACCAACATCAACGGCACCTTCACAATATTGGAGGCAGCCCGGCATTACTGGAATAGCCTCGCAGACGACGCCAAGCCGAACTTTCGAATGCTTCACGTTTCAACGGATGAAGTATATGGTTCGCTTGGAGACACCGGTCTGTTCGAGGAAACAACGCCGTATGATCCGTCTTCTCCTTACTCAGCATCCAAGGCCGCAAGCGATCATCTGGCAACAGCATGGCAGCGGACTTACGGCTTACCTGTAGTCATTTCCAACTGCTCAAACAACTACGGTCCATTCCACTTCCCCGAGAAGCTCATCCCCCTGATTATTCTCAATGCGTTGGAAGGTAAGCCTCTGCCGGTCTATGGGAACGGTGCGAATATACGCGACTGGCTTTATGTCGAGGATCATGCGCGCGCCCTGTGGCTCATCGTTCAAAAGGGACTACCGGGCGAAAAATACAATGTCGGCGGACGTAACGAACAGAAGAACATCGATGTAGTGAACTGCATCTGTTCTATTCTCGATGAGTTGCGCCCACAGTCGAAGCCATACTCTGAACTTATCAAATACGTCACAGATCGTCCTGGCCACGACGCGCGCTACGCGATTGACGCAACCAAGCTAGAGTCCGAACTCGGATGGAAGGCGCAAGAGAATTTTGCGACCGGAATTCGTAAGACTGTCTCATGGTATCTTGAAAACGGCTGGTGGTGGCAACCACTACGCGAGGGCGTCTACTCGGGAGAGCGCCTCGGTGTTCTGACGAAAGGTTAAGCAGATGCGGCTTGCAGTGACCGGAAAGAATGGTCAGGTGGTGAGCGCCCTTCTCGCGCGCGCAAACATCGATCTACAAATCATAGCGCTCGGTCGACCGGAGCTTGACCTCTTGCATCCCGAAACGGTGTTGCGCGCACTGCACGACGCGAAACCGGACGCCGTCGTATCGGCGGCGGCATATACAGCCGTCGACAAGGCCGAGAGCGAACCCGATGCCGCGTACGCAATCAACAGGTACGGCGCAAAGGCAGTTGCAGAAGCTGCGAAAAGTTTAGGTCTTCCGGTCATTCACCTTTCGACGGATTACGTATTCGATGGGGCGAAGGATGGAGCTTATCAGGAAAATGATCCGACCGGGCCGACCTCCGTCTACGGCCGCTCAAAGCTTGACGGTGAAACAGCGATTAACGAAAGTAACGCAAATCACGCCATCTTACGCACTGCTTGGGTATATTCCCAGTACGGCAATAACTTCGTCAAAACGATGCTTCGCCTCGCAGAGACTAAAGACGAGATTAATGTTGTGGCGGACCAATTCGGTTGCCCGACGTCTGCCAATGATATCGCACAAGCAATCATCGTAATCGCGAAAAGGCTCGTTGAAGACCCATCTCCAGACTTGCGCGGCGTTTTCCACCTTTCTGGATCTGGTGAAACGACCTGGGCAGGTTTTGCAAAACAGATCTTCGCATTCTCCATGGCGGAAGGCGGAAAGCCGATGACCGTCAACGCGATCAAAACAGCACAGTACCCTACACCAGCTAAACGGCCAGCCAATTCACGGCTCGACTGTAGCAAGTTGGAAAAAACGTACGGAATAAAGCTGCCAGATTGGCAATCATCGACGCGGGCGGTTGTCACCGCTATTGCGCAAAGCAGAAAGGAAACGCCATGAAGGGTATTATTCTTGCAGGCGGCAGCGGTACTCGTTTGCACCCGATGACACTGGCGGTATCGAAGCAGATTTTGCCTGTTTACGACAAGCCGATGATCTATTACCCGCTTACAACATTGATGTTGGCCGGCATTCGCGAGATCCTCATTATCTCGACACCCCACGACATGCCGCTGTTTCAAAACCTACTGAAGGACGGATCCCAATGGGGTTTGTCAATCGAATACGCCGTGCAACCGAGCCCGGACGGTCTCGCACAAGCGTATATGATCGGTGCTGACTTTATCAACGGCTCACCCTCTTGCCTGATCCTGGGGGACAACATCTATTATGGACACGGATTGCCGGAACTGCTTGAAGCCGGTACGAACGTGGTGGATGGCGCAACAGTGTTCGCGTATCATGTGAATGACCCAGAACGCTATGGTGTTGTCGAATTCGATAACGAGATGCGCGCACTTTCCATTGAAGAAAAGCCAGCCAAACCGAAATCGAACTGGGCAGTGACGGGTTTGTATTTTTACGATCCCGACGTCGTGAACATCGTCGCCGACCTTAAACCGTCCGCGCGCGGTGAATATGAGATCACAGACGTCAATAGAGTTTATCTCGAGCGTGAAAAGCTGAGAGTATCAATCATGGGACGCGGCTATGCGTGGTTGGACACCGGCACTCCGGATAGCCTCCTTGAGGCTGGAGAGTTTGTGCGTACTCTCGAAAAACGTCAAGGCTTCAAAATCGCGTGCCCTGAGGAAATCGCTCTTAATAGGGGATTTATTACGAGAGATCATTTCGGTCGAATTGCTGAAAATGCCGGAAAGAGTGACTACGCACAATATTTAAGAAAGCTAATCGAACTTTGACCTACCACCAGCGTCAGAAATGCGTAAAAATAACAGTAATGTAGTGTCTCAATAGCGACAAAATAAAACCTCAAGGCACGTAGATATGAGAAGTATATCGGAGTTTAAATGGCGATATTGCCACTTTCTTCTGTCACAGTAGTTTCGGTCTGCTACAAAAGTGACGCCTTGATACGCGACATGGTCCTTTCAATACCGGACGCAACGCCTATCATTTTAGTAGACAACGGAAAAACGACTGACTTCTCGAACCTCCCAGAATCTCGGAAAATTAGCTTACTGTTTCTTGATGAAAATATCGGTTTCGGACGGGGTTGCAACGCGGGCGCTGAGCTTGTGGAAACTCCTTGGATCCTATTTCTCAATCCGGACGCGAGGTTGAAACAGGGCGCGCTTGAAGCGCTTCTTGAAGCTGCCAATCGCCATCCTTCGGCAATTGCATTTAACCCTCGAATTTTTAACGCCGACGGTACCCAGTATTTTAAGAGACGATCATGGCTACTGTCTAATAATAACAGCGGTCCACGTGGTTGGCCAGACAACGACACGCCAGTTCCGATACTGTCAGGAGCGGCATTCTTCGTTTCGAAGACAAGCTTCGATCAAGTGGGGGGGTTCGACCCAAAAATCTTCATGTATCACGAGGATGACGACCTGTCTCTGCGGCTTGCTGCATTGGGTGACCTCTTTTTTGTCAGGGGTTCGAAAGTCGTTCACGCATCTGGTAACTCCTCTGGACGCTCACCAGAAATTGCCCGACTAAAAGCGTACCACATGGCGAGATCAAGGATCTATACCGGCGAAAAACATCACATTCGACATGCCTATGCCTCAACTTTGCTACAGGCAGCTTTGCTGCTCCTTTCTCCTCAGAATATATTCTCCAAACGTCGGCGGGCAAAGGCGATAGGTTTTCTTAGAGGTACGCTTAGCAAAATTTTCTCTTGATCTTTCCTAGATTGGTTATTGACCAGAGAACATCGCTTCTGCATACCGAAAAATAAAATACCGACGGAGGGGCTAGCCCACGCCGAACGATAAATAGCCTCGTCCTCGAAGAGCGTGGTATAATAGTTTACCTGATTGGTGAACTTTCAATCTAGTTAATTAGGACTTCGATTTGGTCGTGATCCGCAACGACGACAATACACTAGAGAACAATCTTCTAGACGATATCCATGCCATATCGGGCGATGTCGACTCATTGCAACGTAGCAATTGGTCCAGCAACGTGTCGCTGATGAGACTTATAAGAAGGTTAATCTACGCGCGCCTGCTTTATAGGCTTTCTGAGGTGGAGTGGTTCAGCAAGCGTCGACGCGACCGTTTCATTAATTCGGCAAGAAAACGAGATCCGCTGCTGCTCGCGCAAAAGGTCGACGAGTTTTGCTCAAAATTTTATCGACGTATCAAGAACAATCAGTCACTGGCTCAACATCTGTCCGAGCACAGAAGCAAAAATGGCCTTACAGTAACAGCCATCGTCCCCAACTATAATCACGGCAAATATCTTGCAAAGCGTCTTGATAGCATCCTAAACCAGTCATATCCCTTGATAGACATCATTATTTTGGATGATTGCTCAACTGATGACAGCAGGGCAGTAATCGAAACTTACGTTAGAAAGTATCCCTCAACAATACGTTCTCTATACTCGACGAAAAATTCCGGGAACGTCTTCCATCAGTGGCGTAAGGGCCACGCCCACGCGACTGGCGATATAATATGGATTTGCGAAAGCGATGATTTCTGCGAACCAACATTTGTCGAACGTGCGATAAGGACCTTTAGAGATCCGAGTGTAATGTTGACATTCGGAAAGGTTGAGTACGCCAATGCTGATGGTGAATATGTCGAGGGTTTAGACCAATATCGAGAGGAAAGTGAACGCGGAATTTGGGACCAAACAGTTGTCAGACCGGCATTCGAATGGTTTTCCGGTGGCTTCGGTGTAAAGAATGTCATTCCCAACGTCGGCGGTTCCCTGTGGCGCCGACACGATATTCATGATGACGTCTGGACGGAGGCGTCGAGCTTCAAGATTATGGGAGATTGGTTTTTATATTGCGCCGTCGCAGGCGGAGGGCAAATCACCTACGAACCGAGCGCCGTGAGTTACTTTCGCATTCACGGAAACAACACTTCCGGTAAAAAGGCCCAAAATACTACGAAATATTACGAAGAATATTTCCGCTTGATGAAACTGCTGAAGGAAAGGTGGCCGCTACCGAGGCAAACCATAGAGCGGTTCATCTCCTCTTCTCATACAATTTTCAAGCGCTCTAATTTATCTGGGCAGAATTTCGGCAGCATCGTGGACGCTTCGAAACTGAATGCAACTAAACGTCGCCATCCACATATTCTCATAGGAATGATGGGTTTCTCCTACGGAGGTGGAGAGATATTCCCCGTTCACCTCGCGAATACACTCAAGGACATGGGTGTAGTAGTTTCGGTTTTGCAGATGCAAAGCCACGACGACCGGCCAGAAATTCGGCAACTGCTAGACCCAGCCATACCAGTCTTCACCGCGGATCAAGTAAGGGAATGGGGCGCAGTCAAGTTTCTTGAGCGCACTGGTGTGTCGTTGGTTCACTCCCATGTCGCCACTGTTGACAAACTTTTTCTCGAAAATGCAAATCTACCTTGTGCTTACATGGCGACTCTCCACGGCTCGTACGAGGCAATGAAGATCCCCAAGAGGCGGGTCGAGCGGTGGTCACATAAGGTCGGACGTTTTGCTTACTTAGCAGACCGTAATCTTACGCCATTCGATGAGAGTGACGTGCCGGAGAGCAAGTTTGTAAAAGTTCGAAACGCTCTTCCGCTAGACAATCGGCCATTCCCAAGAACTCGCGATGATTTTCATATCCCTGCTGACGCTGTAGTTTTTTGTCTGGCTTCTAGGGCTGTAGAAGGGAAAGGGTGGATTGAGACAATCGCGGCCTACCACAAGCTTCGCGAACGACGACCAGAAATGTCAACTGCCCTACTCCTCGCTGGTGAAGGATCAACCATTGAGGCAGCTAAAGCCCACGCAGGTAGCGAAACTACCATCCATTTCCTTGGCTTTATAAGTGAGGTGACTGGACTATACAGTATCGCTGACGTTGCGCTGCTCCCGAGCCGCTACTCTGGAGAGTCTTTTCCGCTAAGTCTGATTCAAGCGTTTCAGGTTGGACGACCGTGTATAGCGACTGACGTTGGCGAGATAAAACAAATGTCCTCGACTTCGTCTGGAGAAGCCGGGATTATAATCGAACCTACAGACGAGGACGAATTCTTCATTGAGTCTTTGTCTATCGCTATGGAACAAATGCTGGACGATGAGGCACGCTCCAAGTTCCAGAGTAACGCTATTGTCGTAGGAGAATCGTTCGACATGAAGAGACTCGCATCGGATTACCTGACCCAATATCTCAAATTGATCCAGGAATTTCCCGACTAATTATCTCGAGAGGGTACATCCTGTGAAATATCGAAATCGCCGCCTCCATGTGGTCCGGCGCGACGGTCAATCTCCGAGGACACCGTCTTTCCCCAAGATCGAAGCGCCGCAAGCTCTGCGCACTAACTCACGTAGATACGTTCATTCTTGAAGTTTGATGCTACTCGGGAGACTTGGAAAAGGTAAGACTGCAGCATTGATGCAACGCTAACAAAGCTCGTCCATCCAATTCTAGTGCGGCCAGCTTTGGGTTCACAACCTTCCATGGCTACTCCCCGTAAGTCCTCTGGCTCCTAGACTCCGAAAACAAAACGATCCACGTTAGCTCCTAAAGACGATTTCCCCAACTAGACTTACACCGATATAAGACTTCCAGAGGACTAGGCGACATTCCTTGTAGTCATACGCTTGATATTCGAGTGTCCTCATGCGTTGTTTTGTGTTAGGTGGTGTCAACAAAACGGAGCCGAGTTAGGGAGTTCAGACATTGTCGTCGGGTAATAAAATCACCAGCGTTGAAGGAAGATATGGGAAGATTTTTTTTCCTGACATCAACGACATAATAGTTAATTCGTTACGTCAATATGGTGAGTGGGCCCAATGCGAAATCGACATTCTTGTGAACTTCATTTCGCGAGGAGATGTTGTGATAGATGGCGGAGCTTGTTTCGGTACGCATAGCAGAGCTTTCGCGGCTAAGGTCGGCTCGGACGGAAAAGTGATCAGCTTCGAACCTTCGAAGACAAATTTTGAAATATTGAAGAAAAACGCATCGGTGGTTGATGCTGCAAACATTTCTGTTTTTCAATTGGCACTTGGGGCGAGCGAACAAAGTGCAATTTCCGTCGAAGTTGACCCTGTAAACGCAGGCGCTTCAAGAATTGATTTGGTGGCAGCAGGTGAAACGAGCGGTGGCCTCACGGTACGCGTCACAACTCTCGACGGTCTCGAGCTTGATAGAGTGAATTTTATCAAACTGGACCTTGAAGGCGCCGAGCTTTCAGCCTTGCGCGGATCGATTCAGACATTGGAAAAGCATCGCCCGATCGTATTCACAGAAGTGAATTGCGTCGAGGAATCCGCCGGCGTGTTTCAGTTCATGAAGGATCAAGGATTCTACTGCTACGGCGTTAACTCCATTGCATTTAACATTAATAACTTTGCGGCGTCCACTTCTGACATGTTCTCTGGGGCATCTGAGAACGGCTTCCTTTTTGTTCATGCCTCGCGTTCCTCCGAATTCGGGCCACGCATCGATGCACTGAAACTTCCCTCAATCGAAACGATTGATGACATCGTCTTGATGATGCTAAATCAGAAGCAGTACGTCATAGACTACGTTCCCGGCTTAGCTTCAGCGCAGACACTGCCTATTCCAGAAGTACTAAACAAAAAATATAATCACTATAAACATTCTCTAGATATGAAGACCTCAGAGATCGATCTTTTACGAAAAAAAGAAGATCAATCCCGCTTTGTAATCAACGAAATCGCGGCCTTGGTATCTGACCTCAAATTGGATACACGCGATCAATTCGAATATCAGCGAAACTCAACAAAAATCGCTGAGAAAACTGGCAAATTCCCTTTTTCGTTGTTTTTCAAAGTGAGCCCTAAGTATCGGCGGATACGTCGGTCCATTTTGCGGAACCAGGATTTGGCGAGCCGATTCGACGGGAAACTTAACTCCCTCCTCACACTACTTGAAACAAACACACCTGCGAGGGAGAATAATAAGGGGACGCAAACAAACGAAGCTGCACCCTATGCCGGGCACACTATGCCCAATCACGATTACGAAGAGCTTGTTGCTGCACTAAGGATGGCACAGCGTCTCTTGCGTAAGCCTATCCGGGTTTCAATTCAACGCACGATCGCAAAATTCGCACTTAAGCGATTCTTCTGGTTGACGGAGAGAACAAAACTCCGGTTGCATCGGTCGATATTGAAGCGTGAATTGCAGTTGCCTCAAGCGTTTACGTCGGCTCCGAACACATCAACGGCAGGAACCACGAGCGCAATTGCAGCAGACGTAAAAGATGTTCGTGATTTTGGTAGGCTTGCGCCACCAATCGCTCCTACACAGTTCGACTGGGATTCGTTGGTGGTGATAGGCGGCATAGTAGAGCCAGACCCCGTGGTTGACGTTATTGTGCCAGTGTATCGGGGCCTTGATGAGACTATGCGATGCCTATTCAGCGTAATTAGTAATCCTCAGAAGTCCTCATTCCGATTGATCGTGGTGAATGACTGTTCTCCTGATCCTGAACTTACAGAGGCACTGCGGATCTTAAGCGGGCGTGGCTGGATCGAATTGCTTGAAAACGAGACGAACCAAGGATTTGTGTTGTCATGCAATCGTGCGATGCGTTTGCACCCTAATAGAGACGTCTTGCTTCTCAATTCCGACACTGAAGTTTACGGTGATTGGCTAGACAGAATGACAAGTCGCGCCGCGCATGACCAGAGCGTTGGAACGCTTACTCCATTTTCAAACAATGCAACTATATGCTCTTATCCCAAGTTTTGCGAAGACAACTTTCAACTACTCGAATTTGATGGGGATCAGATTGACCGGATAGCAAAGGAAGTCAATGGAGCCGCCGCCTTAATTGAGGTTCCTACAGGTGTCGGGTTCTGTATGTTTGTGAAGCGCATTTGTCTGAACCAAGTGGGGTTGTTTGACGAACAACGCTTCGGAAAAGGCTACGGCGAAGAGAATGATTTATGCCAGAAAATAGCCCTCTCCGGCTGGAAAAACTATCTGGTACCGGACATATATGTTCGGCATTGGGGAGCCGTTTCGTTCGGAGAGAGCACCAATAAGCGCATCGAAGCGGCATGTCGTACAATCGACAAACTCTACCCTACGTATCATAAGAGGGTCTCCGAATTCATTGCAAGTGACACCGCACTGACCGCTCGATCCAGGATCGACGAGGGGCGCCTTGCCCTGCGCTCCTCTCAATCAAGGGGAGGGGCACATCTTTTCGTAACCCACGACCTTGGTGGTGGAACCGAAACTCATGTCCAGGCGTTGCGTCAACAGCTTGAAGCCGAGGGAGAGGCCGTCTTTCTGGCTCGTCCTAGCTCTGCGAAGCCTGGATATTTTTACATAGTTGACCCGGAGTCCGCACAAACGCCAAATCTGCCCTTATTCTTCTGCGGCAGTGAAACGAGAAGATTTGCTGATTTTCTCCAGCGCATTGGCGTTACCCACATTCATATTCACCACATGACGGGGTTCGGCGACCACGCGCCTATTTTTTTTCGAGAATTATCAAGTTCGACGGAACTTCGGGTTGATTTCACTGTACACGACTACTTCTCGATTTGCCCACGAGTTACCCTGATCGATGGTTCAGGGAGGTACTGCGGCGAACCACCAGAGTCGGTCTGTCAGTCCTGCGTCAAAACAAACGGATCTAGATCCGTCTTGTCTGAAAACGTCGACATCAAACGCTGGCGCCAGAATTATCGAAGTTTTCTGGAGTCCGTCGACTCGGTCATTGTTCCGAGCAAAGACGTGGCTAAGCGACTTCATGCATATGTAAGTCGCGATGACATCGAAGTACGCGAGCACATGACCGATCCAGTGCTCCTGAGTTCTCTCACGGATCCTCTCCTTGAAATACAAAAGAGCGCAACACGCTGGAATACGACCGGCCGTCGTAGAATAGGAATAATTGGGAGTATAGGGCCACACAAAGGCAGCGAATTAATTTTTGAAACAGCAAAGGCTTCACTCGACCTTCAGCTACCACTGGATTTTGTAATCATTGGGCATACCGATATAGATCAAAAATTATCCTCATTAAAAAATGTAGAGGTACTTGGACGGTACGACTCTGCGGATGTCGTGAAAATAGTTTGTGATGCGTCTGTAGATCTAATCTGGTTGCCGTCACTATGGCCCGAGACATTTTGCTATACCCTCACTGAAGCGGTAGCTTCCGGCGTTCAACCAGTCGTTTTCGATTTGGGGGCACAAGCTGATCGGGTCCGTGATATTGGCTGGGGGAGTATAATGCCAAACGCGCTTATGGACGACCCGCATGGTGCTGCAAGGTTCTTAGCTGATTGCTCAATTGTGGGACCCTGCAAAGAGACACGCGCCCGATTAATACGAAGTTTCGTTGGGGCGGACGCCTACTACAGAAGAAAGCAGATAATCGAGGACGTAGCGTAATAATTATTTGTACGGCAATCGAAAACTCGAAGATTGCCGTACAAGGCGCCCTAACCTTAGTGAACCGTCGGTACCAGTTATTTCCAAATTGTAGACAATCCGCGAACTGTCATATCCTGTCTGTCGTTGAGACGGCTAACTTTTACCGTGCGGATAAACAGTTAAAGACGTGAGCATACGGCAAGGGCCGCAGGTCAGGTTGAATTAGCTTCGATGCTTGAAGCCGCCCAATTCCACGGGAGGTTTTGCTCGAGTTTGATTATGCGTGTGTGGGCGATAGGAGCAAGAATGTCGACAAACCAGGCCTGTGGAACGATGTCCTCAAATTTTGTACACATCATCAATATATCCATAAACGCGGCACGATCTGTACCACGGTCTGATCGAGCAAGGAGCCTCGACTTCCTTCCCAGTGCGCATTGCCGACTGCAGGCTTAGTTATCGCACACGCTGAAGCTTCGAGAGCCATTGGCTGCCCAAGGACTGAAATTGGCGCTCGCATTCCGTGGATCTAGGGGGGCCTGAACGCCCTCAACTTGGCGATCACACTATATTGACGAGGAGGGCTTAATCTACTCCAACGCTCGCTGCTCGCATCTCGGCGGCCACCCCAACAATTGAAAGCCCATTACTACAAAATTGGGTCGCAGGACTGCCACGGTCTCGTACACCCCCTCATCCCACACAATTTTTCGGGGTTACGCCAGAACAATATCGACACCGACGTCGACCATTTTTCACAAACGTTCCCACAGACTTCCCTCGGCTCTATGCAACAAAGCAACCCGCCCGCATCCCAGCCGTATAGGTTTCCTGTGTGACGAAGTGGAAAGCAATAACGTATTATGGATTCGTACGGAAATACGAGTTATAGCTCAGAAGGCCCCTGTGCGCGCAAGACGCAGAGACGCAGGAGATCGATATTTTGAGATAACGGACACCTGAAATTCACATGGGAACAGCAATAGAACGGCGCAAAAACAGCTACGACGCCATCCGTTTTCTAGCAGCGGTCGCGGTTCTTATTTCCCACCATTATCCTCTGAGCGGCCTCCCTGAGCCGATGGTGCCTCTGCTTCAGACAACCTTAGGTGGATTTTCCGTCGCAATATTTTTCTCAATCAGTGGTTTCCTTGTTTACCGCTCGGCATGCATATCCACTGATGTTCCATCATATATTGCCGCGCGCCTACTGCGAATTTTTCCAGCACTTGCAGTATCAGTAACAATCACCAGCGTTGCGATGTACATTATCTTCTCGAACGGAGAAGAAAAATTTCAATACGTTCGTTTTGTTTTTCACAACAGTTTTTCTTTCCTGCATCAAGTATTGTATACTATTCCAGGCGTGTTGGAGGGGCGCCCAAACACTTCAATAAATGGATCACTTTGGACCCTTCAATATGAGTTCTTCTTTTATATCATTGCGCTTCTGGTTTCGTTGATCTTATCTCGGTTCCGGTTTGCTGTAATGATCGTATTAGCAATATTGTTGAGCGAAGTATCAAGCGTCACTGCTTCTTTCTCTGTCGGATCCTTTCATTTTGATAGCGCGGCAACCTTTTCAAAGCTTGGAAATCATTTCTTAGCTGGAATGATGGTTTACGCCATATATGATAAACTGAGAGCTAATGTAATTTTGGCTGTCACATGCACATTCTTGTGCCTTTCAATTTCGTGGGTAGCATTCGGACCGCACAGCTTTATGTTTGTGTTTTGCTTTACGATCATCTTGATTATGCTATGCGAAACACCGATACTTTCAACATGGGCAAGATTTGGAGATCCATCGTACGGTGTCTATATCTATGCATTTCCCATACAGCAGATCGCAATCCTAACCATGGCGGGATTTTATACTTCAATGTTGATATCAGCGATTTGTTCGGTTGCTATTGGATTTGCATCATGGCATCTCCTAGAGCGTAGATGTTTGAAGCTGAAAAACTTATTGGCCAGAAAGCTGCGGGACACGTCATTGCTTATTGCCAATAGACGACCGAGTTAGATTTCGCTTTTTTTGGGGACGGGAGGAGAACTCCGAGACCACCCCGGGAGTTGGTCGCCATGTAACTCAACTCGAACTTATGTTTCTCATGGTGGCGTTCATCGAGTTGATCATTCCTCGCGTGAATATTATTAAGTCAGCAGTAATCAGCATGCCACGATGCTCGACAAATTGGATTAAGTGTGTGAACGGCAGCTCGAAGTAGATTTGACGTAGCGCGGACACTCGTCCGTACCCAAAACAAACCCAAAAAGCGTTGGGCTCCGTTTTACATCCAACACGTACCCCCTTTAACACTAGCAAAACTCCGCGTGCAGGTCTGCCAACGCACGCGTCTTTGCGCATATCTTTATGGACCATGTCGGATTCGACAGCACCACACCGGACACAATTACTAGTACATCGGATTTCGGAGCACGTTTTGCTAGTTTATCAGTCCCATAAATCTATTCGGGACAAGGAGAGCCACTAAACTGGACGACAGCTGCGGGCGATATCTGCGAAATCACCCAGCCAACGTTAAGCTTGATCCAACAAAGCGCCCGTATGATCAACCACGCCTGTGCCAAGAGCACCTAAAAGGCGTTGCGACTTCAAACGGATGCTACTTCACGCACCCAGATAAACGTGTCCTGTCCCGTGGCCTCAACCCTTTCACCTACTTTATAGAATGTAAACTCGAGCAGAACGATCGGATTCTGGTGATTGGTGAAAAATGACAAAAAACGGCTATGCCAAGTCACCGTCCACTACCCGTCCAGTTCTGTCGTCACTACCCGATCAACGAAAGAGATCTCGTCACTTTCATACCAATCAGTCAACTCGGATTCCCAAGACATCGGTTAAATAAGCGACGGACTTTGGTAAGCAGGCTACAGTCTGGCGCTAAATCCGAAAATGCCGTCTGGATCAACGGAATAGTCGCGGCCCACTGTTTATCAATAAAATGAATGTAGTTCATCTTATCTGGGGTGTCAGCCAGCGTCCAATAATCTTCGCGCTTTGCATCGAATGGGGCGTTTCGCTCCAATTCGAAAACTTCGTTAGCGCGTTCGATCAGATCTCCATAGTTCTGGCCTACGACACCTTCGTGATTAGATAGGTCTGACAGCGAAAGCCTCGGATAAACAAGCCTACTCTCAGGCTCTTCACTGCAATTTACTAATAACACGCCATTTGTTAACGCCCAGAGAAACAGACGCGCGCTCTTCGCTTCTAAATGTTGCAACGAAACATCTGAGCGCAACGGATCAGCCGTACCGTTACCGTAAAAATGAGTTTTCGTTCCTCTGTAAACCATGTCACTTGCAAAAACGCCAATAGTCTTAGACCGTAATGTATAAACCGCCCAGTATCCCGCAGCGAATGCCATTGTCGCTCCACCGAAGATTATTCCGCCCGCGGTGTTGATAGCTTCCATGTAACCAGCGTTGCTTATTTGACGTCCGCAATAATTGCTGGGTGGCCTACGTTCACTGGGAAAATCAAAAGGATACACGACATAATCAAAATCGGAACGCACCAACCAGGCGTTGTTTATCGCCACCTTAGTAATTGACGTCAGTTCCCTGCTTTCTAGAGACGGTGCCGACGGTCCGCTCCCTACTATTAATGAATTCATGATGCACCTGTAATTATTTAGACTCTTTCCGTAGTACCTCCCACAATTAGTAATTGGTGGAAATTAGGATTTCTAACCGCTGAATAAACAGGTTTTTACTGTACGACGGTAGACTCTAGTGCTTCCAAGCTAGGATCACACCGACATGAGTGTGAGTGTTCACAGATGTCAGTGAAAATACCATGATTTATAAGATTCGGACGTGTGCCCCCACTAAAACAATGCCAACCGGCCGCCGATTTATTCGACTACGGCCTGGCGGCCAGCTTGAAGCATGAGCTCAGCGTAAGGGCTTGAGAAAAAATCAGATTTACTTGATGGTGTTGGAGCTCTCTTAACGTGGCAGATATTCCATAGCCTGCGGGACTCAGTTATGCCGAAGCTCTTATCGGCGGCTTCAAAAATCATGTCTCGAATATCGAAACCGTATATCACTGCCTGGTGCCACCATACTCCTGATGGTTTCTCGGTCGAGCACATCGATTGTGACCGCGCGACGGACGACCAAGCTATTTCAGTGGAGCGCAACAGCTGGTGGTGCGATCGTAAGGCGCCTGATCTGTCGCTCGCCGCTGCGTGTTACGGATGGAAGCAATCTTCCCGTAGCAGTAGGTCGGTCGAGCCAACCAAATCGCCGCTTATATAAGTCAGCAACAGTCTCGCGGATACGAATTTTCCCGCCCTTCCAGACTGGCGACAAATGTTGACATGGGTTTGAATGAAGATTATTTGGCGTCAAACGCGGCTCAGTGCGTAGCCGAGGCAAGCAAACTTCAATTGGAAAGAGTATTCGAGGCTTTTTCAGGCTAACCTTAAACATTTGCAGCTGCGGCAAAAGATAGGCTGAAAAGATTCTTGGTATGTGTTGACTTCATTATGACGTTGACAAACGCATCCGAACACTAGTTGAACGAAACTCGGGGCGCTGCTTTCAAATCGCAAGGATATCTTCGTGATCGGATCTTTTTTGTCGCCAAACGACAAAAAGCTGCTAACGCGGCTTTTCAAGGAAAACTTCAAAAAGCACGTCGGCTGGTACTCAGCAGCGATTGCTGCAATGGTCGTAGTAGCTGGCATGACGTCACTCAGCGCCTGGATTATGCGGGATATCGTTAACAGCGTTTACTTGAAGCAAGGTTTCGATGTTGTTCTGGAAATCGCGTTTGCAGTAGCCGCTATTTTCATTGTTAAAGGTCTCGCGACTTTCGTACAAAGCCTTTACCTCAGTAAAGCAGGTAATAGCATCGTCGCAGAACAACAGCGCAAAATTTATGACCGGCTGCTGAAACAGGGGGTTTCATTTTTTCAGAATCTCCCCTCGTCCGAGCTTCTGGTTCGAGTAACATTTAACGCGCAAGCTGCCCGCAGTGTCATCGATACAATCGTAACATCGTTTGTTCGCGACCTTTTCTCACTGATCGGCCTTATCATCGTGATGTTTGCCCAGAATTTCCTTCTGAGCGCGATTTCCATGATCATCGGGCCCCTTGCGATTTTCAGTGTCCGTCTTGTTCTCCGTCGAGTTCGTAAAATCATGGAGGCCGAGCTCGCCTCTCTCGGCGAGATCGTCAATGTCGTGCAGGAAACGAGCATAGGCGTACGTGTTATCAAGGCATTCTCACTTGAGAACTTGATGCGACAGAGGATGAACAAGGCTGTATCTGACGTAGAGCAGCGTGCCAATGGCATCGCGAAGCTTGAGGCTGCTACCAGCCCGATCATGGAAACGCTATCCGGACTTGCGATTGCGGTCGTGATTGCCGTCTCCGGTTACACGGTTCTCGAAAAGGGTGGTTCGCCGGGCGACCTGATGGCGTTCATCACCGCCCTACTCCTCGCGTACGAGCCGGCCAAGCGTCTCGCACGCATGCGCGTTCAGATCGAGAGCGGTATGATCGGCGTGCGGATGATGTTCGAGGTTCTGGATGCTCCCTTGACTCTCACTGAGAAGAAGGACGCTTTGCCACTCCCAAAGAAAAGCGGTGATGTCACTCTCAAGAACGTCAGCTTCGAATATGTTTCTGGACAGCCTGTCCTTAAGGACGTTAGCGTCCTCTTCGAAGGCGGGAAGATGACTGCTCTGGTCGGACCGTCTGGCAGCGGCAAGTCGACAATCATTAACTTGATGATGCGTCTTTACGACCCGCAAAGCGGTTCCGTTGAAATCAACGGCATGGATCTGCGCGACGCTTCTTTCGCAAGCCTCCGCGAGCAGGTCTCGTATGTCGGTCAAGAAACGTTCCTGTTCTCCGGTACGGTTCGACACAACATTTCTGTCGGCCGCGACAATGCGACCGAAGAGGAAATCATCGCAGCTGCGAAGGCGGCCAACGCGCATGACTTCATCATGAAGATGCCGCAGGGCTATGACACCAGGCTCGGTGAAAACGGTTCTGGTCTTTCGGGTGGTCAGCGTCAGCGTGTCGCCATTGCCCGCGCTATGCTCCGCGATGCAGACATTCTGATCCTTGATGAAGCGACGAGCGCGCTGGACTCCGAATCTGAAGCTCTCGTTCGCGATGCTCTCGAGCGTCTGACACTGAACAAAACCTCAATCGTCATTGCTCACCGTCTTTCGACGATCAATCGCGCTGACAAGATCGTCGTGATGGACAATGGTGAGGTGGTTGAAGAGGGCAGCCGTCGCGAGCTGCTCGCAACTGACGGCCTTTACAAGCGCCTTCACAGCATCCAGTTCGACGCAGACGTCGCTTGATTCTCTAGTTCGGGCGGCATGTCTGCTGCCCGACTTCCTCGTCTCTCCCTATGGAGAATTTGATCGAGTGCACCTCCTATAAAGAGAGCCCCCTCGATAAGCTTTCAATTTCCATCGTCGAGACTTTGACCGAGGCGTTTCAGGGCCTTGGCAAACATAGCCAAATCGTGACAGCTTCCGCTCCTTAATCAGGAGAGAGGATGATGACGGGAATGGCAATGATTGATGAGCTTGCTCGGAATTTCGCAGCAGCAAATAGCGAAGGAACGAAAATCCCCCTCGCGACGCTTGAGACCAAAGGGCTTGTCCCTGACAGTTTCGAGCAGTCAATGGACGCTCAGCGCGCCTTCGTGGCCGCTATCGGTAAAAGCGTGGCCGGCTGGAAACTGGCGATCCGTCCGGATGGCACCGCGATTGCGGCACCGATGGTCGATTGCTACAGCGTCACGGACGACAATCTCGCAACATTTCCTGCTAAAGGGATCGAAGGGCTTGAGGTGGAGATCTGTGTCACGCTCGCATCCGATATTCCCGCATCAGGCGACACCCCACTGACCAGAGACGACATTCTTCGCTTCATCGACAAGGTCTACCTTGGTGCGGAACTCTTGGGCTATCGTTTGGTCGAGAAAAACCAGGTCCCCTTCCCGCTTTTTCTCGCGGATCGTCTCGCCAACCAGGGATTTGTGATCGGGCCTGAAATCGACGCGACTGTGATCGACAATTTTGCGCGGGAGAGCGCGCCTTTCTCACATCTCACGATCACCGAAGGCACAACCACTCTGTTTGACGAAACGGTGAAACATCCCAATATCGATCCGCTGGCACCGCTTGTTGCTTTTGCCAATGGGCCCCTGAACAAAGGTGGCATGCTCAAACGCGGACAGGTGATCACTACCGGCAGTCTTTGCGGGGCTATCCCGACCGCTCTCACTGCGTTGACGGCAATCGACCTCGCATCGGTCGGCAGCTTCGTCCTTAAGACGAAACACTGAAACCTACCCGCAAAGGTTTGATGCAATCGCGCAACATTCATCACGGAAACGTGAGCTCCGTTTGCTGACCCTGTTTTGCGCAGTTGGCAAACAATGCTCACGCGCTGTAAATATGACTTTAATAGTCATATTTCGCATATGAAGGGATGCCGGCCAAGTCGGTACTCCCTATGTGAAAAGCAACCGCACCAATTAGGGTGATTGATGAGCAAAGCGCTGTTGCAGGTTTTTGACGCTAAGGAGGAAAACCGTCTTATGCGGTTTTTCCGCCGGCGTCTGGGCAACCGGGATGATGCCGCCGATGCCTTGCAGGAAACCCTGGTCCGGGCGCTCGAAGTATCGCACGCGACGCTGATCGAAAATCCTGAGGCATACCTCTTCCAGATCGCCAAATCCGTCGCCCACGTAACGGTTAAACGCCAGTCACGTGAACGGCCGTTATTTGCGCATCCAGAGGCAGGTCTTGCCGTTCCTTGCGACCAGCCCGATCCGGAGCGGATTGTCGCCGGTCGTCAACATTTAATCCTGATGGCCCGCTCAATCGAGGCTTTGCCCAAGCGCTGCCAGCAAGTCTTTGTGCTCAGTCGCCTGCACGGCCACTCCAATGGCGAGATAGCGGCTAGGCTCGATATTTCCCGTAATATGGTCGAAAAGCACATCATCAAGGCATTACTTCACTGCCGACAGGTCCGTGCACAAATAAAAATGTAAACGGACATCAGGTGCTGGCATCCTTTTCCACTCTAGAAGTAGAAAAGGATGTAATGCGGCATCAATAACTCCATCAGGAACGGCAGTGCAGGATATGAACGAGCGCCCGGAGGGTCTCATTGATGACCGTTTGGCTGAAGAGGCAGCTCTCTGGCTCGCACGCATGCAATCCAGCGATGCGACAGAGGACGATCGTCAGCGCTTCCAGAACTGGCTGAAAGCGGATCCTGCCCATGTGACCGCTTTTGAGGAGATGCGCGCGCTCTGGAGCGACCTTGGTAACATAGAGCTTCTGCCAGCCACGGACAAAAAACGCGGCGGCTCGGGTCGAGCGATCCTGGCAGGTCTGGCGTGTATCGGCGTTATCGGGCTTGCGGCAGTCTATGCGCATCAAAGCGGCTTCATCGACCAGTGGCAAGCCGACTACTATACCGAAGTCGGCGAAACGAGACTGTTGAAACTGGAAGACGGCACGAACATCAGCATGAACACCGACACAGCTATCACCGTTCACTACTCGGACAGGGAACGCCGGATAACCCTGCTGCGCGGTGAGGCCTATTTCGATGTGGCCAAAAACCCTTCCCGGCCGTTCGTCGTTGACGATGGATCGCTCACTGCCAAAGCGCTCGGCACCCATTATTCGGTCCGCACCGCCGGTGGAGTTTTACCGCAGGAAGTTCAGGTCGAGGAAGGCCGGGTTGAAGTCGCAACCGGCGACGATGTCACGGTTCTCACACCCGGCGAGGCAGCAACCCTCGGGCAAGACGGAAAACTGCTCCGCAGTCGCAAAGATGTGGCAAACAGCATGGCATGGCGTGAGGGAAAGCTCGTTTTTTCCGGTCAGCCCCTGCGCGAGGTTCTCGAGGTGCTCGCACAATATCGTCGCGGCCGTATTCTCGTTCTTGATGGAAAGGCCGCAGAGCAACGCGTTTCAGGTATCTTCGATCTCAAGAATACGGATCAGGCTTTAGACATTCTCGAAGACAGCCTGCCAGTAACGGTATCACGGCTGTCCGGTATGCTGATTATCGTCAGGTCGCGATAATTTTTTCAGAAAGCACGTCAGGAGGCGCGCTCCCTATTCACTCTATCCCATCAGAAACCGCTCCGGCTTTTGCCTGGCGGCCTGACATCATGAGTGAGAGGGAAAGATATGAGATTTGGCAAGTACGGTCGGGGCCGTTTCTGGCTGACGACGACGGCGGTCGCAGGTGGCATGGTCGCATTCGGTCTTGGTGGTGCAGGGATCACGACCGCCAGAGCACAAACGGCAGCACCTCAGCCGGCGGCCACATCGAAGACGGTCACGGTCTCCGTTCCCGCTGGGCCCCTCGAAAATGCCATCCTGTCATTTGGCCGTCAGGCGAACCTGCGCATGGTCTATCCCTCGGCCATTACCCGGGGGCGCAATACCTCTGGCGTCAATGGCACATTGAGCATCGCTTCTGCGGTGAACAGCCTCCTTGCCGGGACCGGATTGAATTACACACTTACAGACGGCAATACGGTTCGTATTTTTGATCCTGCCAATCAATCCCTTCAGACGGGGCCTGCTGCCCCCGGTTCGACCGTTCTCTCGCCGATCACCGTTCAGGGAACGGGGGTCGAAGGCGCCAGGGGGGTGCTTGAAACCAATGGCTACGTCGGAAAATCCGGGCGTACCGCGACCAAAACCGATACACCGATCGCCGAGACAGCCCAGTCGATCTCCACTGTCAGCCGCAAACAGCTTGACGATATCAAACCGCAAAACCTCTCCGAAGCGCTGAACTACACCCCTGGCGCGCGCATCGGCCAATATGGCGCCGAGCCACGTTTCGATGCCTTCAAGGTGCGCGGCACCGATCTCAGCACAACAGGCATTTTTCGTGATGGCCTGCGCCAGGTCAGCAGCCAGAACGGCAGTGCACGCCTTGAGCCCTATGGCGTAGAAGCCGTCTCAGTCCTGCGCGGTCCGGCCGCTTCCGTTTACGGCGCAAGCAGTTCCGGAGGCATCGTCGACATCATTTCGAAGCGTCCGACCGAGGAGACCGTGCGCGAAGTTGAATTCCAATATGGGTCCTTCGGCCGCGTACAGGGAGCGTTCGATTTTTCAGGCGCCGTCAACGATGACAAGACCATGCTTTATCGTCTGACCGGTGTCGCACGCGACGGCAGGAACGAAATCAGTGCCATCAAGGATGACCGGCTCTTCATTGCGCCAGCGTTCACCTTCCAGCCGGATGCGGGAACGAAGCTGACACTTCTCGGCGAATACATGGATGGCACGTCTGGCGGCACATGGGGTTTCATCAACAACTATGGCGCCAGCGGCACATCGATCGGTGCGACACCGGTTTATGGTGGCGACGCGCGGTTTAATGATTTCGAGCAAAAACAATGGCGTATCGGCTATGAGTTCGAGCATCAACTGAACGACAATGTAACCTTCTACAGCAAGGCGAGGTACTCTGGGCTTTCGGCAGACCAGCAATGGGTCTTTGCCGATTATCCGGGCATCACAATCGAGGACAATGAAGGCGTTTCTGCCGACAATTATCTGAAGACCGAATTCGACACCGGCCCTGCCAAACACACGCTCTTGACGGGTGTCGACTTCAGCCACATGACCTACACCTCAAAACAGGGCAGTGGCGCAGTACCATTCACCGACACCTTTACCTATGTTCCCGATGTCTCGCTGGTTCTGAACCAACGCATGAACACGTTCGGTATCTACGCCCAGGACCAGATCGAAATCGACCGTTGGCGGTTGACGGCAGGTATTCGACATGACTGGCTGGATACCGCCTATCAGGCCCAGACCGTGGGTGCGGCCGCCGCCCCAACCTATGATGGCGACGACACAAGAACCACCGGACGCGCAAGCCTCGGTTATGTGTTCGACAGTGGCCTGATGCCCTATGTGAGCTATGGCACATCCTTCGTCGCCAATCCGGGTGTCATCATCACCACAGGAACCGTCACGGGTCAGGCACAGCCGACCGTCGGCAAACAATATGAAGTCGGCGTCAAATATGCGCTTCCGGAATACAATTCTCTTCTCAGTGCAGCTTTCTTCAATCTCGACCAGGACAATGCCACGGTCTATGAGACCTCGTCCGGTATCAATCTCTTGCGCCAGCTTGACCTCAGATCGCGCGGTATCGAGCTTGAAGCCACGGCATCGCTAGATAACGGCTGGAGCGTTATCGCCTCCTACTCCTACAATGATGTCGAGATCACGCGCCTTACCCCCGAAACTCTACGCAACCAGTTGAACTCGTCGCCTTACCACACCTTCTCGCTCTGGGCGGATTACGAGTTCCAGACCGGTGCACTCGAAGGCCTCGGTGTTGGAGCAGGCGTACGCTACGTGGGATCGAGCTTCGGTGACAACCAGCATACGCCGATCCTCGATAATGCGGCACGCACGTTCCTCGACGCGTCGCTGCGCTATGATCTCGGCAAGGCTGTGCCATCGCTTGAGGGCGTTCGCCTGCAAATCAATGCAACGAACCTGCTCGATGACGTCAAACAGGTCTGCACCACAGGCTTCTGCTATTTTGATGAGGGCCGTAAGATCGTCGGCAGCATCCGGTACCGGTTCTGATGTTGCAGCAGAACCCAACCGCAACCAAGCCCTCCCCAACCGCCGTCTTCGTGGCGGTTGGCGGGCTTTATATCGGGCAAAGCGTCATCGGTGGCCTCACCTTCCTCGGCCTGCCGGCAGTTCTGCGAAGCGCCGGACTGCCGCTCGATCAGATTGGTCTTCTCTATCTGACTGTGTTGCCCTGGACGCTTAAGTTCCTCTGGTCGCCTCACATTGAACGGTATCGCCTTCCGCCGGTCGGGAAAAACCGATCCCGTGTCATCGTCGGCTCGGGCATCGCTGTCTGCGCTGCCGGTCTTGCCATGCTCGCTTTTACGGGTCCCACTCCCGTAAGCATAGCAATCGCGATCCTTTCGGTGATCGCGCTCGTGACGGCTACGGTTGATATCGCCTGTGATGGTTATGCGGTCGAGACATTGGCCGAGGAGCATCACGGCTGGGGAAATGCCGCCCAGGTTGGAGGTTCCTACCTCGGCTCGGCCATTGGCGCCGGTCTCTTTCTGGTGCTGGTGGAACGCTCCGGCTGGACGAACGCCACCCTCGTTATGAGTGGTCTTGTCATTCTGCTCGCGCTGCCCTTTCTGTTCGGGCCTGCTTCAAAGACAAGCGTACAGACCCGTGACCATCTGCCATCGATCAGAAATGCCCTCAAAAGACCACAGGTCCGCACCGGTCTCATCATCGCCGCCGTCTATGTCGCTGCGCAGAAATGGGGGCTCTCGATGCTCGGGCCGTTTCTGGTCGATTACGGCTTTGACCTTGCAACCATCGGCGCGCTGAACGGGGTTGGCAGTATGGTCGTCGGTTTCGCCGGCGCCTTGCTCGGCGGGACACTGGTGAGGATTTATGGAGCCTCACGCGTCTTGCTGATCGCGATTTTCGTGCAAACGGCCCTCCTTTGCGTCTTTGCCTATCTCAGCGTCCACCGCGACATCTCGCAATGGATTGTCATGACGGTTGCGGTCGCAAGTTCATCCGGCATCATGTCCATCGGCTTTGTCGCACTTTATGCCTGCTTCATGGGCTGGTCAGACCCACGTCAGGCGGGTGTCGACTTTACACTCTTCCAGTGCATGGATGGTGTTGTCAGCATGGCGGGAGGCCTTGGTGCGGGAGCAATCGCAGAGCGCTTCGGTTATCAGGCCTCGTTCGGCCTGGCCGCTATCGTTTCAGTGCTTGCAGCACCGGTCATCTTTCTGCTGATGCGACGGCAGAAAGGCTGAGGATTATAGGATTGCTGGGCGCGTCTTATTGAGGACGCGCCCTGCACGTTCATGGTTATTCGACAACGACAGACAGTGTCGAACCGGTGTAAACCGGGCGTAGCTTCACATCACCACTGTCGATCGATGCAAAGGCTCCGGCAAGACCGTCCGTTCTCAAAACCTCGAACCGGGTTCCGGCAGATGGCGCTGCACCATCAAACTTAAGGTGGAGGCTTCCACCGTCGATTTGCGCGTGGCCCTTGATCTCAACAGGGCCGTTAGAGAGATCAACAGCAAGCGTTCCGCTCGTGATAACGAGGCTGCCGGCACCAAGGGCATTGGCTGATGCTGCAACAAGCGTTCCCTCATTCAGAACAGTTCCACCGCTATAGCTGTTTTTGCCGCTCAGTGTGAGGGCGCCGCTTCCCGATTTGACGAGGCGCCCTGCTCCAGAAATGTCATTTGTCCAGCGATCTGCCGCGTTGAAGCCACCGGCAGCAGCATCCATGGTGACGTTGATGTCGCCGTCAAACGAACCGTAACCGGCAGCGGCAGCAACGAGATTGATGCGACCCCAGCCATTGCTGTCATCAAGCAATGGATAACCCGCCTCGATCCCCGTTGAGAAGAGAACAGCCCGGCGCTGGGCAACGTCGAGATAGGGCAACCGCGTTTCCAGAAGAACCTCTGCGCCCTTCGGAACAACCATCGTCGCATGACCAACGCCTGCCTTGCGGCTGAAGGAGAATGTCATCCGTTCGCGGTAATCGGCCTTGTTGGCCGTTTCATCTACGAAACGGTCGAGGCTTGCGTCCTGGCTGTGGGCGAAGGCCAGCAAAGATTGTCCCTCCGGCAGGCGTTTCTTGAAATAGGCCTGCAACTCGTCATAAGCCGCCTTCTTGGCATCTGCATTTTTGGGGTCCTGCAGCATTGCGGCAGCCATGGCGGTTGCCGAGATCCGGCCACCGATGACATCGAGAGGCGAATGCATGCCAGCGACAACCCGGCTCTCACCCAGTTCAGAAGCCATCGTCAGCAACTCGGAAAACCGCTCCGGCACTGCATAAGCGTATGCGATGGCAGCGAGATAAGCGGCATTGGTGTGACCGCTCGGAAACCCGCCGTCTTTCGGGCGCCCGCGATTTTCGCGGGCATATTTCAATGCCGGGACAATCACGCCTGGATCATTCTCGTAAGCCTCAAACTTGCGGTCACCGATCGTCTCGGTCCCGATCTCGTTGACCTCACCCTTGTCGTTCATGCGCCAGGGACGTGGTGAGGAATAGAAATATTTGGCCGGCGAAGTGGTCCCTTCAGGGCCTCTCATCACCTTCGTGAATGCAACGAAATCATTGAGTTCGGAATCAGGCGCACCGGCTTCCGTACCCTTGTCGTCTTCCTTGCGTTCGATAATCTCGTTCGGATTGAAATCCGCAAGCGTGTGATTGATCGTTGTCGTCGCACCGGCACCCTCGCGATACCATTGAGCAAGTGGGCCCATGCCCTCGATCACGCTGTAACCCTGCGAACGGCGGTCATTCATATAGGCCGCGAACGCTCTCTCGGGTGTTCTGTTCTTGCCCGTTACGGAGAGAACGTATCGCATGTTCTCTTCCCAGACTGCGGGATCGACGATCCTGACGTGGCTGAAATCGGTCGGGCCGTCGCCATTCGCGCCACCATCAGCCCATTTTTCATCGCCCAGTGTCCAGATCCGGTTAAAGCCTGAGAGGATGTCGATGACCGGGTTGTCTTTATCATCATATGCCCTGACATCCTTGCCCTCGGCGGTCTTGCCGATCTGGTTGCGGTAGTTATCCGCGAAGGGCAACGGGTACTGGGTGGCCGGCTCCGGCACCAAAATCGAATAACCCTGGCCTTGTGGTGCGCTATTATCGAATGCACCGGCACCTGCAACAGTGGTCAGGAGAGAGACGGTGGCAAGCAAGGTCAGCCGCAGGGGCGGAAAATACGAGTTCACTCTGGCCATGATGTTGAATCCCATGATTTTTTAAGCGTTACGCAATCTACTAAGACAGCCGGAATCAATCTCCGGCTTGCAGCCGGGAGCTCTAGTTCGCCGAGATTGCAGTTTTGAGACAAAGGACAACAAGCGCTGCTGCGCCTTAGATTTGTCCTAAGAGCAGCCCCAAACGGGGTTGCCCGGCGAGACTGACAACAGTCCCGTCGCATGCGATCTAGAATAAGACGGCGCCCTAGCGCCGCCTTAAGCTTCGAAGAGATTATTTCTTGACGGCAACGGCTTCGTTGATCTTTGCCACGTCGTCTTCCAGAACCTTGTAGGTCTGGTCGAGCGTCAGCTCACCGACGATAAGCTGGCTCATGCGCTGGACGATCTGCTGGTAGACGGCAGTGCTACCCTTCGAATGTTCGAATTCGCGTGCGGCCTGGGGTACGTTCTTCTGATTGTCGAGGAAGACCTTCATCGCTGCCTTGGCATCTTCGCTCTTCAGCTTGTATTGCGGATCGGTGATTTCGGCGCCCGTCAGGACCACGTAGTTTTCAGCAATTTCACGCTGCACCTTTTCGGAGCCGAGGAACTCGATGAAGTGGGCCACGTCCTCAGGATATTTGGTGCGCTTGAAACCGACAACCGCTGTGCCACCTGACATGGTGTAGCAACCAGCCTCGCCGCAAGGCGCGCTAAGGGCAGCCCACTCGAATGCATCACCGATCTTGTTCTGGAAGGGGTTCACCATCCAGTTGCCGGCAAGATATGTCACGACGTTTCCGTTAACGAATTCGTCGCCCATGTTCTTGTACTGCGAGCCACCGGCAGCGCCCCACATCTCCTTGGGGAAGCTTCCGTTCTGCGTCCAGGAATAAACGTCGGCGATATATTTTTTCGTCGCATCGTCAGGGAAGCTGAACTTGCCATCCTTCACGTAGGATGCCCCATAGGAAAAGGCACCGCCGGAAAACCGGTGGCCGGACCGATCCATGGTGAAGGGGATCTGTACGCCGGTTGCTTTTGCAACACGAGCTGACGCCTCGACGATCTCACTGAATTTGGCCGTTGGTCCAGGTACCGGCTCGCCGGCCTGCTCGAACAATGTCTTGTTGACGAATGGCAGATTGAAGGTCTGCGAGGCGATATAGCCATTGAGCGACTGCGGATCGTTGATGCCTTTCAGACGAAGACGGTCAAGGCTCGTTCCATGCAGCTTTGCAAAACCTTCCGGGTCTTTCATGTAAGGCCGCATGTCGAGATAAAAGGGTGCGAGCTGCCAATCGGTGATCTTGGCAACGTCAGGTCCTTCGCCGACGGCCAATTGTACGGGCAACTGCTTGGAGACAGCGTCATAACCCGACGACACAAAATTCACTTTAACGTCCGGATTGGCCGCCTCGAACTCCTTGCTGAGTGCAGCCATCCGTTGCACATAGCCCTGATCGTCATCGGTGAATAGAAACGTGATCGTTCTGGTTTCCGCCTGCGCTGCAGACAAGCTCGCGAGCGTAACAAAAGCAAGGGCGCTGACGCCCGAAAACAACTTCAGCATGCACAACCTCCCAATGAAAACTTTTTCACAAATCGAACTGAAGCTCCTCTGATCAATTCGATTTCGGATGTTTTGCGACTTGACAGAACAAACGTCAAGCTGTTTCTTCCCAACAAATTCGACAGTTCGGACCGCAATCGCAAATTCCGCTCTGTGAAATTATTTTCATAATGATCGACGGGAGGCGATCCACTATGACTGATGAGCCCTTTGTGGCGACACGTTCGGCACCCACATATACAGTTGAAAAAGGTGACACCGTCACGGCCTGGGTCGTCTCGAAGCTGATCAAGACTGCATTTCCCGGGATTGCCGCACCGGCCGAAGACCGCGTCAACTATCATTTCATCAACGGCTTCGTCGATGTCGGTGACCTGCCCTGCCGCAAGGCCTTTCAAAGCACAATGATCGGCCGCAACATCGCGCCCGACGCAGACTGGGCCGTTTCTCATCTCAACCTGCCGGGTTCGAACCGCCGCGTCGAGTTTACCGGCTTCTGGCATGTCCCGACCCATGTCCGCCGCTGGCTGAAGGGAACGTTTCGTACCGAAACGGCCCGTACCGTTGATCTGCGGCTTGCGACCTGCGGGGGCGTTCGGATCTGGGTCAACGGGGTCGAACAGGTTCGGTTTGAACCCTTCATCCGTAACGTCGAAAACAAATGCGAGATCAGCCTTCGCCTTGAGGCCGGAGACAACGAGATCCTCCTTCATTGCGAGGATCTGGCCGAGCGCGACATCATCTGGTTCTTTGAACTGGAGGTCATCGACAACCATGCCCTGACGGTTGTGCTTCCTGTTGCTCTCGACAGGGACGAGACGAGCCGACTTGCCGCTCTGGTGCGCGACATCAGGCCGGCGCTCGATGTCTTTGTCGACACGCCGCTCGAACTTGTCTTCGACGCAGCGACCGACAAGCCATTACCAATCCAAGTCGCCGTCACAAGTCACGGCCATGACCGCGCCGTTCTCGCCAGCATCGAAACCGTACTGACGCCCGGGCAAACCTCGCTCAAAATACCCCAGACTGTCGGCATTGCGGATGGCTATCATGGCGTGAAGGTCACGATTGGCTCGGGCACAGGGACTGTCACCCGGTCGATCGACGCTGCATTCATGAGCAATCTCGACCCGGTCGACGCAGGCGACGAGATCGAGGCGAGAAAGGCAGCAGCCCTCTCATTCAGCGCACGGTACGGCGCCTGGCGCATCGGACGGGCGCTTGCGATGGTCGCGACCGGTAGCGATGACAACGAGGCGATCGACGGGATCATCACGTCGACGCTTCATTCGATCGACGCGCGAGAAGATTGCTCGGACTTTGTTCTTGTGCCGCTTCTATGGCTTTTGCGCGCCTATGGCGACCGGCTGCCAGTCGAGACCGTGGCAAGGATCAATCAGTCAATCGTCAATTACCGCTACTGGGTTGATGAACCCGGCAATGATGTCATGTGGTTCTGGAGCGAGAACCACGTGTTGTGCTTCCACACCAGCCAGTTGCTGGCAGGTGATTATTTGCCTGATGCCATGTTTACTGCCTCTGGCCGCACCGGACGCCAGCAGGCCGCACTCGCTTCCGAGCGCCTTGCCCGCTGGTTCGAAAGTGTGGAGGGGCATGGTCTCGCCGAGTGGAATTCGGCCGCCTACTACCCGGTGGACTTCATCGGGCTCCTTGCCATCGAACATTGGGCTCATCCGGAGCTTGCCGCCCGTGCGCGCCATCAGCTTGATCTCATCTTCGAGATGATCGCGCTCCACACCTTGAATGGTGTTCCCTCGGGGTCTCAGGGGCGCGCCTACGACAAAGAGTTACGCGCCGGTCCTCTCACCGAGCTTGCTCCTTTTGCCCAGGTCGCATTTGGCAAGGGCTGGCTGAATGGTGGCGTTGCATCGCTTCCGATGTTTTGCTGCGGCGGCTATCTGCCGCCTGCAAGGCTGACCTCTCTCGCTGCACTTGATGAAAACCGAGTGATCGAGGCGAGGTACGCGCAGGGTCTCGAGGCCGGTAAACTTGTGCTCTTCAAGAACGAGGCAGCACAACTCTCAACCGTGGTGGACCACAAGACCGGACGTAAGGGCCACCAGCAGCACGTCATGGACATCAAGCTTGCCGGCCACCCGATGGCACGACTCTGGGTCAACCATCCCGGCGAAGACGATCCCTGGGGAACACAGCGTCCATCCTACTGGGCCGGAAGCGGCATTCTGCCCCGCGTTGCACAGCACCGTGATCTGGCAATGCTGATTTTCGATACGGCCGATCATCGTAACGACTGGACACACGCCTATCTCGGGCGCGACGGACTGGATGAGACAATCCAGGACGGCAACTGGCTGATTACCCGTGCTGGCCGCGGCTTTGCTGCTCTTTATGCAAGCAATGGCCTTGAAGCGATCATGACTGGCGCGACCGCCGGACGCGAAGTTCGCTCCTATGGGAAACGTTGCGGCTGGATCGGCATTATCGGATGCGGCGATCAAGAGGATTTTTCGCGCTTCCGCGCCAGGGTGCTCGCAACGGAGGTGGCCTTTGATACCGAGCGCCGCGTGTTGACCGCGACCCCGCCCGGCAGCCCTCAAATCAATCTTTCATGGGACGGCGTATTCACCATTGGCGAGAAGGCAATGGCTTTTAATCACGAGCAACCCCAGCCCGAACTGACGCTCGACAGCAACAAGAGCGCTGCGAGCAATGCCCATCAGCTTTTCTATTCATGAGCGGACACATCAGATGAACCAGACACAGACGAATAACGACGCCCTGAAGACCACAATAGACAAGGTCGCGGTCGCCTTCAGCCGCCTCAAGGGCATTCAGGAGGGCTTGGTCAATGGCAGTGCCGACGGCAAGATCCAGTTCGATGAGTGGGACTGGGAGGTCGGCGTCGGCCTTTACGGCTTCCTGCGCCGGGCATTGGCAGCGAACGACAGCAAGGCGATTGATGACCTCGTCACATGGTATAGCTGGCAGATCGAGCGCGGTATTCCGCCACGCCAGATCAACAGCTCCGCACCGATGCTGCCCTTGGTCATCCTGACCGAATATGTCGACCGGCCGGATTTCCGTGCTCTCGTCGAGGACTGGGCAGACTGGCTGGTCCACAAATTGCCGAAGACCGAAGACGGTGGATTTCAGCATGTCGTCAAGGAGCGACTGAATGACGGCGAACTGTGGGATGACACGCTCTTTATGGCATGCCTGTTTCTCGCCCGTGCCGGCGTTGTCTGCAAGCGGCAGGACTGGATCGACGAGGCGGTCTACCAGTTCGTCATTCACGCCCGTTATCTGTCCGACCCTGTCACGGGCCTCTGGTACCACGGCTGGACCTTCAATGGCCGTCACAACTTTGCCAACGCCTTCTGGGCACGTGGCAATTCCTGGATTACGGTCGCCATCCCGGAACTTTTCGAACTCGTGCCTTCACTGGCAGGGAAGGACAAACGGTTCCTGGCAAATGTTCTGGCCAGCCAGGTGAAATCCTTGCGCCGGTTTCAGCGCGAGGACGGCATGTTCCACACGCTCCTCGATGACCCGACGTCACCGGTCGAAACCTCGGCAACCGCCGGGATCGCCTATGGCATCCTGCGCGGTATCGAGGCGGGCATCCTCAGCAATGACAATCGTCCCCTTGCAGACGATGCTTTGAAGGCAGTGCTTGGCAATATCGATGCCGATGGCGTCGTCCACGGTGTCTCGGATGGGACGCCGATGGGACATGACCTCGATTTCTACCGCCGCATTCCAAATCTGCCGACGCCCTACGGACAGGCTTTGACGATGCTCCTCCTGATCGACGTCTCCCTTGAAGAGGACAAGGCAGCATGAACAGGCCGGCCTTCGACATCTTATCGACCGGCAGCGAGGCTACCGACGAAATCCAGACGGCAATCGATAACGTTAGCAACGCTGGCGGCGGACGCGTCACACTCAAAGCTGGACGCCACATCACCTCTGGCCTGACATTGAAGAGTGGCGTCGAGTTGCATCTTGAAGAAGGCGCGGTTCTCGCCCCCCTTCCCGATTATGAGGCTTATCGATCAACCTCCGTATCCGTGATTGCCGAAAGCTCTGACCGCGGCATGATCGTTGCGAAGAACGCGCACGATATCGCCATCACCGGCCCCGGCGCCATTGAGGCCGGCGGCGAGCATTTCATTATCGGCGATGATCAGGCCATGGGGACCTGGATCCCGGCGGCCCTTCGCCCGCGTGTCGTGGTTTTCGAGGGATGCAGCAATGTGCGCCTTGAATACCTCGATGTGACGGGATCGCCTATGTGGTCGCTCCACATGATCGATTGTGAAGACATTCTCTTCAAAAATGTCACTGTTACCAACGATCGCCGCCTGCCCAACACCGATGGCATCGTACTTGATGCATGCCGTCGGGCGGTGATTGAGGATTGCAGGATATTCACGGCAGACGACGGCGTGGTGCTGAAGACCAGCGCCGGGCCGGATGGAGAGGCCGTCGGGCGCTGCGAAGACATCATCGTTCGCCGATGCGATGTTTCAAGCATGAGCTGCGCGCTGAAGCTCGGCACCGAATCCTTCGGTGATTTCGCCAATATCACCTTTGAAGATTGCAGGATTACGCAATCCAACCGGGCACTTGGCCTGTTCTCGCGCGACGGCGGCGCACTCAGCAATATCCGGTTTGCGCGGATTGATGTGGACTGCCAGGAAACGCCAGGCGGTTTCTGGGGATCAGGGGAAGCCTTGACGGTCACTGTTGTCGATCGCAGGCCGGAGCGACCGGCAGGAAAGGTCGAAAATCTGACCGTCGAGGATCTGACCGGCCGCATGGAAGGTGCGATCAATATGGTCTCCGTTTCTGAAGCAGGTATCCACAACGTCAAGCTTGAGCGGGTTCGCCTCTCGCAGGAAAAGGGCAAGCTTGGAACGGGTACGCAATACGACATTCGCCCCACCAATGCCGATCTCGCCCCAAGCCCAGAGGCGGCAGGACGGGCCAATGCCTGGACATGCGATGAGGACGGCAAGATTGTCGGGCTCGAAGACTACCCTGGCGGAATGCCAGGTATTTATCTCGAAGGCGTGCACGGCTTTTCCGCTGAAAGCGTCGACATCACAAGAACAATGCCCTTGCCAGAGGGCTGGAATGCAGAAGAGCTCGTCGAAGCGGCGAACTCGCCTGAAGGGAGCAGGTAATGGGAAGTCTTAAACTTGCAAACCTCAACAAGGCATTTGGTGCCGTACATGTTCTCCATGACATCGATCTCGACATCAACGACGGGGAGTTCGTTGTGTTCGTCGGCCCGTCGGGCTGCGGAAAATCGACGCTTCTGCGCATCATTGCCGGCCTTGAGGACATTTCATCGGGGAATATTTCGATCAGCGACCGTGATGTGAGCGCGCTTTCACCAGCCGAGCGGAAGATCGCCATGGTTTTCCAATCCTATGCGCTTTATCCGCATATGAGCGTCCGCAAAAACCTTGCCTTCGGCCTCGAAAATCTTCGTTTCAAACGCGCCGAAATCGAAAGCCGGATCAACGAAGCAGCCCGCATGCTGGCAATCGAGCCCTATCTCGACCGCAAGCCGCGTCAGCTCTCCGGGGGCCAGCGCCAGCGCGTTGCGATCGGTCGTGCCATTGTGCGAGAACCGGATATCTTCCTGTTCGATGAACCGCTTTCCAACCTCGATGCGGCGTTGCGCGTCCAGACACGTGCCGAAATCACCAGGCTGCACCGCGACATCAAAACGACGATGATCTACGTCACCCACGACCAGGTCGAAGCCATGACAATGGCTGACAAGATCGTGGTCCTGCGTGCCGGACGCGTCGAACAGGTCGGCAGCCCGCTCGAACTTTTCGACAATCCACGCAATCTTTTTGTGGCCGGTTTCCTCGGATCGCCGCGCATGAACATCATCAAGGGACGTGTGGTGACATCAAGCGATGGCACGATAGCAATCGATGCGGGTTATGGCGCACCCTTGCCTTGCCTTGTCGACCCTTCCGCCGTGACGGTTGGTCAGAAGGTTATGGCCGGTATCAGGCCATCGCATTTTGCCATTTCACAGGATGGCGGCCTGCCGTTCGAGGTTCAGTACTACGAGAGCCTCGGGACAGAAACCTATATCTACGGTAACCTTCAAGGCCAGAAGGATCCGATCATCATTCATCAGGCAGGTCACTTCGCCCCTGTATCCGGTTCCGTCCTGAAGATCGCCCCGGCGCGTGAACGCGTCCATGTCTTCGATCCGGTCACGGAACTGGCCTTGCCGCGCCTTGCCGACAAGGGGAGAGGTTAGGATGGCTGCTCCCAATATATCAGGAATTGCCGATCGGGCCCTTGAAGCGGCAATGGCGCTGATCGAGCGCCCGCTCAACGGTATAGAAAGGGTGATCGGCAGAAAGCGCATGCCGTACCTCTTCCTGATGCCAAACCTCGTCCTTTTTGGCATCTTCACATTCCTGCCGATCGCAATCGCCGTCGGTTACGCCTTTACAGGCGGCACCGAGCTTCTGATATCGGATCGTCCCTTCGTCGGTCTCGACAATTTCAGCAAATTGCTGGATTGCACGAGCTACATGGACCCGGGAAGCTGCCGTGAATCGCTCTTCTGGACGGCGATCTGGAACACGCTGTGGTTTGTTGCCTTCAATGTCATCGCGACCCTTTTCGTGGCCCTGGTCACGGCGCTGATCCTCAACCGGGCGATTGCCGCGCGCGGTTTCTTCCGGGCAATGTTCTTCTACCCCGTTTTGCTTTCGCCTGTAGTCATCGGCCTGATCTGGAAGTGGTTCCTCGATCGTAACGGGCTGCTCAATGCGTTCTTCCAGATGCTCGGCGTTCCCCCTGAGATTTTCCTTCTGGACGTCGGCTGGTCGCGCTTCTTTGTCGTCGTTGTATCTGTCTGGTTCCATATGGGCTTTTACACACTGATCCTGCTGGCTGGCCTTCAGGCCATTCCAAAAGATCTTTATGAAGCGGCCGCGATTGATGCTGCCTCGCCACGGCGCACTCTTTTTCGGATCACGTTACCGCTGCTCGGGCCCAACCTTCTTGTCGTGCTGATCCTTCTCATGATCCGCTCGGTACAGATCTTCGATGAGGCCTGGGTGCTGACCAATGGAGGCGGGCCCGGTACCGCCAACACCTTTGTCGTTCAATATATCTACCAGATGGCATTCGGCAGCGATCTGAGGCTGTTTGGCCTTGCCTCCGCCGCGTCCGTGCTGATGGGCCTTGTGCTCCTCATCCTGACACTCGTGCAGCTACGCCTCGGTAAGAAGATGGAGTCCTGATCATGTCCGGCAATCGCAACGCAATCGGGTTCCTCACCAGAACCCGCCGCCCGGGACGGGTCGACCTGACCGACATCCTCTCCTGGGTTTGGCTGATCGGCGGGACCCTGGCCGTCCTCGTCCCCGTGGTGTGGGCCGCCATGTCCTCGATGAAACCGGAAGCGGAAATCACCCGTTTTCCGCCAAGCCTCCTGCCGCGCACCGCAGTTCAGGTTGAGGTTCAGGGTTATGACAAACCGTTGAGCCTCTGGAACGTCACCATCAATGGTGAGGCGCATGAAATGGCGATGGTCCGCCGCATCGGCATCAAGGCTCAGATGGTCGATCCGAAGGCGCCCGGTGAGCCTGTCAGCGTCGACACACGCGAAATTTCGCCGGTCCAGCGCCTGACCATTGCAACCGAAAACTTCACTGACCCCCTCACGCAGTTCAGCTTTCTGACCTTTCTCAAGAACTCCGTCTTCGTCACGACAGTGGCAACGATCCTCACCCTGATCGTCAACGCCATGGCAGCCTTCGCGCTTTCGAAATACAAGTTCCGTGGCGACAAGGCGATTTTCGTGCTGATCATCTCGACCATGATGATCCCGCTCACCGTCGTCATGGTGCCCGCTTATCTGGTGGTTGTCGGTGTTGGTCTCGTGGACAATCTCTGGGGCGTCATCATTCCGACCGTCGCCACGCCGACAGGTGTTTTCCTGCTACGACAATATATGCTGACTATTCCAGATGAGTTGATCGAGGCGGCTCGCGTCGATGCTGCCAGTGAGTTCAGGATTTTCTGGCGTATCATCTTGCCTTTGACCGCACCGGCACTTGCAGTGCTTGCGATCTTCTCGGTTCTATGGCGCTGGAACGACTTTCTCTGGCCGTTGATCGTGCTTTCCAGCCGCGAGAACTTCACGTTGCAGGTAGGCCTCAATTCGTTCCAGGGCGAATTCTCGGTTCAATGGCACTATATTCTCGCCATGACCTTCCTCAGCCTTGCGCCTGTTACGCTCGTGTTCCTGTTCCTGCAGCGTTACATCACCACCGGTATTGCCGGGACGGGAATGAAATAAGAGCGTAAGGCTATTTCGGGGGCGGCGCGATGCTGCCCCTGAGAATGAGACGACAGCCCAGTTCCAGCCTGTGTGCCGGGCGTGACGGATCGGCAGCCACAAGTCGTTGCTCGAGCAGGGAAAGGGCAGCACCTCCGAGCCTGTCGGCCGGCAGCTGTATGGTGCTCAAAGGCGGCGCGCTGAAAGTCGCCGGCATGATGTCATCAAAACCCAGGACGGAAACGTCCTCGGGGACCCGAAGCCCAGCTTCCGTCAGGGCCTTAAGACAGCCGAGTGCCAGATTGTCTGCCGCACAGAAGACCGCCGTCGCATTGCGCAGCGGCGGATTTTCCTGAAGGAGGGCCTGAATTGTCCGTTCACCGCATTCAGGCTCGTAGCTTTCTGCCTCGACAATCATATCCGCGGGGACGGGTAGACCTGCAGCAAAGAACGCGTCGCTATAACCATCGTAGCGGCGGCGGATTGTTGTGCGGCCTTTCCAGGTGATGTGCAGAACCTTGCGATGTCCGAGAGACAGAAGGTGCTCGATACCGAGCCTGGCGCCAAAACGGTTTTCGGCCGTCACCGTATCGACGACCATGGCCGGGTCCTCGCCATTGATGAGGACGACGGGCTTGTGCAATGCAGCCAGTGCCTGGACGAGTTCCTGACGGTCGTCGTTCAAGACGACGATACCATCGACATTTGAGGCCGCAGCAACCTCTCCCACCTCGGCTGGATCGAGCCGGTTGCTCGCACTGACGAAGGGTACGATGCGAATTCCGCGCCTTTCGCATTCACGCCGAAAACCATTCAGCATGGTCCAGCTTACCATGTTGAGATCGCTTTGGGGCGCTGCGTCATTGGTCATTGCCAAGAGCACGACACGCAAAGTCGCAATGGTTGCTTTCTGTCTCCGGTTTTCGAGATAACCGAGAGAGCGGGCAGCCTCAAGGACGCGCTCGCGAACCTCTACTGTCAGCGGTGCTGTTCCGTTGATGGCGTGGGACGCCGTGCTCAGCGAAACATTCGCCTCACGCGCAACATCCTTGAGTGTCGGTTTCCTATCGACCCTCATGCGGCAGAGCCGGTCAACCACTGGTCTGCGGATGGCGCGGGCGGCATGCAACTCAACTCCCTGCAGAAGGCTTCTGAAACATCCGACGTCTGTATCGGAATATTTCCAAGACTATAACATCGCCTGCAAAAGCGGAATCGATTTCTGTGCTTTGCTCGCCTTTGTGTACACTCATCGCGAGGTGACTATATTGACAGGCTTGTTTGCCCTTTCAGGAATCGAAGTCCTGAAGATTGGCTGCGCAGAACAGCCGCAATTCAGGCCTCTTGACTGTCGAGAACTTCGAGCCAGCGACGCCGAGTTGGGAGAGGATGTGCCGCATAGCCCATCTTGCCTGCCGGTCCGGGTCCTGGTCGAGCACGAAATCAGAACCTTGCACCAGTGTCCCTGACGAGACGAATGGTAGAAGGCACCGGCTGAGAATGAAACTTTAAAACGCGGCCTCTCACATCCTGCGCGGCGATTTCGGGCAATCATCCCGTATTGAAGGTTGCATCACCCTCGAATACACGTTTTCATCTGTCCATGATCGAAGACCTAGAGCAAATTGTGAAAACGGTCCTGCCGGTTGACCCCAGCTTCCGTTCTATTGGACGCAAGGAACTGGATCGTCACATTATCGAGGCCCGTGAGAGAGCGCTCGCGAACTCGAAGGATGATTTCCTGCTTTCCGTGATGCGCCTTCTCGCACTTCCGGCGAACGGGCATACACGACTGATCCCAAACGATGCCATTTCGGTTCTCCCCCTGCGGTTCGTGGCAATCGGCACCGCCACACGCCTGCTCAATGCCACGTCAGAGTTTTCAGAGGCGATAGGGGGCGAGTTGATATCCATCAATGGTGTTCCCGCAGGCGAGATCGAACTATCTGCAGAGACATATTTGGCGGGGACACCGCAACGAAAACGCGTTATCGGCGCCATCCTTTTCGCCTGGCCAGGCGCATTGCAGCGCCTCGGCGTTTGGTCAGGTAGCGACAAGATCACGTACAAGATATGCGACAATACCGGACGGATCAGCGAACTGTCTCTCGACGCCGCAAATCTGGTTCCGACATCCACATTCTACCCGCGAAATGAGCATGGAAAAGCCGACGCATCCTGGCTGCCCAAGCCCTATTGCGGGGTCAAAGACTTCGGCCAGCCCGGCATGCTCATGATCCTCCCGAGTTTTTTCGATCCCGGAGAAACTGAACTTTCGAGTGCGATTGTCGAGGCGGCAGAACGCGTCAGTTCGCGCCCCGGCAGTCCCCTCCTCATTGACATTCGCGGAAATACCGGCGGCGACTTTCTTCGCACCATGCCTTTGATCGACGCGATCTCGCGCGGGTCTGAAGATCGCCGGGTCGGTTTGCTGGTCGACAAATTCTCCTTTTCCGCCGCGGTCGTCTTTGCCGCCATCCTGAAGGACCGTCTGGGAGAGCGGCTCGTGCTTATCGGGGAAGAAATGGGGGACGGGCTGACATTCTTTGCAGAAGGTGGAACAATCGACCTGCCTTCAAGTGGAGCGGTCGTTCGATATTCTACAGCCTTTCATGATTGGGCGGGTGGTCGCATCGACGAGACGACTCCGGCCGAGATCGCTCAACGAATTGTCTCTATCGGAGACCTAAAACTGGACCATTCCTGGGTCGCGAATTCGGATGATACTGAAACGCTCGATCGGTTCTGCCTAAAGGTTTTCGACAGTCTGAATACCTGAACAGCCGCTTGACCCCGCATTGCTTCCGCCCGTCCCCGGGCATGATTTGGGTCATTCCGACACCGGCATAACGCACAGAGTCGGTACACGGCCTGGATGCGCGACGAGTGAAAGAGGGGTAACACCAAAGGGGGTTTCAGACGCTTTGGATCGCTCTCAATCCGCAGTGTAAAACTGCTAACTTCGATAAACAGAAAGATATCATAACCCACTGATCTCTGATAGGTTTTGACCGAAATCGGTTCGGTCGGACTTTGTCTGTCTGGGCCAGTCTAGGACACCAGATCGGACGAAGATTACCGCGATGATGCAAGACATGGGCGAATGGCAACCGGTTCAGCTTCCGGCTGCACGAACCTTCGAAATCCGCTCGCGGCGCACCGGTGAAACCTATCGCGTGCTTGTGCGCCTTCCATCCGAGCCACCTCCCCCATCGGGCTATCCCACCTTGTGGATGCTTGACGGCGACGCAAGCTTCCCGCTGATCTTCAGTCAACCGGCGCACGGCCTGTTTCCCAAAACGTCAGCCGGCGACAAGCGCGGTCTAACTGTTGCAATCGGCTTTCCCGGAGGCGCGCCCTTCGACGCCCCGGCAAGATCGCGCAACTACACGCCGAAACCTGATCGAGAGACGGGCGATCTTGTCTCGAGCGGATTTGGTGGCGCCGATGACTTCCTGCATTTCCTTGCAGAAGAGCTCAGACCTGCCCTTTGTGAGCGCTATCCGCTGGATCCAGAGCGGCACACGCTGTTCGGGTTTTCCTATGGTGGGCTGTTCACCGTCCATACGCTTCTCCACTGTCCATTCTATTTCCAGCGCTATTGGGCAGCCAGCCCATCGCTCTGGTTCAGCGATGCGATGATGATGCGCCGTTTAAGGCAAGATGCAGGATCGTTGACAGCAGAGCGCGTGGTTCTCACCGTTGGCAAGGATGAGCAATATGCGACACATGCCTTGCCGGCGGGGCGGCAGGATCACCTGTCAAAACGGGCCATGGTCGACAATATTTCTGAGGCTGCCGAGCTAATCCGCAAGGCCAATCCCACCTTGAAAATTGAGCTCACCGTTGCTGCCGATCACGACCATTTCGACATGCTCCTGCACGGCGTCAGGCGCGTAAAGGCGATGGCATTCGGCGAAAGCGAGATCGACGGATAAAGTTTGGACAAAATAGCAAACGACCCGAAACCTTGGTTCCGGGTCGCTTTATTTCAGCTTCGCTTCTAATGAAATCAGAAGGTCGTGCCGATCTTGAAGACGAAGCTGCGCGGTTCACCGTAGAAGTTGAACACCGAGGTACCGCCGACGCGTTCATAGTAGGTCTTGTTGAAGACGTTGTTGACCGTCAGGCTCGCCGTGACATGGTCGTTGAACTTGTATCCGGCCTGCAGATCAACCACGCCATAGCCCGGAGCATTGATGGTGGTTGCGCCACCTGCAGCAGTTCGCGACACGTTTTTGAATGACGAGAAGAGCTTCACACCACCGCCGACAAAGAAACCGTCTGTCCAGTTACCCGTGCCTTCAAACGTGTATTTGGTGAAGAGCTGTACCATATGCTCCGGCGTGTAGTATTCGGAACCTGCTGCGCGTGTCGTGTTCTTGTATTCTGTATCCGTATAGGTGTAGCCGGCCATCGCTTCCCAGTTCGGGAGGATTTCGCCATTGACCTCGAATTCGATACCGCGCATGTGCGCTTTACCGAGGGCGAGGTAATAGTTGGTGTTGTTCGGATCGGTGACGGCACGGTTTTCATCCGTCAGATCGAACCAGGCAAGCGAAGCATTCAGACCATCGGTCAGTTCTGCCTTCAGGCCGACTTCATACTGTTCGCCGGTACGGGGATCGATGATCGCACCGGACGCGTCGACTGCCGACTGCGGCTGGAAGATCTGGGTATAGCTCGCATAGGCCGACAGACGGTCGGTCAGATCGTAGACAATACCGGCATAAGGTGTGAACTCGCCGTTGACCTTGACCTCGCTGCTACCAGACTGCGCGTCATACCAGCTAAAGCGACCGCCACCGATCAAAGTAAGCCTGTCGATTGGCTTGATACGCCATTGGCCGTAAATGCCGTACTGGTCGCTCTCGGTTTCCGTCGCACTGCCGAACGTGACTGTCGGCTTGGCCAGATGGGTGTTCCAGTTATAAAGGTTTTGAGCGCCGGCAATCACCCCTGTCGCTGATCTCAGGCTGTCATCGCTGCCGCGATAGTCAACACCGGCAATGATGTTGTTTTCCAGACCAAAGACTTCGAATGGGCGGCTGATATGGGCGTCGAGCGAAACCGAATCCTGCTCATAATCGCGTGCCAGCCAGCGCGTGCCGGTGGTGACGACGCCAGATGAGTTTGCGGCACCGGCCGCATAGGCATAAAGGAAATCGACATCGACGTGCGAATAAAGGGCGGAAACCTTGGCATGGCCGCCATCTTCAAAGCGGTGTTCGATTTCAGCGATATACTGCGTGACGTTGTTTTCGAAGCTGTTCCAATCCGCTCCGGTATAGGTCGAACGCGGCAAATCGAGCAGTGTGCCATTCGCCAGCGTCGGCAATCCGTTGAACGGCGAGATGTCACGCTGCGTATGATTGATACTGAGTGTTGCTGTCGTATTTTCCGTTAGATCTGCCTGGATCGTGCCGTAGAGGACACCAACCTTGTTATCGACGCCATCGACAAAGCTGTCCTTGCCCGAGAGCACACCGACGAGGCGGCCGCGGACACGGCCGGACTTCGTCAGGGGCCCGGTGATGTCACCTTCGACGCGTTTGCCGTCCCATGAGCTCATGATCGTATTGATGCTTGCCTTGTACTCGTCCGACGCCTGTTTCAGACGCATATTGACGGCACCGGCCGGTTCGCCTGCACCACCAAACAGACCCGAGGGGCCACGCAGGATCTCGATGTGATCAACAACCGCCATGTCGGGCTGCGTGCCATAGATCGAAGAAACCGGCGTCGACAGGCCGTTCATGTAGAGCGTGTCAAATTCGAAACCACGCGAATAGAGGCTGGAACGGCCGTCGTCGTTGGTCAGAACGACGACGCCGGGCGTCTTGCGCATGACAGTATCGAGCGAAGAGAAGTTTCCGTCGTCCAGGCGCTCACGGGTGAGCACCGTTGTTGATTGCGGAACCTCGCGCAGGGTGCGGGTATCCTTGTCGCCGACGCTGATCTGTTTGGTCGTATAGCTGTTCGTGCCTTCAGTCTCGTACGTCGCACCCTCGAGCACAATCGGCGCAAGTTCGGTGGTGTCGCTCTGGCTGCTCGTGGCATCCTGCGCGCTCGCACCTGCTGCCATACCCGTTAGCACGGTGGTTGCCATGAGAATGTGTGCCAGCCGCTTCATGGTTGGCCGTTGCACGTTGATCTTAGTTCCGTTCATTTCCATACCCCTGGACGACTGGCTATTTCCACACGATTGTCGCGCCTGGCGCGCCAAACAGTACCGGACGTCCCCCGTCGCGGCTATTCTTGAGTGTGTATTTCATGTATTCGTATAGGCGGTTTTGAAAGTGCCCGCTTTCGTTAACCGCGCATAAACTTATGCAGGAGACCTCTGTGAACAGAGCCATTGCCCCTCTTCCGCCCGTAGCAGCAGATCCAAACCCAATCCTGACGCGACGCGAATTGCGAAAAAACGGCGTACGCGTGCTTGATGGCGGCGACCAGGGTGACGCGGTTGTTGCTTGCGGCCTCGTCGGAAAGGTGCGGATGGACGGCATTCATGCCAATTTCGGGCGTCGTATGCAGGTCGATGACCTGGAGATGGAAGTCGCAGTTGATGCGCAGGTTTCGATCAAGATATTCCTAGAAGGCTTTGTCGAGGCATCGTTGAACGGTGTGCCTATGCCAATGCCGCAGCGGACCGAACAGGGCCGGTGGCAGTCCTCTGCAATAATCGTTTCCCATGGAAATGGAGCGAGGCTGCGCCGGCGTGCTCGCAAGGGCCAATATCTTGACAAGATGGTCATCGGCATGTCGCGCGAATGGTTGCAGCGGTTTTCCGAAAGTGCTGAAACGCCGGAAAATTTCAGGGCGCTTCTGTGCGGAGAACCTGGCTTCTGGCAGTGGCAGCCGAACCGCAAGGTCGAGTTTCTGGCCCGGCAGATGTTCGATATTGCCGCACGCAAGCCGCCGTTTTCATCCGTACTTCTGGAGAGCCATACGCTTGCCATTGTCTACGAGGCCTTGACGACCGCGTTTGGAACGAGCCCGGAGGCAGTGATGCCACCGACCAATCTGACTGCCGCGGAGCAACAGCGGATCTATGCACTGGTGCGCTACATTGACCGCCATTCGGCACAGGAGCTCTCCGTGACAGACATGGCAAGCGAACTCGGCGCCAGTCAGGCAACACTACAGCGGCTGGTGCGCAAAGCGCATAATTGCTCTCTCAACGAGTTCATCCGCAATCGTTGGCTTGATGAAGCGCGTCAGGCCCTTCTCTTCAGCAGCCGCAGTATTTCCGACATCGCCTTCGAAGCCGGATATGTCCACCTTTCGAATTTCACCGCAGCCTTTCGCAAGCGCTTCGGCTATCCACCGTCGTCGCTTCGCAGGCACGCGGGTCCAGCCGAAGGCTGAGCCGCGCCATCGGATTTATCCTGCCGGTCGCACTCATATTTTTGTTGGCGAGCCTCTGTCAGCGATGCTAATGCTGCCGCCCGCACGGGCCAGGAGCAGACGGTAAAGCCCCTGCCCCTTTTACGCCGTCAGCGGAGAATTCAGCCATGGGCATTGCGAAATCAGGCCGTCTCGCAGCGAAATTCGTCACCGCGGCGATTGCATGCCTCCTGTTCTGCTCAGTTGCCACCGCCGCCGAAAGCTGGCCGCGCAGCTTTACCAGTGTCGATGGCAGCACGACGGAAATTCCCGCAAAACCGCAGAAAATCCTCTCAACGTCGGTATCGCTGACCGGAACGCTTCTCGCGATCCATGCACCCGTCGCTGCCAGTGGTTCGGCAGCAAACGGCAAGTTCTTTGCGCAATGGGCAGACGTGGCCGGCGAACGCAAGGTCGAGAGCGCATGGCCGGCCGGCAAGGTCGATCTCGAAGCCGTCTATGCGGCCCAACCCGATCTGATCGTCGTGACGGCAAGTGGTGCCGGTTCGGTCAAGGACCAGCTTGACGCATTCCGTCAGATCGCCCCGACCATACTCGTCGACGATGGTGCACTCTCCTGGCAGGATCTGGCGACCGAGCTCGGGCGCGCGACCGGCCTTGAAGAGGATGCGGCCGCATCAATCGCAGATTTCGACGCTTACGTCGCAGCAGCACGCGCAAGGATCAAAATCCCTGCCGGAAAGGCCAACATCATCAGCTTCAATGGTGCCGGCCAGAGCAACCCTATTGGCCGCGTGACAGGTCCGCACGCAGCCCTTCTTGCCTCGCTCGGCTTTGACATCGAAGACCCAAATCCGGCGTGGCATACGCAGGCAGAAAGCCGCGACGATTTTGTCTGGGCAAATTACGAACATCTGGTCGATCTCAAAGCCGAGACCACCTTCATCCTGCGTGTGGATGACGCCAAGGCCGCCGCCTTCCGCAATGATCCGGTTCTTGCCAACGTCCCCTCGGTAAAAAGCGGCCGCGTCTACGGACTTGGTGCCAATTCCTTCCGCATCGACTACTACAGCGGCAAGGAAATCGTCGATGGCGTTGTTGCCAATTTTGGACACTGACGCGGTTGCAGGACCAGGTGGACGCCAAAGTGACACTGAACCGCACAACCGGGCGTAACCGGTTGATCGGGCTTGGGGCGCTTTTCCTTTTGCTTGGTGCGGCCATCATTCTTGGCATCGCCGCCGGAGCGCGACCGATCCCTCTGTCGACCACATGGGATGCGATCACCAATTTCGATCCGTCAAACAGCGATCATCTCCTGGTGCGCCTGCTGCGCATCCCGCGCACACTGCTCGCCATCGTGGTCGGCGCGGCACTTGGCGTTTCCGGCACCATCATGCAGGCCCTGACGCGCAATCCGCTTTCCGATCCAGGGATCCTCGGCATCAATGCTGGAGCAGCGGTGGCAATCACCTGCGCTATCGCTCTTTTCGGGATTACGTCAGTCACGGCCTATATGGCGCTTGGCATGGCCGGTGCTGCTTTTGCCGGCGCGGCCGTTTACCTGCTTGGCAATCTTTCACGCGGCGGCAATCCGGTCCGCGTCGTGCTGGCCGGTGCAGCCCTTTCCGTCGTCTTGATGTCGCTGACGCAGATCGTGCTGGTGAACAGCGAGGAGCATGTCTTCGACCAGTTTCGCAACTGGTCGGTCGGTTCGCTGCAAGGTCGTGGCTACGGGGTTTTGTTCCCGGTCCTTGCGGTCGCATCACTTGGCATTGCTATTGCGTTCACACTCACAAAGGCGCTCGATACGGCAGCCCTTGGAGCCGATCTGGCCAAGGCACTGGGTGGCAATCCACTTCGCATCTGGGGTCTATCGGCGCTCGCAGTGATCATCCTTTCGGGGGCCGCGACGGCAGGGGCTGGGCCGATCGGTTTCGTCGGATTGACAGCACCGCACATTGCCCGCTTGATAACCGGCCCCGGCCATCGCTGGCTGTTACCCTATGCGATGCTGATCGCGGCCCTTCTGACTGTAAGTGCCGATGCACTGGGGCGCATTATAGCGCCGCCCGGTGAAGTCAGCGTCGGTATCATGCTGGCACTCATCGGTGGGCCGTTCTTCATAGCACTTGTGCGCCACCACCGGATATCAAAGCTGTGACCCGCCCTGCACGCCTTGCGTCATCTCGTCCACGGCGCCTTGTCTGGCGCAGCCGGCGCATGTCGTTTGCACTTGAGACGCGTCCCATAGCGGTCTGCCTTCTCCTTCTCGTAGCAACGCTTGTCGCAGCCGTTTACGCGATGACCCTTGGACGTGTTCCGGTCCCCTTCGTGGACGTCATCGGTGCGGTGCTGGGAAATGGAGAAGGTGGTATGCGCCAGCAGATCGTCTTTAACCTGCGTCTGCCACGGGTACTCGTTGCTCTCTTCGCTGGAGCCTCGCTTGGTGTTTCAGGCGCAGTGTTCCAGTCTGTGTCGCGCAATGCGCTTGGTTCCCCCGACGTTATCGGTTTTACCACCGGCGCTGCGACGGGCGCGTTGGCACAGATCGTGATCTTCGGCGGTGGGCCGCTTGCGGTTGCTTTGTCCGCGATGCTCGGCGGACTGATAACGGCAACACTCGTCTACCTCCTGTCGTTCAAGCAGGGCGCCACGGGTGGTTATCGGCTGGTTCTGACCGGTATTGGTGCTGGAGCAACGCTCAACGCGCTCAACGGCCTGATGCTGGTCAAGGGTAGTCTCGACAACGCCATCTCCGCCAATCTCTGGCTTGCCGGTTCACTTGATGCACGCAGCTGGGATCACGCCTTGACCGTCATGGCTGGCGCATCACTCCTGATCCCGATTTCCGCTTTTTCAGCAAACAGGCTCAGGATGATCGAGATGGGCGACGATATTGCCCGCCAGCTCGGTGTCCAGGTCGAACGGACGCGATTTGGGATGATTGCCTGTGCGGTGCTGCTTGCTGGTGTCGCGACCGGTGCGGCTGGGCCGATCGCCTTCCTGGCACTCGCCGCTCCGCAACTTGCAAGCCGGCTGACATCAACCCGTGGCATACCGGTTTTGAGCTCGGCGATCATGGGCGCCTTCCTGCTGGTTTCAGCAGATCTGCTCACCCAGCTCTTTGCCAATGATCTGGTGCTACCGATCGGCCGGACGACGGGTCTCGTCGGCGGTCTCTATCTTCTCTGGTTATTGACCCGCTCGAAACAAAAATGATGCGGCTTCAAGCGGATGGAGCGGGATCGTCAAGCGGTACGACCATGGGATCGCCGGTCACCGGATCGTCAATCACGACGGCCGCAAGCCCGAAGACTGTCTGCACGAGATCAGCCGTCATCACACTGCGCGGATCTCCCTCGGTGATGATACGTCCATCGCGCATTACGACGATATGATCAGCGTAGCGGCACGCCTGATTGAGGTCGTGCAGCACGGCAACAACGGTATTGCCCTGGCGCCGGTTGAGGTCTCTGAGCAGGTTAAGCAGCTCAATCTGGTGCGCGATATCGAGAAATGTGGTTGGCTCATCGAGAAGGAGAAGCGGCGTTTCCTGTGCCAGGACCATCGCAATCCAGACGCGTTGGCGCTGCCCGCCCGAAAGTTCGTCAACCGCCCGCGATGCGAGTTCTTCCACCCGGGCCGTTTTCATAGCCCAGGTGACGGCGTCTTCATCCGCCTGGCTCCAACGCTGCAGGAACGACTGGTGTGGATAGCGACCGCGAGCAACCAGATCGGCTACGGTAATGCCGTCGGGTGCGACCGAACTTTGCGGAAGAAGGCCAAGTGTGCGCGCAACTTCGCGCGCAGGAATGCGCTCGATCTGCTTGCCATCGAGAACGACATGGCCGTTATCAGGCCGGATGATACGTGCAAGCGCCCTCAAAAGCGTGGATTTTCCGCAGGCATTGGGACCGACAATCACGGTGAAAAGGCCGTCGGGAACCTTGAAGGTCAGATCACGGGAAATCGTCCGTTCGCCGTAGACCAGCGTCACGTCCCGCGCTTCGAGCCGGGATTGCTCGCCTTGCGGCACTGATTTTGAAACAGGCGCGACCATGAAACCTCCAGCTTTGCGTCGGCTCCTTTTGGCCGAGTGGCCGAAGCATCGTCAAGTACAAATGCCGGTTTCAGAAAAATCTGCCGGACGCAGCGAACCGGCGACAGATGTCAAAAGGGCGAGGCTCTAGCCTCGCCCTTCAATTCAACGGAGACGTTGGGGGAGAGCGTCCGCCGGTATCAGCGGTATGTAACTCTCGCCACCAAGCTGCTCCAGGTGTTCTTTCTTCGCGACAGCAATCAGCTCCGGGTCCGTCAATGCCCTCACCGCGGATGCAGCCAGCACCTTTCCGGCCTGCAGCATGCCCTTGTGGGCATAACCCGATGTACCCTGAGACACCATCTGCCAGGTGTGCGGCGGCGTTCCATAGGCCTCTGTTGCGACATAGACCTGTCCGGTCGGCACGAGCCAGCTCACATCACCGACATCGGTGGATCCATGCAAGAACGTCGGGACCTCTTCAAACGCATTCAGGTCTTCGGAGAGGATTTTGCCGCGCTTGGCGATCCTCGCCTGCACTTCACTTGAGAACGTCTTCTGAATACTCCCTGCGAAGTCCTTCTCGCTGTTGGAGAAATTGGCAACGCCGAACTTCTCGAACTCCTGGTGCATCATGCGAGCAAGGGTGACATTGGGAACGAGGTCGGCGGAAGCCGCATCGAAAGTAATTTCGAGTTCCGTCCCGGTCATCAGGGCCGCACCTCGGGCAACATCCTTCACCCGCTCGGTAATGTCACGAACCTGATCCATTCTGGGGGCTCGCACCTTGTAGAGCACCTGCGCCTGCGACTGCACGACGTTGGGCGCTCTCCCACCGGTATCGGTGATCGCATAGTGGATGCGGCCATCCTGGATGATGTGCTCACGCAGGTAATTGCAGCCCACGTTGGTCAGTTCGACGGCATCGAGTGCCGAGCGTCCAAGGTGCGGTTCAAACCCTGCATGGGCGCTTGTCCCCTTGAAGGTGAAATAGAGCTGGTTGGTTGCCAGCATCCGGGCATTATAGGCGAGGTTCTCATCCCAGGGGTGCCACGTGAAGGCAACGTCGACATCTGAAAACAGACCTTCGCGGGCCATGTAGGCCTTGCCGCCACCACCTTCTTCGGCCGGGCAGCCGTAAAAGCGGATCGTGCCGGCGAGACCCAGTTCATCCTTGCATGCCTTCAGTGCCAGAATGGCGGCAAGTGCGCCTGTCCCAAGGAGATTGTGGCCACAGCCATGGCCGTTACCACCAGCAACAATTGGATCGTGTTGGGTTACACCACTCTTCTGGCTCAACCCTGTCAGCGCATCGAATTCACCAAGGATTGCAACGACGGGCTGGCCTTCTCCGTAGCTTGCGACGAAGGCGGTTTCGATGTTGCCGGCATTGCGGGTGACATCAAAGCCGGCCTTTTCCAGTTCATCGGCCAGAAGGGCTGCAGACTGCGTTTCTTCATAGCGGATTTCGGCAAACGACCAGATTGCGTCGGAGACCGATTTCAGACTGTCGGATTGGGACGCGACTGTCCGTTCGATGATATCGAGATAAGTCATAATATTCCTTCAGGCGGTCTGTTCGACAGGCTTTTTGCCGTGGACGGCGGGAAAGGTTGTGGCGATGGCGCAGACAATGACAGCGCAGCCGACGATCACGGAAAACGCGATGCTGTAATTCTGGTTGGTTGCCGAAAGGACAGCACCGATCAGCATCGGAGATGCGAAAGAACCGAGCTGTGCAAGCGAGTTGATCAGGCCGGTCGCGGTTCCAACCGTATTTTGCGGAAAATGCTTCATGATGCTGACGAAGACGCTGATCGAGATCGCATTCAGGAAGACGTTTGAGACGGAGAGATAGGCGAAGGCGAGCGGAATGGATTCCTCATTGGCCATGAGGTAGATGAAAACAGCTGAGACAGCCGAGCCAATGCAGATGAGGTATTTTTCCTTCTGGTGGAAAAATCGGTCGAGCAACCAGCCGCAGGTCAGGAACGAAATGAAGCCAAGGGCCGGCGGGATCATCGAATAGGCTCCCATCTGCACCATGCTCATGCCCTTCACCTTCACCCAGTAAGATGGCAGCCAGGACTGAAGACCCCAGAAGACGATATTGGTGAAGAAGTAGACCAGCGTGATTTTCCAGGTCAGCGAATTCTTGAGCAGTGCGCCGATGCGCTTCTTTTCTGAGACCTTTTCGACCTTTTCCTTGACGACAGGCTGATCGTTCGTCGGTTTCATGACGTAGAAGAGAGCGACCGAGAGCAGCAGTCCTACTGCGCCGAGGACATAGAACATCATTTGCCAGCTATGAGCGGCGATCAGCGCGGTTATGACGATCGAGCCGACGGCAAATCCCACGGAGGCACCCGATTGCAGGACTGACTTGGCGCGGGCCATCTGCGATTTTTCGAAGTGCTCGGTAATGGCTACGGATCCACCGGCAGGAAAGACTGCCTCACCTGCACCAGTGACAGCACGTGCGGCTGCCAGCCCAACAGCATTGCTGACGGCGCCCGAGACGGCGGTCCCCAACGACCAGACGGCAACTGCAGAGCTCAGGACGCGCCGGGCACCAAAACGGTCTACCAGATAACCACCGATAAGCTGTGTCATCGAATAGGCGAGAAAGAAGGCGCTGATGATCATGCCCTGATGGTCGGGGCTGAGACCAAACTCTTCACTGATCGGGATGATTGCGATGTTGATTGCCGTCTTGTCGATAAAGCCGACGACCCAGCATATGAACAGCATTCCTATGATGACGTGGCGACGTTGTATGTTTGAAAACATGTCGGAAGTTCCCCTTGTTTAAACTTTCCTCTTTTGTCGCACCGCTTCCGAAGAATGATATGGTGATTGCCACATCTTCAATTGAATTTTTATATGTATTGCCACATAGTTTCTAACATGAAGATTGATTTCGTTTCGAATTCTGCGTTTCGCGAGTTGGCCCAGTCTGGCATTGTCAGTTGGGAGGACCGGCAGATCGCACCAGCTGGATCGACAGGCGAGATTGGTCACACGATCGTCAGCGATGATGACAGCCTGCAGCTTATCGTCGATCATTCGCATTTCACGGCCCACCAGAGCGAATTCCGCATTCGGGGCGATGATCGGCAAAGTGTGGCTGATCTGGTGTTGCGATCGGTCGAGGCCTCGATCATCGCACTACAGTCCCGCACCATCGAGAAGCTAGGCTCGGTCAATGCGGCAGTCATCAACTCTCTCGATGACAACGAGATCGTCCATAACGTTTTGCGCGAAGTCATGAACGTCCTACCGCATTCGGACGCCGGCGTGTTCAGACTTTTTGACGAAAAGACTGGCCTTCTCATTCCCGTCTCCTATGACGGACTGCCGGAGGATTACGCGCATTATCGGCTTCAACCGAACGAATCCGTATCAGGCGAGGTGTTTTCGACCGGTCAGCCTGCCATCCATAACGGACGGCAGAACATCATTGATGCTCACAGGGTCATGCGGCCCGAAAGCCAATCCTTCATGGAGCGGTCCAATATTGCCAATGCCCTGCTCTGTGTGCCCGTGATGGCAGAGGGACGGCGTCTTGGAACATTGACCACGCTGTCCTTTTCGCCTGACGGGGCCTTCTCGTTGTTCGATCAGACCATTCTCGAACTTCTGGCGAGCCAGGTGGCCGTCGCATATCAGCGTTCATTGACCTATCAGAACACCCTTGCCGCATCCCGCCGGCTCGAACAGATGCGCAGCGATCTTGCCGACAAGAATAGCGAGCTCGATCGCGCAGTTGATCTGCATGAGAGCCTGTTGCGCATCTTCTCGACCGGCAGCAGCCAGAGCGAGCAGCTTGAGGCCGTATCCAGACTTTACCACGCCGAATTCATATTCGAGAACGTGCTCGGCCAGGATCATCGTTCATCTGGCTGGAATGAAGACGGTGATGTCGTGCGACAAGCCGTAGAGGTTGCAGAGGTCAGCGTCGGGCACTTTCGTTATGATGGCTCCGTCGACACCGCCTTCCGGCGCGCACTCTTTGGAACTCTTGCCGCCTTCGTCGCCCTCGACTTTGTTCGCGACATGTCCCGGATCGATGCCATGAATGTCCGGAAAAAAGGCTATTTCGACACGCTTTCCTCAGCGGGAGACACCAGAGACCGCCGCGCCAATTATGGCTTCCGACCGAACAGGTTCAACCAGATCTTCGTCGCATTGACGCCTGGGGGTGAAGCAACTGCAAATGCCAGCCTTACCCGCCAGAAGACAATTCTTGATCTGCAGAAGGTGATGACACTCTCCAACGCCCTGATCTTCCACGAAGACGATGAGATCGTTGTCCTTGTTTCCGCTCCGACCTCTGCAGCACTCGAGCGCAATCGTCAGGTTATGGCAGAGGCCATATCGCGACTGGATATTCACGTCGGAGCAAGCAACCCCTACGAAGAGGTGGCAAACCATCACCAGGCGCGAGCCAAGGCAAAACAGGCTGCAGATGCGCTCCAGCGCCGTGGGAAGGCCGGCCTGCTTCAACATGCGCAGATGGGGCTCGACATGCTTTTAGGCGGACAGGATCGCGATGAGGTGCTTGATTTCGCGACGCAGGTCCTTCAACCGCTGCTTCAGGACCCGAAACATCTCGTTCTCTTCGAGACGTTCACGCAGTATATGCTCGCAGGAAAATCACCTGCAAAAACGGCTGACGCACTGAGTATCCACCCGAATACCCTCTATCAGCGTCTCGCAAAGGTGGAAAAGCTGACCGGCCGCGATCTTGACGATGCGGCCGATTACACGTTGCTCTGCGTCGCAAGCCAACTCTACCGCACCTATACGACTGGCAAGCCGGACGGCTAGAACGGGCGCTCACGCGTGGTGCGCGACAAGCGTCTGTTTCACGCTCGCAATACCGCGGCGCAGGAATGGGTCTGTGTGAATGTAAAAATACTGCACCCCCTTCTCGAGCCAATAGGGCAGTTCGTCAGCCGTTACCAATGTGCCGGCAATCTTGCCTGCTGCACGTATTTTCTCCACGGCAACGGCAACCTTCTCCATCACTACGTCCGGGCGCGGTTCGCCGAACGGCGGCGCAGGCGGATAGCCCATGTCCTGCGAGAGGTCGCCAGGCCCGATGAAAAACACATCGATGCCTTCGACCTTCAGCATATCTTCCAGCCGGTCGATGGCATCAGCCGTCTCGATCATTGCAACAACAAGGCGTTTTTCGTAATCGGCCGGCAGCGCGTAACGCACGGCATCGACAACCGCACGTGCCTGATCGGCATTGTCGATCATCGGCACCATGATGCCGTCAGCACCGGCGTTCAGATAACGGATAATCACCGGCCGTTCGTGAGAATGGGGGCGCACGATTGCAGCGCCGCCGACGGAGCGAACGATCTGGCCGGTTTCCCGGACATCTTCAAAACTCCAGGTGCCATGTTCGCAATCGACGAAGACGCAGTCACCGCCAAGTTCGATCAGGCGCCCGGCGAGACCTGATGAAACATGATGCGTGTTGTACATGGTGACAGCCTCGCCGGCCAAAAGCCGAGCGCGCAGCTTCGTTCCGTTCATCACTTCCTCCTATGTTCCGGCAGATCCGGAGTATCAGCAGGCGCTCCCACCCAGCGTGCAATCTCGATGTCAGCGGACGTATCGCGCATGTAAGTCGGGCAGATATGGAGCTCCGGGATGACGGCGCTCTTGTTGAGGCTTGCGCAGAGCGCGATGGCACGTGCGACGTCAATCGGATCCATCATCACCGCACGCTCCTCCTCAAGTGGCGGGCGGGCACGGTTATCCATGATGGGCGTGTTGGTTTCGCCAGGCAAAATGGTGGTCGCGCGAATGCCCTGATTGCGATAGGTGTTGTGCAGGAACGTCATGAAGTTCTTCACGCCTGCCTTGGCCGCCCCGTAAGCGGCTCCCCCTAAGAGATTGGGATTAACCGCGGCGAGTGACGACACGGTGATAACGGTGCCATCACCTCTGGCGATCATGTCTGGAAGAACCGCCTGGGTCAGGTTGAACACGGCTGTCAGGTTGACATTGAGGGTAGAGTTCCACTCTTCCTCGCTGAGAAAACGTGCATTCAGCACCTTGCTGGCGCTCCCGGCATTGTTGACGAGGATGTCAACAGGACCAATACCGTCCTTGATCCACTTCACCGTTTCGATGATGTCATCGCGCTCTTCGATATTCAAAGCGCGGGCAAATGCCCGCCCTTTTGCCTTTTCGATCAGGCTTGCAACATCACGAAGCGGCTCCAGGCGACGACCCGTCAGGACGACGGTCGCGCCGTCTCTGGCCAGAAGCAGTGCGGTCTCGCGGCCAATGCCCGACCCCGCGCCCGTGACCAATGCGATCTTTCCTTCAAGAAGTCCCATGTCTCTCCCCTACTCCGCTGCAACTGCCGTTGATCCGGTATAGCCATAGATATCCTTGGCTGCCTTCGCCGTAACCAGATTTTCCGACAGATCGTGCGTTATGAGCTCTTGAGCGCGCTCGGACGCACGGCCCCAGCCGCCGCCGCCGGGCGTTTCGACTTCCAGCGTTTCACCGGTTTTCAGGACAACCTTGCCCTTGGGGAAATGCGGTTTGCCTTCCTTGAGGACCTTGCCGGCCGATCCGCTCTGACCTTCGACGACACCGAAGCAGGCATGGCGAACACGTTCGGAGGCAAGGTAGATATTCATCGGGTTCTTGCCGAGATTGCGCAGGATGACCCGCTGGCCGAGGCCACCGCGATATTTGCCCGCACCGCCGGAATCGGCGATCAGTTCCTTGCATTCGGTGAGCGCCGGAACAGCAACTTCGAACATTTCGATCGCAGTAACCTTGCAGTTTGACGGGAAGCTCAACGTGTCGAGCCCGTCGAATTCCGCGCGTGCGCCCTGCCCGCCGTGGAAATTCTGCACCGAACCATATTGAGAACCGTCGTTCCTCTGGCCGACGCAGTTTGCGGCCCAGATCGGAGCTCCACCGCTGTCCCCCATCACCTTGTCGGGCACAACACCTTCAAGAGCCTTGAAGATCAATGAGGGAATGACGTGACCGATCAGGTTGCGCGAATTGCCTGCCGTCCATTGCTGCGGATTGAGGATCGATCCGAGTGGCGCTTCATCGGTGATCGGAATGATGCAGCCTTCATTGTTGGGGGTCTCAGGATCAAGAAGGCACTTCAGCGCATAGACAGAATGCGCATAGCGATAGTTGGTGCGGCAATTGATCGAATGCAGGACCTGATCCGATGTCCCGGTATAATCCACATGGACCGAGTCATCCTTGACGATGACAGATGCCCTCAGGGTCACGTCGACATCGTAGCCATCAAGCAGAACCTCGGCGCTATAGGTGCCATTTGGCCACTCACGGATCGCGTTACGGGTCTGCGCTTCCGAGCGAGAATGGATTGCCTCAGCCAGTCCTTCAACATCGTCCAAGCCGTATTCATCGAGGAATTTGACGAGCTCTCGCCCCATGACATTGTTGGCAGCAATCATCGATTCCAGATCGCCGCGAACTTCGGTTGGAAGGCGGACCGATGCTTCGATGATGTCGAAAACGTCCTCGTTCGGCACGCCCGCGTTCAACAATTTGACGATTGGGAAGCGGATACCTTCTGCGAAAATGTCGCTTGCTTCCGAATGCAGCGGCGCACCACCAATATCAGGCAGGTGGGCGATGGAGCCGGCATAGGCGACAACCTTGCCGTTCTTGAAGATCGGGGTGATCATTGTGACGTCTGGCAGGTGACCCGTGCCGATTTCCGGGTCGTTGGTCGCCAGGACATCGCCCTCCACCAGCTTTTCCGCCGGGAATTTCGGCAGAAAATACTTCTGGGCCGCAGCCGGAAGGGAGGTGATGAATACCGGTATGGACCAGGTGCACTGCGCGAGCGCTTGGCCCTTGGCATCCAGAAGCACCGTTACATAGTCGTGGTTTTCCCGAACAATCGGCGAAAAGGCGGTTTTTCCGAGAACGTTATCTGCCTGATCAGCGATGAAAATCAGGCGATTCCACATGACCTGCAGATTGATCGGGTCGTTGAAATCGGTAGCGGGTTTCGACATCGTAGAGCCCTCAGAGAATGTTGATGACGAGATTGCCATGGGCGTCCACATGGAAGACGCCACTTGGGCCGACCACTGCGGTCGATTCGCGCTGTTCGACGATTGCAGGCCCCTTCACAGCCTCGCCGACGGGAAGCTTGTAGTGATCGTAGACCGATGTCTCCACGTAGCCACCGGCTTCCTGGAAAAACACCTGCCGGCTTCCCTTACGGGCATCGGCAACCACGGTTTCATGCGGGCGCGTGACCTGATCCTTGTCGCCACTGGCGCGCAGGCGCCAAGTGATGACTTCAAGGGGCGCCGCAACCGTACGGCCGAAGAGCTCGCGGTAAAGCTTGAAAAAGGCATCACGCAGTTCCTGAAGGAACGTCTCCTTCGGCAAGGAGCGATCCGGCAGGACAACCGTGATTTCGTGGCCCTGACCGACATGGCGCATGTCGACGGTATAACGGTTGGTGATTGTGTCCTTCGGCACGCCTGCAGCAGACACAACTTCCGCACCCTGTGCGGCGAGGTCGTCGAGCAGGCGGTTCATGGCATCGATATCCCAGCTCTCAAGTCCCATCGGATGACTTGCGGAGAGATCGACTGCGACCGGTGCAATCAGCAGACCGATTGCCGAGCTGACGCCTGCGCCTGTCGGGCAGATGATGCGATTGATGCCGAGCTTGCGAGCGATGCCGTAGGCGTGAACCGGACCTGCTCCACCGAAGGCAACCATAGGCAGGGACCGTGGATCAACGCCAAGGTCGGTCGCATGCATGGCCGCAGCCTTGCTCATCGATTCATTGACGAGATCGTGGATGCCCCAGGCGCATCGTTCGATAGAAACGTCGAGCGATGTCGCGAGTTTGGCCATGGCATCGCGTGCGGCATCCTTGGAGACCTTGAATGAACCGCCAACGAAGGAGCCCGTTCCCATGTAGCCAAGAAGGATATCCGCGTCGGTCACGGTCGGCTGGGTGCCGCCACGCTGGTAGGCCGCAGGTCCTGGCATGGCACCGGCAGAATGTGGACCGACGTCAAGCAGACCAAGCGGGTTCTTGGCGGCGATGGAACCGCCGCCAGCACCAATCTCGATCATCTGGATTGACTGAATTTTCAGAGGGAAGCCAGAGCCCTTGCGGAAACGCTGGTAGTGGGCGACCTCCAGGTCCGTCCCGACATTCGGCTCACCATTCGGGATCAGGCAAAGCTTGGCGGTTGTTCCACCCATATCGAACGAAAGAACACTGTTTTCACCGGCGGTCCGTCCAAATTCCGCAGCAGCGACCGCGCCGGCCGCAGGACCTGATTCAATCAGACGCACCGGCAATTCAGCGGCGCGACGGCTCGGTACGAGACCACCCGACGAGGTCATCCACAGGACCTGGCGATCGATCCCCTTGGCCGAGAATTCGCGCTGCAGATGCGCCACGTGACCCGCCATTTGCGGGCGGGTATAGGCGTTTACCACAGTGGTCGACGCACGGTCGAACTCCCGCATTTCCGGGCACACTTCAGAAGACAGCGAAACGAATACGTCGGGATATTCTTCGCGAAGCAACGCGGCAACGCGCTGTTCGTGCTGTGGGTACTTGTAGGCGTGCAAGAGGCACACGGCCACTGAGCGGATACCTTTTTCCTTCAATCGTCCGGCGATATCGCGAACTGTCTCTTCCTTGAGTTCGGTCATGACCGATCCGTCGGCGGCAATACGCTCTCTCGCACCATAGCTGTTGGCACGCGACACCAGGGGATCGGGGTATTTGATGTTGAGGTCGTAGAGGTCGTAACGGCCTTCGTTACGGATGCGCAGCATGTCCTGAAAGCCATCCGTGGTGACGAAACCGGTTTCCACACCCTTCCGCTCAAGGACTGCGTTGGTGACCACGGTTGTTGCACCAAGCACCTGGAGGTTCTCGATCGAAATGGTGTCCGCAAATTTTTCCAGCAGTTCGGAAACACCCTGAACAACGGCTTCGGCCGGATTTTTCGGGGTGCTCAAGACCTTGTGCAGGTGAAGATCGCCCTTGTCGTCCAGGAGCGCGAAATCGGTAAAGGTACCGCCGGTGTCGAAAGCAAGTTTTGCCATGTTTCCCTCAGTGCGACGTGACCAGCGGCTATCCCGCTGTGAAGGGGCCGATCTGTTGCGACCCTTTGTCTGTCATGAGGTTAGGCGACGGCTGGCTGGATTGGCCAACACAACTACGGTCTGCCGCCATATGGTTTGCTTATGACGAAGTCAGATTGAGCGTATGCCCGGATGATGGCTGCCAAGCAGTTTGCCGACGATTTCGACAAGGATGGAGCGCGCTGCCAGAGCGGGTTCTGAAAGCGGCAGATGATCCGAGACGCAGAGTGAAACAGTCGCGTCGATCACCGGCGTTGTCAGAGGCCGAACCTGCGCACCTGCAAAGCTGGAAGTTTCCGAGACCACAGAGGCCGGCAGGATCGTCGAGCCGAGACCATCGAGCACCGCAGCACCAAGTGCCGGAATGGATTCGATTTCCGACAGCACATCGGGAACGGATCGGGCCCGGTTCAGGGCATCGTCAATCAACCGGCGCAGAAAGTGGTTCTTGCTGGGCAACAGCAGGGGGTGACCATTCAGCGCAGAGAGTGGAAGCGGCTGTCCGGCCTCAGCTGGAAGCTCCATGTCGGCCGGAGACACCAGGAACATTTCTTCGCGGAACAGCGGCTGCAGCGTCACGCCTTTGATCGGGTTGGACGTATAGATCAGCGCCATGTCCATCTTGCCGGTCATCACGAGCTCGCTCAGGATATGACCGAAACTGTCGTTGATGTGGACGATGATCTGCGGGTACTTCGCGCGGATTTCCTTGAGGATCGGCAGGGAGAGAGCACTCGACGACGAATAGGTGGCAAGCCCGATCGATACGCGCCCTGCGACCGATTTGGCCGATTGTTCGATGTCGGTCTGTGCCTGGTCGATCTGACGCAGCATGATCTGTGCGTGGCGATAAAGGATCATGCCTGCTTCTGTCGGCGTAATACCGACATTGCTACGGATCAGAAGCTGGTGGCGAAAATGGGCTTCAAGAGAGGCGATCTGTTGCGACAGAGCCGGTTGGGCAATACGCAACAGACTTGCCGCTCTCGATACGCTACCGGTATCGACGATCTTGACGAAGCTTTTCAGTTTTTTGAAATCGACACTCATGGTTCCCAAGCCTTTGGCCGGAACCTAAGGCCAGCAGGACGCAAATTGCAAGGCCTCCTGCCGGCGTAGCAGCAACTACTGGAGTTGCGTCACAGCCCGCTCGATACGGCTGCAAGCCTCCTGAATAACCTCCATGGAGGTTGCAAATGACAGGCGGAAATGCGGAGAGAGCCCATAAGCTGCCCCTTGCAGTGCGGCAACGCCGACGCCATCGAGAAGGTAGAGGACGAAATCGAGATCGTTCTCGATCACCTTGCCATCCGGTGTCTTTTTCCCAATGACGCCGCTGCAGTTTGGATAGAGATAGAATGCTCCATCTGGCACGGCGCAGGAAAGGCCAGGAATAGCGTTGAGCTTGGCGCAGGCATAATCGCGCCTTTCCTTGTAGACATCGGTGCTCTCAGCAATAAACCGCTGGTCGTCGGACAAGGCATGTGCGGCTGCCGCCTGACTGATGGATGAGGGGCAAGATGACATTTGTGACTGAAGTTTGTTGATGGCAGCAACGAGTGGCGCCGGTCCTGCTGCGTAGCCGATACGCCAGCCCGTCATGGCGTAGGATTTGGAGACACCGTTCGCCAGAAGCACACGGTCCTTGAGCGCAGGCACAGCCGCCACAAGTGTCGTCATCGGCTCATCCTTGAACCAGACCTGATCGTAGATGTCGTCGCAAAGCACAAAGACGTGGGGGTGGCGCAACAACACCGCACCGAGCGCCTCAAGTTCACGTCTGGTATAGGCAGCCCCCGTCGGATTGGAGGGTGCGTTGAGGATGAGCCAGAGCGTTTTCGGCGTAATTGCCATTTCGAGCGCTTCCGGCGTCAGCTTGAAACCCTTGTCCTGCGGGCACTCGACGATGACAGGCTTACCTTCATTGGCGATGACCATGTCAGGATAAGACACCCAGTAGGGCGCCGGGATGATAACTTCAGCATCGTTTTCGACACTCGCCATCAGGGCTAGAAACAGGATCTGCTTGGCACCTCCACCAACACAAATCTCGTTGTCGGCGTAGGTCACGCCAAGACGGCGCGCAAAATCACCGATGATTGCCTTGCGCAGCGCCGGCGTTCCGTTGACCGCGGTATATTTCGTCTCACCGCGATCGATTGCGGCGTGCGCTGCGGCCTTGACGTTTTCCGGGGTATCGAAGTCCGGCTCTCCAACCGTGAGATCAACGATATCTCGGCCAGCGGCCTTCAATTCCCGGGCGCGTGCTGCAGCCGCCGTACTGGGCGATACTTTTATCCTGGACACGCGTGTTGCAGGCACGAATGTGCTCATTGGAACTTCCTTAGTCTTGTTGGTCAGGGAGTTACGAAGCGTCAGTGGACAGCTTCGGTTTCACCGCGCATTTTTCCGGTCAGGAACAATTCGCCGAGTTCATCGTGGGTGATGTCTTTGGGAAGGCCATCCCAGATCACCTTGCCGAGGCGCAGAATGACAGCGCGTTCAGCGACTTCCATCGCCTTCTTCGTGTTCTGCTCGACCAAAAGGATCGTCATGCCATCCGCATGCAGCCGCAGCAATTCGTCAAAAACGATCCCGATTGCTGCCGGTGACAGGCCCACCGATGGCTCATCGACGAGCAGGACCTTCGGCCGCTGGAGAACGGCCATCGCCACTTCCAGAAGCTGCTGCTCGCCACCCGACATGTTGCCGGCAAGCGTGGAGCGACGGGTCTTCAGGATCGGGAAAAGATCATAGACGTAGTCACGATCCGCCTTCACCTTGGCATCACGGATCGTATAGGCCGCCATCTGCAGGTTTTCATCGACGGTCATCACGGGGAAATTACAACGTCCCTGGGGAACGAAGGACATACCCTCCCCCAGGATGGCACGAGACTTTGCACCTGCGATATCCTTGCCGCGCCAGTCAATGCCGCCCCCCTTGACGGTCGTCATTCCATAGAGGGTTTTGAGAAGCGTCGATTTCCCGGCGCCATTCGGACCCATCAAGGCAACGAACTGGCCTGCCGGAATATCGAGATCGACGCCGTTCAGAATATCGAGGTTGCCGTAGCCTGCACGCAGGTCACGGATGAGGAGATTGGAGTTAGCCACCAAGATAGGCCTCCCTGACACGCTGGTCCTGAATGATGTCGTGTGGTGCCCCCTCGACAAGCTTCGTGCCCTGATCGAGGACAATCACCCGCTGACAAATGCTCGTCACCACATCGATATTGTGTTCGATGACGAGGAAGCTGACGCCCAGCGACTTGTTGGCATAGAGGATCGTGTCGACGACGCGCTCGATAATCTTCGGATTGATGCCCGCCATCGGCTCGTCCAGCAGGATGAGTTTCGGCTCAGGCATCAACATCGAGGCAAACTGGATGAGCTTCTGCTGACCGCCCGACAGATTGCCGGCCGGCTGGTGACGGACGTCCCAAAGGCCTGCCATCCTGATTAGTTCCCGTGCACGTTCCCGCAGTCCGTCGATACGGCTTTTCGATAGCTTGCCAAGCCCGAAGGTCGAAGCAAGAGTGGGAAACGTAAACATCTGGCCGGCGATGATCAGATTTTCTTCCACATCGAGCGACTTGAATGTCACCGTCTTCTGGAAGGAGCGCAACATGCGCCCCTCGCGGGCAATCCGGTTGAGCGACCAACCGGTGATATCCTGGCCATCGAGAATGACCGTACCGGAATCAGGCCGGGCAAGGCCCGAGCTGCAGTCGAAGAATGTCGATTTTCCCGAGCCGTTCGGTCCGATCAGACCGGCAATCTCACCCCGGTTGATATGGATAGAGACATCGTTGACCGCGCGGATTGCGCCATAGGATTTGCAGAGATTGCGGATTTCGAGGATCGGCAGGTGACTGGTCATTTTGCACCTCCGATCATGTTCCAGAAGCGGTTGATGAGCGGCGCACAGCCATTCTTGAACCAGAACACGAGAACCAGAAGGCAACCGCCATAGGCAATCATGCGCAACTCAGGGGTAATGCGAAGAGCCTCGGTCAATCCGACGAACAAGAGGCTGCCGAACACCGTACCTGAGATCATTCCGGCACCTCCACCGAGCACGATGATCAGCATGGTGGTGGAGTAGTACATCTGGAAGGTCAACGGGCTGACGACCGTAAGGTAATAGGCATAGAGGCAACCGCCGACACCGGCAAAGACAGCACTGATCATGAAGACGATCAGTTTGTAGCGCCAGGTGGGCACTCCGAGAGATTCAGCCAGCGTTTCGTTTTCACGGATCGCCACCATGTTGCGCCCTGCCGGCGAGCGGACAAGTGCCCACGCAGCAAGCGTTGCCAGAACACCGATTGCCAGAGCGAGGTAATAGAAGTTCGTCGTGCCGCTGACGGTGAACGACCACGGGCCGAGCTCAAAGTAGGGCTTCGGAATACCGGACAGACCCATGTCGCCACGCGTGAGCGATACCCAGTTCTTCGAAATTGCCTGACCGATGATGACAAATCCAAGCGTACACATGACGAAAGAGGTCGAGCGGAGGCGCAAAGCCGGGATGCCAAGCGGGAGAGCAAGGGCGCCGGAGACGACACCTGCGGCAATCAGATTGACGTAGAACGGTGTTTCGAAATGGACAGCGAGCAAGCCTGCCGTGTAGGCCCCGATGCCGAAGAATGCCGCCTGAGCAAGCGAAAGAAGACCCGTATAGCCAACCAGCAGGTTAAGACCATGCGCGGGAAGCATGAAGATCAACGCGATAATAAGAGCGTGCGTGACGTATCGTGTTCCGATGAAGGGAAACACGAGGGCCAGAACGACCAGGAGAAGGGCAAGCGGGATACGAAGATCGCGCCGGCGCAGCTTGCCTGCTGTGTCTGTGAGTGACATGTCTAGTCCTCAAAGTTCGAGTACATGCGGCGGGCGCGGCTATCAGAAGCGCGCCTGCGTCGAGAAAAGACCGTGCGGACGCCACATCAGCATCAGGATCAGCGTTGCAAAACCAACGGTGTCTCTGAATTGCAGGCCGATATAGGTCGCGACAAGGCTTTCGGCGATGCCGAGGATCATGGCGGCAAACAACGTGCCGCGAACGTTTCCAAGACCGCCCATGATGATGATCGGAAGCGTCTTGAAGGTGATGAGTTCGCCCATGCCGCCGTAGACACTGACATTGACAGGTGCTGTCAGCACACCGGAAAGTGCTGCAAGTGCGGCACCGAGAATGAAGGTGCGCAAGACGACCTGCGGCACATCGATACCGACAACCCCGCAACATTCAACGTTCTGCGACACGGCCCGCATCGCCATTCCGAGACGGCTATAGGTCACCATGAGTTCGAGGCCGATGAAGACCATGATACAGACGATGAGAATGAGAATGCGTTGTTGCGCAAGGCTGAAACCGAGGATCGAGATTGGCTCGATGTAGCCGCCGGAGAAGAACTTGTAGCCGCCACCGAACACGAAGATCACCGTGTTCTGCAGGATCAGCGCGATGCCGAGGGTGGCAAGCACCCCCGATTCCGGAGGTGCGCCAACCATGCGCCGCATGACCAACTGGCCAACGACATAAGCAACGACGATCGTCGCAAGGACGCCAACGACGATCGACGCTTCGTACGACAGACCAAGATAGTCGATCGCAAACCAAGCTCCGAACGTGCCGAGCATGTAATATTCGCCATGGGCGAAGTTGATGGCCCTCAGCACGCCAAAGATCATGGTCATGCCAACGGCAACGATCGCATAGACGGAACCGGTGACAATCCCGTTTACGACCTGCTCGAGAATGGTCGAGAGCATAGTTTCATTCCTCCCAGCGACTTAGTTGGCAGGATACTGGATGTCCGCCGAGTATGCGCCTTTGATACTCGGTACGCCATTTTCGATCTGCAGGAGGATCATCGGCAAGCGAGCCTGGTTGTGGTCGTCAAAGGTCACCTCGCCGACAGGGCTTTCGTATTTGATCTTGGAAAGCGCGTCGCGAACTGCAACCTTGTCGGCGCTTCCGGCCTGCTTGATCGCCTGGGACAGCAAATTGACGGTGTCCCAATGCACGTAAGCGTGGTTGTTCGGGGCTTCGCTATAGGTCGTTGTGAACTTTTCGACAAAGGCCTTGCTGGCGGCGGAGTCATATTGCGGAAGCCATGCAGCCGCCTCGACGGCACCCTCCATCGCCTTCGGCGCGGCCTTGATTGTCTTTTCCGTATTGAATTCGCCATTGCCGATCAGTGTGACCTTACCGGCCATCCCAAGCTCAAGCATCTGGCGGGCAATGATTGGCGTGGTGTCTGCCAGGCCGTACATGATGATGGCCTGCGCGCCATTGTCGCGGATCTTTGCGAGGACACTGCGAAAGTCGACTTCGCCTTCCTTGTAGTAATCTTCGCTCAGGATCTCGCCCTTGTAGTCGGGCAGATATTTCTTGGTGAAGGTGATCGCGGAGCGACCGTAGTCGCTATCAACAGACAGGACAGAGAACTTGGTGAAACCACGCTGTTCTGCCGCATATTTGGTGATGACGAGGGCTCGGTTCTCATCTGTCGGGTAGTTGCGATAGGTCCATTTGAAGCCACCGACACCCGCCTGATAGGTGATCTTCGGGTTGGAAGAAGCAGCGTTCAGGAGGAGGACTTCCGCATCTTCCGCGACCGGTTGCATGGCAAGGGTAACAGAGCTCGATACGTCGCCGATGACGAAATCAACGCCGTCCTGATCGATCAGGCGACGGATCGCCGAAACGCCTTCTACAGGTGTTCCCTGGCTATCGGCATTGAACAGTTCGATCTGCATGCCATTGACGCCGCCGGCAGCATTGATGTCTTTCACAGCAAGTTCGGCACCATGCATGGAAAACGCGCCGTAGCGGGCGTTAGGGCCGCTCATCGGCGCAACGATTCCAAGCTTGATGGTGTCTGCAGCCTGAACCGGAGCTGCAAAAGCACCGGCGACAGATAGGATCGCGGTCGAGATGCAGAGCATCCTGCGAGTAAACTTGTATGTCATGTTCCCACTCCGTGTGTTCGGATGACGTCGTCCGGCTCCATGCCGTGCGCGAAATGCCGCTTTTTGCGGTTCTTCTTAGCCAGTCTTCATTCCGGCTTATGTCACAGTAGGTTCATGCAGGCTTGCTTGGCCAACACAACTCCTTTCTGCCGCCATAGCGTTTCGTTATAGCGAATTGTCGTATCGGGAGTGTCCCTAGGTCGACCTGCGTCAAAAGCATGCCTGCCGTGAAAGCAAATGCATTCATTTTCAGCATCGATAAGACTAAATAATGCGCATCACACAAACACATGGACAAGATGATGCGTATCGGCAGAAAACTGAAGACCTACCTGGAAAATCGTCGCGCTATTCGCGAACTGTCGGAACTTGACGACCGCGCACTGAGCGACCTCGGCGTTTCCCGCCACAACCTTCGCGCAGCCGTCGAAGGCCGCCGCTAAAGGCCAGATGAACGTTGCCGCACAAGACATGACGGCACGCTCACCCACTACGGTTCGTAGAGAAATCTTCGAAACGAAAAATGGCAAGCGCTCTTCTGGAACGCTCACCATTAAAAGCCTGACGCAGCCTTACTATGAAACAGGCTGCGCCAATGGCTTCAAGAGATTGTTGTCTCTTATCCTTTGACGCCTGAGGAAATCATAACAGCCTCGGTAACCTTCTTCTGGAAGATCAGATAGGCGATCGCGACCGGCATAGCGCCCAGTAGCGCGACCGACATCAGCCGTGCGTAAAAGACGCCGAAGGCATCGTTCACCTGGGTAATCCCGACAGGAATGGTCATTTTGCTTTCGCTTGTCACGGCGAGGAAAGGCCAGAAGAACTGGTTCCACGCCATGATGAAGGTGATGATCGCGAGCGCCGTCGTGATACCCCAGTTCAGCGGCAGATAGACCTTGAAGAGCAGCGTGTAGTCGCCGCCACCATCCAGCACCACCGCCTCGCGCATCTCCTTCGGCACAGCATCGAAGAACTGTTTGTAGACGATGATGACGACAGGTACGATCAGCTGCGGCAGGATGATACCGGCCCAGGTGTTGATCAGCCCAAGGTCATTGATGAGGATAAACTGCGTCACCACAAGCGCCTGTGATGGAACCATGAAGCTTGCCAGCACGACACCATAAAGAATGCGCCGGCCCGGAAAACGAAGCTGGGAAATTGCGTAGGCGCACATCATTCCCGAGACAATCACCGTGGCGGTGATGATAACGGCCGTACCGATCGAATTGATGTACCAGTTGATGATGTTGGTATTCCAGAGAATATCGACATAGGCTCCGAGATTGAATTCGTCCGGCATGACACCGGCGGCATCCGAGACAACCCGCTCTTCCGAACGGACAGACGTGATGAAAGCCCAGTAGAGCGGGAATATCCAGATCGCCGCGGCCAGGAACGTGCCGAGCGTCAGCACCCAGTTTTCAAACAACCTTGCGGATTTCATCGACGCCCTCCGGCACGCAGAAGCTGGAACTGCAACACTGAAAACACGGCAATCACGACAAACAGCACAAGTGCGATCGCAGAGGCGTATCCGCCGTGATTGAGCTGGAAAGCTTCACGATAGACCATCAGCAGCAGGACATAGGATGAATTGAATGGCCCACCGCTGCTGAGCAGGTAAACCTGGTCGAATATCTTCAACTGCAGGATCAGTTGCAGTGTCAGAACGAGGCCCGTGACCGGCCATAATAGCGGCCAGGTCACCCTGGTGAACTTCTGTATCCGTGTCGCACCGTCGAGTGCGGCAGCCTCATAATAATCCTTGGAAATGTTTCTGAGGCCGGCAATGAACAGCAGCACATTAAAGCCGTTGGTCCACCAGATTGTCACGGCCGCAACAGTCGGCATTACCCAATAGGGGTTCTTGAAGACCGGGACGGGTTTGCCGTTGAAAAACGCGATGACCGGCTGGAGGACACCGAACTGGAAGTCGAGCATCCACATCCAGATCTGCGTCACCACCGAGACGGGCAGGATGTAAGGCAGAAAGAATATCGCCAGTGCCAGTGCCTGCAACGAGCCCCGAAGGCGCGTGATCAGCAAGGCGATGCCGAGCGCAAGCGCCGTCGTCGGCACAACCGTCAAAAGCACGAAATATCCGTTGTTCTTCAAAGACGTCAGAAACAGCTTGTCAGATAAAAGCCGCTTGAAATTATCGAGCCCCACCCATTCCCCCGGACCAATCAGGGGTGAGTTTGTCAGGCTCAGTTCAACGAGCCTTATCGTCGGGTAGAGAAACACCAGCGCGAAAGTCACGACGAACGGCGCCACGAGGGTCGCAGCCACGGCAACTTCCTTGCGCCGGTTTGTGAGCATTGCCACGTCACCAACCTCCCAGAAAAAAGACAGGCCGCGCTCAAACGCGCGGCCTTCGCATCGGATTACTTCAGCTTGTCCTGCAGATCCTGCTTGATCTGTTCTGCTGCAGCCATCGGCTCGGCATAACCGTGAATGGCGGGCGAGATGATGTTGATGGCCGCGTCATAGGCGGGCGATGCCACACCTGCGATCGGTGAGCGAGGATCATAGGAGGCCGTATTGGCGAGCGCCGAATAGGTCGCATTCGGCTCCATCTTCTTGAATGCTTCGCCCTCCGCGACTTCCTTGTAGGCTGGAATATGGCCGGCCTCGGCCCATGAGAGCGAGTTCTTTTCCATCCAGCCGATCACCGTCATGACGGCCTTACGTTTTTCTGGTGTCATCTTGTTGTTTGCCGGGATCGCAAAGGCATGGGAATCCGCCCATGTGGTTTGTGTTCCCATCAGGTTCGGCACCTGAACAGCGCCCCACTCGTATCCGAGCGATCCTTTTTTCGCGAGGTCGATCATGGTGGGCACTTCCCACACGCCGTTCAGCGAAAAGGCAGACTTCCCAGACGTAAAGAGCGCCACGGACGCTTCGTACTCCGCCTGCTCGGGCTGCCATCCCTTGTCGGCCCAGGTCGTCATGACTTCAATCGCCTTGGCGGCCTTTTCCAGATTATCGCCTGCAAGGACCTCTTTGCCGGTGATCAGCTCACCGCCCTGTTGGCGCAGCAGCGTATAGAACACACGGAAAGTGCCGCCATCGTCGCCGGTCGCATATGACACCGGCGCGGCAGCACCCTTCTCCTTGGCGAGTGCCAGAGCTTCCTCGAAATCCTTGAGATTATTGATGCCGGTCAACTTGCCATTGGCGTCGAGGAACTTCGAACCTTCCAGATAGGACTTGTTGTAATAGAGGACGATGGAGTGAATATCGAAAGGCATGGCGTGCAGTTTGCCATCGTCGGAGCTAGCCGCCTTGACAGACGCCGGGAAGAAACTCTCCTTCGTGACGCCGGCATTTTTCAGATCTTCGTCGGTGATCTCATCAAGCACGCCCTCTTCAAGACCAAGCGGAAGGCGTGAAAGATGGTAGGTCATCACATCAGGCCCCTGCCCGACAGCCACGGATGTGCGAACCTTGGTGTAAAAGGGAATGCCCCACTCCAGCGTCGTGCCGGTGATTTTGATGTCTGGATGTTCTTCGTTAAAGCGCGTGATCAGCGCTTTCATACGCACACCGTCACCACCACTCAGGAAATCCCACCATGTGACATTTTCCTGAGCCATTGCCGGTATCGCCATCAGCGCCATAGCCGTCGCTGCAAGCAGACTTCTGTATCGCATGCCCATTTCCTCCTCCTGAAAGCCACCCTTCTCCCGTCGGTGGCGGTTGAACCAATTCACTGCGACGCTCAGCGAAGCCGTTGCCCGTCCTCTGCGAAAACAAGGATGTCACCGGGTGCCACGCCAAGAGAGATTGTCTGGCCGTCGAGGCTATCGCGGCGCCCGCGCGTCTCGACGACAATTGGCCGTCCGTCTGCAAGGCGCGTATGCAGGTAGGAGACACCACCGAGGTCCTCCTCCATGTCGACGGTTACAGGAATACCGTTTTCCACCGTATGAAGGTGTTCCGGCCGAAGCCCGATCCTGACGCGGGTTCCATCACCGACATCGTTGGTGATCTCAGCTGTAAGCTCCCTGTCTGTTCCATCGATACCAATCCGCAAACTGCCGTCCGCACGGCCAAGCACCCTGCCGGACAGGAAGTTCATCGCGGGTGATCCGATAAAACCGCCGACGAACTGGTTGTCGGGATTGTCGTAAAGCTGCAGGGGTTTGCCAGCCTGCTGCACCACCCCGCCTTTGAGGACGAATATCCGGTCCGCCAAGGTCATCGCCTCCACCTGGTCGTGCGTGACATAGATCATCGTCGCGCCGATCTGCTTGTGAAGCTTGGCCAATTCGAGCCGCATCTGCACGCGCAGCTCAGCATCAAGATTGGACAGCGGCTCATCGAACAGGAACACCTTTGGCTGTCGGACGATCGCCCGTCCGATCGCGACGCGCTGGCGCTGGCCACCCGAAAGTTCGGATGGCCGTTTTTTGAGGTGATCTTCGAGGTGAAGGATGCGCGCTGCCTCATTCACCATCTCATCGACCTTCGTCTTGGCCGTCTTCTTCAGTCTCAGGGAAAAGGCCATGTTTTCGAAGACTGTCAGGTGCGGGTAGAGTGCGTAGGACTGGAACACCATCGCGACCTCGCGCTTGGCTGGCTCCACGTCCGTAACATCCCTGCCCTCGATGGTGATCTTGCCCGCCGTTGTGTCTTCCAGGCCTGCAATCATGCGCAAAAGCGTGGATTTTCCACAGCCAGAGGGCCCGACAAAGACTGCGAAGTCACCAGTGGGTATTTCCATGCTCACGTCATGAATGACATCCACCGCGCCGAAGCTCTTTTTGACATTGCTGAGTGTGATGCCCATGCCAGGCCTCAATTCAGCTTGAGACGGAAGACGTGGTAGGAAAGCGGTGCAATTGCGCCCTTGAGCTTGCCGTCTTCCACACCAACTCCCGAACCAGCCTTTGGAACTACATGATCTGGCCGGTCAGGACCGTTGGTCTCGTTCAGACCGTAGCCCTCCATCGCATGGTGCTCCGCAAGAGAGAGATCGGAAAAGCCGGTCAACCCGACGTCAAGCTCGGCCTTCTCTGTCAGGTGACGGTTGACGACGAACAACGTCAACATGCCCTCGTCCCTGTTGTAGACGGCGGAAACATCGAGGTAGCAGACGTCGTCGGCAACGCTGCAATCGTAGGTCGGTGCATCAACGGCAACGTTCAAAGCCTGACCGCGGCCATAGATCGAAGCAAAGCGATAGGGATGGTAAATCGTCTGGCGCCACGCGGGGCCATTCTTTTCAGCACGGATTGGGGCAATGACGTTCACGAGCTGCGCGATGCAGGCAATACGAACACGGTCCGAGCGACGGATGAATTCATTGAGGAGACCCGCAACAAACAGCGCATCTTCGAAATTGTAGGTTTCCTCGAGAAGTGCCGGGGCTTCCGGCCAGTCCCAGGTGCGCCAGCGATGGCTGTCCTCGTCGCGAATGTGATACCAGACGTTCCACTCGTCAAAGCAGATATAGACATCGTTCTTGGCTCGTTTCTTCGCCTTCACGTAGTCGATCGCACCGGCAATCGTCTGAATGTATCGGCCGGTTTCCTCGATCTTGCCGAAGTAGTTCAGCGTATCCTTGCTCTTGTTACCGAAATATTTGTGCAGCGAGATGTAGTCGACGTTCTCGTAGCACTCCTCGAGAACCTCGCGTTCCCACTCGGGATAGGTCGCCATTCCGTCGTTGGAGCTGCCGCAGACGATCGCCTCAATGTCCTTGTCGAAGCCCTTGAAGGCCTTTGCGGTCTCATTGGCCAACCGGCCATATTCGGTTGCGACCTTGTGACCGATCTGCCAGGGACCATCCATCTCATTGCCCAGGCACCACATCTTGACATCATGGCCATTCGGCTTGCCATGCGAGTGACGCAGATCACTCCATGTCGTACCGCCCGGGAAGTTGACATATTCAAGGAAATTGCGGGCGTCTTCCAGTCCGCGCGAACCGAGATTGACCGCAAGCATCATTTCGATGCCGGCCATTTTGGACCAGTCGGCAAACTCGTTGATGCCGATTTGGTTGGTCTCCTTCGAACGCCAGGCAAGATCGAGACGAACAGGACGGTTCTCGCGCGGACCGATACCGTCTTCCCAGCGGTAGGCCGATACGAAATTACCACCGGGATAACGAATGGCGGGGATTTTCAGATCCTGCACGAATTTCAGAACATCCTTGCGGAAACCCTGGGCGTCAGCCTGCGGGTGGCCAGGCTCATAGATACCACCGTAGATCGCCCGTCCCATGTGTTCGATGAAGGCCGAATACAGCCTTTCATCGATGTCGCTGATTTTGAAGTCGCGATGAACGGCTATACGAGCCTTCATGAATGTCTCCTCCATAACAATCAATAATTACGATATGCATCGTAATTTTCGATATACTTCGACAGAGGCGGACGCGTTGTCAATGGGGATATTGTGCTGCACTGCGAAGCGGGCGCATGAGGCGTCCCGTCATCGTCATTCGCTGAGGGTTTTTAGGCGAAGGAGAATATCCTGATCATAGTTGCCGAAACCGCGGCCGAAGATGTTAATGCCGCCTGGATGCTTGCTGTCTGCCTTGACTTCCACACGCAAACGCACTGACCTGTGCTCATTGAGCCCGAGATCACTTGCTCTGACATCGGAAATATTGTGCCCATCGACAAAAGTGCCGCCAGGTCCGACGGACCAGGTCTTGAGCATGCCGTATTGGGACCCCTGGAGCTTCCACCATGCAGGGGTGTAGGTGCCGCGACGATCTCCGAAATCGCCTGGAGATGTCCACACACCGATTTCAACACCGTTGATCGACAAGACGATGTCGGAAGGCCAGTTCGCAAGCGTCCCGGGCACCTCCGAACTGACCTCCATCACGACATCAACGGATTCGATCAACTCCCCGCGAAGCTTGGCATTATTGGGAAACTGGTATTCAACAAACCCGCTGGTGAACCACAACAGGCTGGTTTTCATGCGCTCCGGGTCCATGTAGGTTTCCGGAACGTCGAGGAGGCCGATGATCCCATCCGTCGAACAAATGCCGCAAGGTGCGGTTACTGCGTTGCTGGTGTAAAGCCCAAGCGGCATTGAAACTTCGATGACATTGTCGCGGATTGCTTCGGGAGCAGGCTGCAGCGTCACGATCAATTCGTCATAGACAGCAAAACAGACCTTCTGATTTCCCTTTTTTGCCCGTCTCGATTCGGTACGAATAAGACCGGCCTCTTCCAGTATCTTGAGGTGGGATGAGACGGATGATTGCGGAAGCTCGGAAACTTCGGCAAGTTCATTGACGTTGATGCCGGGATGGTTTGCGATTTCCTGCAAAAGCTGAATGCGTGGAAGAGCAAAAATCCCCTTCAATGCCCCCAGATCCTTGCGAGGATCAATCACCAAGAATTTCGAACTCATTATAGCTCCCAACATCAGATTATGGGATCTATATCAGTTTTTCCGATGAATATGTAGATGTCTTTTGTCGTAGAATTTCGCTGCGGCGGCAGGGAAGACCGGAGAGACGTGCAGCCTCTCCGGGTCGTAGAGCGTCGTGCGCTTAAGCGCGCTGCTCGAAACGTTCCGGCCGGAAGGTGGCCAGCATGGGGTGTTCTTTACCGGTGGCGATTTCATAGGCCAGCAATTCACCAATGATCAGGCCAAGCGTCGCACCGCTGTGACTGAAGGCAACATAATAACCAGGGATACGTTTCAGCGCCCCAACGACCGGCTCACCGTCGCCCGGGATGGGCTTGCCACCAACACCGATGGACGCCACCTCGAGCTCCGGATTGCCTTCAAGCACCTTGGACGCTTCCTTGAGCAAGGCCTCGACGACCGAATGGTCGATCTCGTGACTTCCATCTGCCTTGATCTTGACCCCTTCATCGGCAGCCCAATCCGCATCAATCGAAAACGTCCCGCCTGGCGCTGGCCGCACGGCAACACGTGGCGTGTTCAACACCGCCGCAAGGGGGTGGTCGAGCGGCTTTGTCTGTACCAGAAGGGCAATCGGGGTATCGTCGCCGATTGTCAAACCTGATTCCGCCGCCATTTTTGGCACGTCAGGCCCTGTCGCCAGAACAACCACATCCGCGCTGAACCGGCTGTCCGACGTTGTCACCACGCCAACGGCACGCCCTTCCTCGACTATGACGCTCGCCTTTCCCTGATCAGTGATGAGCACGCCGCCAAGAGCGGAAAATTCCTCCAGAAGATGACCGATCAGTCGCGGCAGATCGACCCAGCCTTCGCCAGGATTAAAGATCGCCCCCGGCGCCGTCACCGCCCGCGTATCAACACCTGGCGTCGAGTTTGCAACAGCCTGGGACGACAGGTGCCTGGCGTCATAGCCGATCGAGGTTTCATATGCGAAGGCGCGTTCTATGCCGTTGCCTTCGCCTTCTGCATCCCAGGTGAGGCCACCTTCGAAACGCAGCCAGTCCGCATCCTGATGACGGGCAGCAAGCGTGCGATAACGATCGATCCCTGCCATCCGCAAGAGATGATAAGGCTCGGAGCGCATTCTGGCGGAGTTCAACCAGGAGAGTGAACGGCCAGATGCACCGTTTGCCGGTGGACCATCATTGACGATGGTGACCTTCACGCCGCGACGGGCGAGCTGCAAACCGGTGGAAACGCCAAAGATGCCGGCGCCGATGATGATGGCTGAAGTGATGATGGTGTCGCTCATTATCGTGTCTTTCGATGGTTGTTCGTCAAGATCGGTAAGAATGATCAGGGGCTTTCCCAGCGTCCGCTCGTCGTCGAACGCATCAGCGCGTCTATCGCCTTCATGTTGGCGACAGCGTCGTCGAGGCCGTCGGAAAGCGGCGTTCCTGTCAAGATGGCAGATGCGAAGGCATCGACCTGTTCGCGATACTGGTCGACGGGATCGATTATGATCTCCTCGCGTCCGCCGCCGGAGAGGTCACGCCCGTCATCACTCGCGATCACCGTCACCTCATCTGCCGGGGCGTTGAACGGCACCTTTATCTCGATACGGCCGCGGGTCCCGAGGATCGTCACTTTCTGGGTCAGCGCCAGTTGCGTCGCGCAGGTGAAAACAAGCTGGCGCGCCCCCGGAAACTCCATCAGCCCGCTCGTCAGCCTATCTGTACCGAACACCGGATCACGTTCCATCAAGGCGATGGCGCGCAACGGTTCGGCATCAAACAGAAAACGCGCTGTATTGATGGCGTAACAACCGACGTCGAACAACCCACCGCCGCCAATGGATGCCTGATTTCGGACATTCGCTGGATCATCGAGATAATAGGAAAAGATCGTCTGCATCGCCCTGAACTCTCCGATGCGCCCTTCCGCAATGAGAGCTTTTGCCCGTTTCCACTGCGGATGGTGACGCACCATAAACGCTTCAGCGACAGGAAGCTGCGCCTTGGCCTGCGCTTTTGCCAACACCGCGGCTTCTTCTGCATTGAGTGCGATCGGCTTTTCGCAAAGCACAGGTTTGCCACGCTCCAGCGCCTTGAGGGTCATGGGCACGTGAAGGTGATTGGGGAGCGGATTATAAATGGCATCCACCTCTGGATCGGCGAGCAACGCCTCGTAGCTGCCATAGGGCTTGGCAATCCCGAAAGATGCCGCGGTTTCCTCGGCCTTGGTCAGGTCACGCGACGCAATCGCTGTGACCCTGCCAAGACGACTGGATTGAATGGCCGGGATAACGGCCTTGACCGCAATCCCTGCACAGCCAAGCACACCCCATCTGATTGTCTTTGTCATTGTCTTCTCCTGCGCGCCGATCTCACAGCACTTCCGCAAGGAAGCGCTGAAGGCGCGGGCTTTGCGGATGATCAAAAATTGCTTCGGGCGTTCCTGCCTCGACAACACGCCCCTCATCCATGAACACAACCTGGTCCGCCACACGCCGGGCGAAGCCCATTTCATGGGTCACGACGATCATCGTCATGCCCTGTTTTCCAAGGTCGGCCATGAGGTTGAGGACACCCTTCACCAGTTCCGGATCGAGAGCACTTGTCACCTCATCGAACAGGATGACTTCCGGCTCCATCGCCAAGGCACGGGCAATTGCCACGCGTTGCTGCTGACCACCAGAAAGACCACCTGGCCGATGGTGCTGACGGCTCGCCAGACCGACATCGGCAAGGCGTGCCTTGGCGATACGCTCGGCCTCTGCCTTGGACATGCCCTTGATCTTCGTGAGCGACAACATGACGTTTTCAAGCGCTGTGTGATCGGGAAAGAGATTGAAATGCTGGAAAACCATACCGACGCGACGGCGCAATCGTTCAGGCTTCATCGCAAGAATGCTCTGCCCGTCAACGAGGATGTCGCCGCTTTTCGGCTCGACCAGACGGTTAAGGCAGCGCAGCAGCGTCGACTTTCCAGAACCGGACGGTCCAATGATGCATGTGACACTTCCGGCTTTGACCTGTAGATCGACGCCTTTCAGGACATCGAGGTCACCATAGGCCATACCGAGCTGGCGAACATCCACACTACCGCCCGTGAACGACGATTGGGTGGAGCGGGAGGCGCCGTCGAGTTCACTGACCTCTTCAAGACCGCTGGTGATCGCTGTTGGGCGTTGTTTACCGACCCGAAGACGAAAGTCGATCGCGTTGACGACATGTGTCAGCGGAACGGTAACGACGAGATAAAAGATGCCCGCGAGCAAGAGTGGTGACAGGTTGCCGGTTACGACAGCCTGGTCCTGGCCAACACGGAAGATTTCCCGTTCCGACGCCAATAGCCCCAGAAAATAGACAAGGCTGGAATCTTTCACATTGCCGATAAACTGGTTGACCAGTGCCGGCAGCACTCGGCGCACACCCTGCGGCACCACGATCAGCCGCATCCCCTGCCCGTAGCTCATGCTGAGCGCCCGGCAAGCCTCCATCTGCCCGCGCTCGACGCTCTGGATGCCAGACCGGAAAATCTCGCCAATGTAGGCGCCAGCAATCAGGCTGAGCGCAAGGATGCCAAGCGGGTAAGGCGATGGACCGAACAATTCACGCCCTAGGCGGGCAAATCCCTGACCGATCAATAGAATGGTAACAATGGCTGGAAGCCCGCGAAAGATATCCGTGTAGATACGGGCAGGTATACGCAGCCACGCAGAGCGCGATATGCCCATGATAGCGAGTATCATGCCGATCACGACACCGAGCACCGTCGATGCGGCAGCCAGGATCAGCGTATTCTTCAATCCAACCGTAATCATGGTCGGCAGGACTTCTGCCATAGCATTCCAGTCAAGGAAGCTGCGACGTAAGTTCTCGAGCCAGTTCATCTGATATTCCCCTGCATGAAGAAAAGCCGGTCCGACCCCGGGGAGCCGGACCGGGAGGTGGCATCACTGCTTGGGAAGATAAGCTTCTGGCATCGGCGTACCCGGGAACCACTTCTCGTGCAGCTTCTTCCAGGTGCCGTCCTGCATTGCGGCATGCAGTTCCTTGTTCAGCGCGTCGCGCAACGCATCGTTGCCCTTTCGAATGACGAAGCCGGCAGGCGCATCGAAGCTTGGAACATTGACAGCAATCTTGAGTGCCGGGTAACGGCCGGAGTAATCCTTCGCTGCCTCGTAATCGAGGAAGTGGGCGTCGATCGTGCCATTGTTGAGGGCCGACACGGCCGTGTTGTTATCGGGGAATTTTACGAGATCAGCATCGGCGAAGTTCTTCTGGGCATAGATTTCCTGCAGGGTCCCCTGCACGACACCAAGGCGCTTACCCTTGAGGCCGGCTGCATCCTTGATGCTTGCCTCCGGTGTCAGCACAGTGAGATAACCGGCGAGGTAACCATCAGAAAAGTCCACAGTCTCCTTGCGCTTGGCGGTCGTTCCGATTGCGGCAGCGGCAACATCAAAGCGGCTGTTTGCAACTGACGGCATGAGAGCGGCAAACTCCTGGCCGGTAAAGATGACCTGATCTTTCTTGAAACCGAGACGCTCGGCGATATTGAGGAAGAGCTCGATATCAAAACCGGTAAAACTGCCGTCTGCGGTGGTGAAGGCATAAGGCTTGGCGTCGCCCATCGTGCCAACGCTGATTGTACCTGCGTCGATCAGGCCATAGGGATTTTCTGCAGCATAGGCCGGGATGGCACTGACCGAGGCCGAAAGACCAACGGCAAGTCCCAGAATGGCTGCACGAACTCTGGTGAAAGGCGACGTTATTGCTTGTGAAAATGTCATTGGTTCATTCTCCTCTGGTGGTAACGTTTTGCGATTTTTGAAGACACACGGGTCCCACCCGGACGAAGACATTGCAGCTCGCGTCCGGACCATGTGATCACATGCCGATTAATTAGAAATTTCATCATGAGACCGGTCTCTTTATTGATTGAGACCGGTCTCTTTGATTTCAGTCAATTGTTATCTTCGCATTTGCTACTCGTCAATATCTCTTGTAAGGCTTGTTTCATGGAACCGAATTCGCCCCAAAACAGCTCCGTGACCGTCGCCGATGTCGCCCGCAAGGCAGGCGTCTCGAAAGCGACGGCGGCGCGCGTCCTGGGCGGATACGGAACCGTCAGCGAACGTGTTCGCGAGATCGTCACGGAAGCCGCCCGCGCGCTGGACTACCGTCCCAATGAACTTGCCCGCAGCATGACGACAGGACGCTCGGGCACGATCGGTGTTGTCGTCGGGGATATCGAGAACCCGTTCTTCAGCCTCGCCATGCGCGGCATCGCAGATGTCGCCCGCCAAGCCGGCTTCACGGTTATCCTCATCAATTCAGGAGAGGACGTCAGCGCGGAAAAAGAGGCGATCCGCACCCTGCTCGCAAAGCGCGTCGATGGCCTGATTGTTTCACCCGCCAAGGAAAGCGACGTCGAGCACTTGCGGGAGGTTGCCCGTTCAGGACGCCCTCTCGCCTTGCTTGATCGGGGAGTAGAGGCCTTCGAGGTCGATACCGTTATCGCCGATGATCGGAATGCTGCAGAAGGCGTCACACGCCAGCTGATCGCCCTTGGCCATCGGCGCATCGCCTATCTGACCGCCTGTGACACGCCTGACCATAAGTTCCGCTCACCAGGCGACATCAACACCGGATCGGTCCGTCGCCGCGTTGAGGGTTACCTCGACATCTGTCACGAGGCAGGCTTCAGCAAAAGCGAAACGACTGTTCAGATGGGCGCATCGACGCCTGAACTTGCCAGCGAGATTGCAAGGGCGATGCTTGAAGCGAAGGATCGTCCGACTGCGATCATTGCATCAGACAGTGTTATTGGACTTGAAGTGTTCAAGACGGCAAGAGCAATAGGCCTTTCGATCCCCGACGATCTTTCTCTCATTTCCTTTCATGACGCCGATTGGACAGCGGTCACCTCTCCGCCTGTCACAGTGGTACGCCAACCTGTCTACCGGCTTGGTGAGATGGCGGCAAAGCTGCTTGTCGAACGCCTTAGCGGATTTGATGCCGCAGCCCGACGCGTGGTGCTGGAAACAGAGGTGATCCAGCGTGCCTCGATTGCGAGCCCCTTGGGAACATCCGTTTCTTCGTGAAGCCGCCCCGGCGATCGTGCCGGGGCCTGCTTCTATGAGCAATCAGTTGAAAGGCGACAGGCATTGTGCGCGCACACCGGCATGCGGCACGTAGGAATTGTCCGCAGCCCGGTAACTCCTGTATCTTTTCGCGCACCATGCATAATGATCCGGGGAAAGCGCCCGCTCGTGCATATGCTTTGCTCCCGGCGGCGGCGGTGGAGGCGGATTTCCATTGTCTGGGGGCGGCGGCATTTCCTGCGCGTTACCGGCGACGGCTCCGCCGACGATCGCGCCGGCCGCAAAGGCAGCCAAAGGATACCACCATCCGTCGGGCCCACGTCTGTAACCGTCACGTCCCTCACGGAGGCCATGGTAACCGTTCCACTCCCCGGGCGCGTTTTGCGCGACCAGGATTTCAACCCCATGCAACAGATCAAAAGGCGCAGCCATCGCAGGCGGCGTCATCACAAATGTCGCGGTGCCCATGGCGGCCAACACCAGGCTGGCTTTCCTGCCAAATTGTTTCATTCCATTCTCCTTTTTTCGGTCGGCTAAGAAGCGGAAGAAAACGAGGGTATTCGTGGCGGGAGAGTGGCGATTTCGGGCGGGAAACAACTTATAAAAAACCGGCAAGTTTCAGATACGGAAACTGCCGCCACGCATTTTTTGATATACAATACATTACCAAATCATCGTTGCCGTACTCGATGTCCGAAGCCTAGTGTGACGTCTTGATCTGTTAAATCGAGAATGCAATGTCGACCTTTGGTAGCCTTATAATCCTCGTTTTTCTGGCAATTGGTATTTTCGCCTTCTATCGGTGGGCATCATGCGACACCGGGAGGCAAGATTAGAACTGAGGTGACGATAATGAATGTTCCGAACCAAATTGAACCTGCAAACTACGACGTTGCGGCCCGCGTGACGCAGATCATCGTAGAGCAACTCGGGGTGGACGCCGACAAAGTCACCAACGAGGCGAGTTTTTCCGACGATCTGAATGCCGATTCCCTTGAAGTCGTACAGATCGTCATGGAAATCGAAGAGGCGTTCAATCTCGAAATCCCGGATAAGGCGGCAGACAAGATCATCACTGTCGGCGATGCCATCCGTTTCATAGAGACGGCCAAAGGCTGAACGGTCGACTGAAACTCACGATTTACGGCGTCAGATTGGTTTCTAAAGCCTTGGCCGAGACCGCCATTTTCTGCTGCTCAGCCAGGCGCCAGGCTTGAGGCGACATACCAGTCTCGCGCCTGAAGAACCGATTGAAGTAGGCCGGATCGGCAAAACCCAAGCCCTCGCCAATCATCCTTACTGTCGAGGCTGTAAATATCAGTTCCTGCTTGGCGACTTCGAGTTGTCGCCTGGCAACAAGCCGTTGCAGGCTCAAGCCGCATGCGTTTCTGACAAGCCGGTTGAGATGCGTTTGAGAAAGGCCAAGCCTTTCCGCATAAAAGGCAGCCTGACGAGGTTCGCGTACATGCCGAGCAATCAATGAAAGGAGAAGGTCGAAGCGCTTTTCCGTGACACCGTCTCCCCTCTCCAGGCTGATCGGACGGGCAATCCTGGCAAGCCAGGTCGCAACGACAGCGAGCTGCCCTTCGATCATCGCGTCCCAGCCCGCCTCATGCGCGATGTACTCTCTTGAAATGGTTTGGAAGGCTGACTGAAGCAAATCAAGCTCTGGGATGTCTTTCAAAGCCATGAGCTTGGGGCTTGCGAAATTTCGGCGCAGCACGGCTTGCGTAGAGGTCGAAAGCGCTCCCGGTAAAACCGTAACGATCACGCCTTCAATCGTTCGCGAAAATCTGAAACCGTGCTCGAACCCCGGTGGGACGACAATCGCGACCGGCGGATTGATCGGCTCGACCCGCCCCTCGAACACGGCATCGCCTTCACCGCCGGAGATAAAGAGTATCTGCAGAAACCCTGCATGCCGGTGCGAACCGATCTCGAACCGGTGCAGGCTGCTTCTCGAATAAAGCGTTTCGCAATGAAACCGAAACTCGCTGTCTGGTGCCGGCTCCTCCCCGTAAAGTCTATCTCCCATCGCAGCACGCATTCAATTCGGCCTCCCCTCCGATGGTCGGATTGTGCAATTATTGCGCCGAAAAGTCCATTGAGAACCTGCTTTGGCAACGGCAATTTCTTGACCGGAGACAATTTCGGGAGGAAAGAATGCGCACGCAGGTCGTCATTATCGGCTCTGGCCCGTCGGGCCTTTTGCTCGGCCAGTTGCTGGCGAAGTCCGGCATCGACAACATTATTCTGGATCGCGTCAGCAAGGACTATATTCTTGGCCGCGTTCGCGCCGGCGTCCTGGAAGAGGGCTCAGTCCAACTGCTCGAGAAGGTCGACGCCGCGGGACGACTGCACCGGGAGGGCTTGCCGCATGACGGATTTTCTCTGGCTTTCGATGGCCGTGACCACCGCATCGATCTCTTCGATCTGACGGGCGGCAAACGCGTCATGGTCTATGGCCAGACAGAGGTCACACATGATCTCATGGATGCGCGCGAGAGCGCCGGCGCGACCACAATCTATGACGCATCAAACGTCATCCCCCACGATTTCGATGGCGAAAGTCCCTATGTTACCTATGAAAAAGATGGCTTAACGCACCGCATTGATTGCGATTTCATCGCGGGATGCGATGGCTTTCACGGTGTCAGCCGCAAGTCGGTCCCGCAAAAGGCCATCCAGGAATTCGAGCGTGTTTACCCGTTTGGCTGGCTCGGCATTCTGGCCGATGTACCGCCAGTCAGTCATGAACTGATCTATGCCAACCACCCGCGCGGCTTTGCACTCTGTTCCATGCGCTCTGAAACACGCAGCCGATATTACATTCAGTGCTCGCTGGACGACAAGGTTGAGGACTGGAGCGATCAACGCTTCTGGGACGAGATACGCACCCGACTTCCCGAGGAACATGCGCAAGCCATGACGACTGGCGCCTCCTTCGAAAAGTCGATCGCTCCTTTGCGTTCCTTCGTTTCGGAGCCGATGCGCTTTGGCCGTCTCTTCCTGGCAGGAGATGCCGCGCACATCGTGCCACCAACCGGGGCCAAGGGTCTGAACCTCGCGGCAAGCGATGTCCACTACCTGAGTGAGGCATTGATCGAATTTTACAATGAACAGTCAGAAGCAGGCATCGACGCCTATTCCCAAAAAGCACTCGCCCGCGTCTGGAAAGCGGTGCGCTTCTCCTGGTGGATGACAACGATGATGCACCGGTTCCCTGAAACAGGAGATTTCGGGCAACGCATTCAGGAGGCCGAACTCGACTATCTGACGCATTCGCGTGCTGCTTCTACGTCGCTCGCGGAGAATTACGTCGGCCTGCCGTTCTGACCGACGGGTTCGGAAAGTAGGTCATTCGCCGTCTCACGAATGGCCTGCATGAGCAATGCCAGCGGCAATGACGGTTGGGTATCTGCACGCACAGTCAGTCCAACGGGGCCGCTGGTATCGCCGGTATCCACGGGCAGGATCGCCAGAATCCCATCGGCGATATCCGCTGCGACAACGCCTTCGGAAATGATCCAGACGGCATCACTGGTTCTCAGATAGGCGCGTCCAAATGCATCGGAAACCGTTTCGATGCGGATGGGCAATGCGGAGACGCCATTGGCGATCAGGAATTGCTCGACAACAGGACCAATCACCGATTGCCGCGTCGGCATGAGCACCGGAAACTCGTGCAGGCGCTCGAAAACGGAGACGCCTTCATCAAGAAGCGGATGGTCTGCACGGACGACGAAACGGACCTTTTCCGAGTAAAGGTGTTCAAAGGAAAAACCGGCCATTTTTTCCGGCGCAGCCAGACGACCGACAACGAGATCGAGATCCCCGACCCTTAGCTGTTCCAGCAGGACAGCGTTTTCTCCGGTGACGATCTTGACGGGACTTCCGGTTTTTTCCGCGAGAAAACCGTCCATCGCCTTTGGCATGATCCTGACCGAAACGGTTGGCAGGGCTCCTATCCTGACCGGGGGGCCTGCTCGTCCAGCTTCCTGCGAAACGGAATCGACAGCCTGCCTGAGCGCGGTCATCGTCGCGCCTGCATGCCGCAGAAATATCTCTCCGTAACGGCTTATTCTGATACCGCGCCCTTCGCGATCAAACAGTGATACACCGAGGATTTCTTCCAGTTCACGGATGGTTTTGGTGACCGCCGGCTGGCTCACATGGAGAATTTCCGACGCTCTGATGACGCTTTTCTGGCGCGCAACCTCCACGAAGGTCTGCAAATGTCGGAACTTTATGCGCTGATCGACCATCGATCCATAATCCATAGGTTATCATTTTCATCAATAAACTCATTTTACTTAACCGTATGGCACTTGCAATATCGCCGGCAGGAGGAGTCATCATGAATTTTCTGCGTTCTGGCGACAACGCAATCCACTTCCGCGCCACTGGACTTGGCAGCGGAAAGCCAGTCATCGCCTTTATCAATTCGCTTGGAACAGACTTTCGCATCTGGCAGCCCGTCATTGATGCGCTTGGCGAAAACTACGCCTTTGTGCTGCACGACAAGCGCGGACATGGTTTGTCCGATATTGGCGCTACGCCCTACTCGATCGACGATCACGTCGATGACCTGATCGCGTTGCTCGATCATCTCGGCGTCAAGAAGGCGATCATTTGGGGTCTATCCGTTGGTGGCCTGATCGCGCAGGGCCTTTACACCCGCCGCCCCGATTTGGTGCAGGCACTCGTGCTCAGCAACACGGCCCACAAAATCGGCACAGCCGACATGTGGAACGGCCGCATCGAAAAGATCTCCGCCGATGGCCTATCATCTCTGATCGACCCGGTCATGGAGCGCTGGTTCACACCGCCATTCCGCGATCCGTCGAACGTGATTTACGCCGGCGCACGCAACATGTTGGCCCGCCAGCCGGCAGAAGGCTACAGCGGCACCTGTGCCGCAATTCGCGACGCGGACTATACCGAAGCCACTCGCCGCATCTCGGTCCCGACACTCTGCGTCGCGGGCGATGGCGACGGTTCGACGCCGCCTGAGCTGATAGAGACGCTCGCAAGCCTGATACCTGGTGCACGCTCCACCACCATTGAGCAATGCGGCCACATTCCCTGCCTTGAGCAACCGGCGGCTTATGCAAAAGCCGTCAGTGATTTTCTCAATACCTTGCCGGAGGCCTGATCGATGGCTGAAAATAAAGACAGATTTGAACGCGGCATGAAAACGCGTCGCTCGGTTCTGGGCGATGCCCATGTCGATCGCGCTGAAGCTGTGACCACCCCGTTCGACCGACCTTTCCAACAGCTTATTACAGAGTCCGCTTGGGGAACCGTGTGGTCTGGCAACCATTGGACAAAGCGTGAGCGTTCGATGGTCACCATCGCTCTGCTAGCAGCGCTTGGACAGGATGAAGAACTTGCAATGCATGTGCGCGCAACCGTCAATACCGGCGCGACAGACGAAGACATTCGCGAGGCGTTGTTGCATGTTGCAATCTATGCCGGGGTTCCTGCCGCAAACCACGCCTTCAAGATCGCCAAGCTTGCGCTGGCAAGCATGCGCGCCGATAGTTCTCGTGAGGAGGAGACGAAATGAGCAACACACCGCCCGAAACTGGGCCGTTCTTCGCACGTGACCGAGACATCCATCCACCAGCTTTTGCACCGGGCTACAAGACCTCGATCCTGCGGTCACCACAGCGCGCGCTTATTTCGCTGGATGGCACAAAAAGCGAAATCACCGGACCAGTTTTCGGCCATAACATGCTGAATGAACTGGATAACGACCTCATCCTCAACTATGCGCGGCCCGGCGAAATGCCGATCGGCCCTCGTATTCTTGTTCACGGCCGGGTTATCGATGAACGAGGCCGTGGCGTCGAAGGGGCGCTTGTCGAATTTTGGCAGGCCAACGCAGGTGGACGTTACCGTCACAAGAAGGAAACCTATCTTGCGGCAATCGATCCGAATTTTGGCGGTGTTGGCCGCACGATTACTGACGAGAATGGCTATTATTGGTTCAAGACGATCCAGCCCGGTGCTTATCCCTGGCCAAACGGCGTGAACGACTGGCGACCAGCCCATATCCATTTCTCGGTCTTCGGCCACGGTTTTTCACAGCGTCTGATCACACAGATGTATTTCGAGGGCGATCCGATGATCTGGAATTGTCCCATCGTCAAAACCATTCCTGACGAAGACGCGATCAGGCGATTGATTGCACCACTCGACATGAATTCCACCATCCCGATGGACATGCGTGCCTACAAATTCGATATCGTGCTGCGCGGTCGCCGTTCGACAGTGTTCGAGAACCGTATGGAGGGTAACTGACCATGGTTCAGCCGCTCAACTACTTCAAAGAAACCTCCTCGCAGACGGCAGGCCCCTACGTACACATCGGTTGCACACCGAACTTCGTGGGTATCGAAGGCATCTTCGAAAAAGATCTTGGCTCGGGCGCGCTCTATAACGACAATGCCCTTGGCCAACGCATCACCGTGCGCGGCACGGTCTACGATGGCGGCGGCAATGCGCTCAAGGATGCCTTGATCGAAATCTGGCAGGCGGATTCGAACGGGCTCTACAACAGCCCGAGCGAAACGCGTGGTGCCGCCGATCCCAACTTCATAGGCTTCGGGCGCTCGCCGGGCGACATGGACACCGGCGAGTTCGTGTTCGAAACCATCAAACCAGGCCCTGTCCCCTTCAAGGGCGGCCGCATGATGGCACCGCACATCACGTTCTGGATTGTTGCGCGCGGCATCAATATCGGACTGCATACCCGCATGTATTTCCCGGAGGAGCAGGAAGCCAATGCCGCTGATCCGGTGCTTGCCCGCGTCGAGCATAAAAGCCGGCTTGCAACGCTGATCGCCACCAGGGAAGAAGGGAACACCTATCGTTTCGACATTCGCCTGCAGGGCGAAGGCGAGACCGTGTTCTTCGATATCTGACCAGACATACCGGAACCAGACATGAGCCTTCTGCCTTTCGAACATCCGTTTTTATCCGGCCTTTTCGGAGACAGCGAAATTATCGAGCTGTTTTCTGCGAGAGCCGATATCGACGCGATGTTGCGCTTCGAAGTCGCACTTGCTGAAGCAGAGGCGGAGGCCGGTATCATTCCAGCAGATGCAGCGGCAACGATCGTCACCGGTCTGTCTGCATTCTCCGCAGACATGACAGCCCTTCGGGACGGCGTTGCAAAAGATGGCGTTGTCCTGCCCGAACTGGTTCGGCAGTTGCGATCGGCAGTCGGTGGGCCGGCGGCAGATAAAGTTCATTATGGCGCGACCAGCCAGGACGTGATCGACACCAGCCTGATGCTTCGGCTGAAAGCGGCGTCAGAAATTATCGTTTCACGGCTGGGGCGCCTTGCCGATGGCCTGGATGCCCTGTCATCGCGTGACGGCAAAGAAAGGCTAATGGGATATACGCGAATGCAAGCGGCAATACCCATCACCGTCGCGGACCGCGTGCGGAGCTGGGCTGAACCACTGGAGCGTCATCTTTTCAGGCTGGAGACCTACGCGCAAAATGGTTTTGCGGTTCAGTTCGGTGGTGCTGCCGGCACGCTCGAAAAGCTCGGAGACAAGGCTGAAACCGTGCGCGCCATCCTAGCGACGCGGCTCGGCCTCACCGACAAGCCGCAATGGCATAGCCAGCGTGACGGGATTGCTGAATTTGGCAACCTGCTTGCACTGACAACCGGGAGCCTCGGTAAGATTGGACAGGACATCGCCCTTCTGGCTGAACTGGGTGGGGAAATTCGTCTGTCCGGTGGTGGCGGCTCCTCTGCCATGCCGCATAAACAAAATCCCGTTTCAGCCGAAACTCTTGTGACGCTCGCACGATATAACGCGGTGCAGCTTTCGGCCCTGCATCAGTCGCTCGTTCATGAGCAGGAACGATCCGGGGCGGGCTGGATGCTGGAATGGTTGGTCCTGCCGCAAATGGTCACAGCAACCGGAAACGCATTGCTTGTTGCCGAGCGGCTTGTCGCTCAGATCGACAAGCTGGGTAGCACCAAAAGCTGACGAAAATGCCCGCAAGCTTTTGACGAAAGACACCTGCTGGCACATTTAAAGCGCATCACGCGACGGTCGCCTCGTGCATCGAGAAACCGTCTGCTTTTATCGTCGTTACACATTGAAATAACGCATCTTTTACTGATCGCAGTAAAACAGAAAAATCGTGAAGATCAGGGTTTTTCAACAATCGAAATGCTTGACATAAAAATGAACTAACTGGTACAAACAAACTTAACAGAGCCAGAATGCGCGAGAGGAGACTGCGCTTCAGGCGAGACAAAATACCGGATGGAGGAGTTTGGGACCGAAAGTCTCAAAGCGCGGTGGACAGAGCCCCAGGCACTGGTCCGCACCGGACGGGTTGGAGGAAGAATGTCATACAGTCTCGATTTTTCGGCGGTTTACGAACGCCTGCCTGAGTTGCTGGTCGCGTGCTTGGCGACGATCGGCCTTGCAATCGCCGGCATGTCCCTTGCCACCGTTATCGGTGTCTTAGGTGTCATCGCGCGCAGGTCTCGTTTCAAGCTTTTGCGTGGCATTGTCATCGGCTTTGTCGAAGCGATCCGCAACACCCCATTTCTCGTGCAGATCTTCTTCATTTTCTTCGCCCTCCCGCAGATTGGCATCAAGCTAAACCCGACTGTCACCGCGATCATCGCGCTCGCCTTGAACGGTGGAGCTTATGCCATCGAAATCATTCGCGGCGGCGTCGATTCCATACCGAAGGGTCAGGTGGAGGCCGGACTGGCACTTGGCCTGCACCGCTCGCAGATCTTCCGGCACATCATCATCAAGCCGGCATTGCGGGCGGTTTATCCCTCGCTCACAAGCCATTTCATCATGCTGACTTTGACGACATCTGTCTGTACGTCGATTGCGGCTTACGAATTGACGTCCGTCGCGCAAAAGATAGAGGCTGACACCTTCCGTTCATTTGAAGTCTATTTCTCGATCACGCTGCTTTATCTGGTGATTTCGTCGCTGATGATGGGTGTCTTCGGCCTCATCTCCCGCATTTCCTTCAGCTATCCGGTCAAGTGAGGCGACGACAATGGCATCCATCGGCCCCAACGAACTGTTTTTCCTGCTGCAAGGTCTGAAGTGGACACTTGCTCTGACAATCATCGGCTTTATCGGCGGTGGCGTCTTCGGGCTTTGCGTAGCGCTTGCCCGCACGGCTGAAAGTCCCCTCTCCCAGCGCGTCACGACCGGATACATCGCCGTCTTCCAGGGTACTCCCCTCCTGATGCAGCTCTTCGTCGTTTATTACGGCGTGGCGCTTGCTGGCCTCAATGTCGACGCCTGGATTGCAGTTGCCATTGCCTTCACCCTGCATGCCAGCGCGTTTCTTGGTGAAATCTGGCGTGGTGGCATTCAGGCCGTGCCGAAGGGGCAGACCGAGGCCGCTAAGGCACTCGGGCTGCACTACGGCTCCATCATGAAGGACGTCGTTTTGCCGCAGGCTTTCAAAATCGCTCTGCCTGCTACGATCGGCTTCATGGTGCAGCTCATCAAGGGCACCTCGCTCGCAGCCATAGTCGGTTTCGTTGAGCTGTCACGCGCAGGCCAGATAGTCTCAAACCAGACATTCCGCCCGCTCACCGTCTTCGCGCTCGTCGGCGTGATCTATTTCCTGATCTGCTGGCCGCTTTCCCTTTGGGGCGCCGGCGTTGAAAGACGGCTGCAGACTGCGTCGCGCTAACCACCGCTTTTATCCACGCATTTCCCTTCGGAAATGCACCATTCATCAGCTTTGTAAGGAGGAGCAAAAGATGAAAAACACCAGGACGACATTTTCACGCCGCACCCTGCTCGCGCTCGCCGCAGCAACGGTCGCCCTGCCATTCGTGGCACCGGTCGATGCGTTCGCGGGTACCGTTGAAGAAGCAAAGGCCAAGGGCAAGGTTGTCATCGGCATCCAGGGAGACAATTCGCCCTGGGGTTTCGTGAACTCAAGCGGCGTCCAGGACGGTCTTGACGCTGATATTGGCAAGGCCTTCGCAGAATATCTCGGGGTCAAGGTAGAATTCGTGCCGCTTGCGGTGGCAAACCGCATCCCGGCGCTTCTGACTGGCAAAGTCGATGTGCTTTTTGCGACGATGGGCATGACGGCAGAACGCGCCAAGACGATCCAGTATTCGAAGCCTTACGCCGGTAACGTTCTCTCGGTTTATGGCCCAAAGGACAAGAAAATCGCCGGTTATGACGATCTTACCGGCGTTGCAGTTGGCGTTCCGAAGTCGAGCGCCATGGATACGTCCATTACGGCCGGAGCAGGAAGCAAAGCCAACATCCTGCGCTTCGACGATGACGCTGCCAACATCCAGGCGCTTATTTCCGGCCAGGTCGAAGTTGTCGGCGGCAATCAGTTCTATGGAGACCGCCTGAATGCGGCGGCCAAAGACAAGTACGAGCCGAAGTTCGATCTGACCACGCTCTACAACGGTGCGGGTACACGTCCCGGCGAGAAGGACTGGAACGAGACCATCAATACCTTCCTCGACAAGATCAAGTCGGACGGACAGCTCGCCAAGATCTACGACAAATGGATGAAGCGCGAAGTCCCGAGTTTCCCGGATTCTCTGCCCGACATCCCCTTCACCGTGAAGTAATCAGGAGGCTCCCATGCCGCAATCCGCCGCAACACAGGTTCCGCTTATAGCCCTTGAAGGGGTTGGCAAGTGGTATGGAGCCTATCATGCTCTCAAGGACGTCAACCTCACGGTCCGCAAAGGCGAAAAAATTGTCCTTTGCGGCCCGTCGGGGTCGGGAAAGTCGACGCTGATCCGCTGCATCAACCATCTGGAGGAAATCCAGGAGGGAAAGATTACCGTCGAAGGCAACACCCTCTCGGATTCGAGCCGCGCCATCGACGCTGTCAGGCGCGAGGTCGGCATGGTGTTCCAGAACTTCAACCTTTTCCCGCACAAAACCATCATGGAGAACTGCACTCTCGCTCCGATGCGTGTGAAAGGCCTGCAGAAAAGCGAGGCAGAAGCGACCGCCCGCAAATACCTGGAACGGGTTCGAATTCTCGATCAGGCACACAAGTTCCCCGCCCAGCTATCGGGCGGCCAACAGCAGCGCGCAGCAATTGCCCGCGCGCTCTGCATGGAGCCGAAAGCGATGCTCTTTGACGAACCAACATCTGCGCTTGACCCTGAGATGGTCAAGGAAGTGCTCGACACCATGATCGGGCTTGCCCGGGACGGTATGACGATGATCTGCGTCACCCACGAAATGGGCTTTGCCCGGCAGGTTGCCGACCGCGTCGTTTTCATGGCGTCCGGTGAAATCATCGAAGAGGGCCCTCCGGACGAATTTTTCCGCGATCCCAAGCATCAGCGCACCCGCACATTCCTGGGTGAAATTCTCGCCCACCATTGAGTTCGCGAACCGAACGGGAGGCGGATCAATCCCGCCTTCTCTCCCACGCCGACGAGCGACACCGGATCATGACAGACCCAACTTCTTTCAAAGTCGGCCTGATAGGCGCCGACATTCAGCTTTCGAAAACCCCCGCACTCCACAGACGCGAAGGTGCAGCCCACGGGCTCGACTACGCCTACGAACTGATGGACATTCATGCCCTTGGTCTCTCTGAGAGTGCATTGCCAGACCTGCTCCGCGACGCGCAGGATCGGGGATTTGCGGGCGTCAATATCACACACCCTTTCAAGCAGGCCGTTATACCGCATCTTGATGACCTGTCTGACGACGCCCGCATGCTGGGGGCTGTAAACACGGTTGTTTTTCACGACGGCAAAAGAACCGGCCACAACACCGACTGGTATGGCTTTTATGAAAGCTTCATACGTGGCCTGCCCGATGCAAAGCGGGACCGCGCCCTGTTGATCGGAGCAGGCGGCGCAGGTGTTGCCGTCGCCCATGCCGCGCTGAAGCTCGACATTACCCACCTCGATATATTCGATTGCGACAATAGCCGCGCCGAGCGCCTTGCTGGCGAACTCAACGCTCGTTTTGGTGAAGGCCGCGCTTTTGCCACACAAGATGCGGGCGTGTCATTGTCTTCTGCCGATGGTCTGATCCACGCAACGCCGATGGGCATGCCCGCTCATCCTGGCATGCCAATTTCTGCAAGCCTGATTGAGCCCCGTCACTGGGTTGCTGACATCGTCTACATGCCGCTTGTCACTGAACTCCTGGCAACAGCAGAAAAAAAAGGGTGTCGGACACTGCCGGGCGGCGGCATGGCGGTATTTCAGGCGGTTGGCGCCTTCCGGCTGTTTTGTGGTCGTGAACCTGATGCCTCCCGTATGGGCGCCCATTTCACCGAACTTTGCATGGCAGAGGGGGTCGCATGAGCCTTTTCACCGTTCTAAGCGGCCCGAACCTCAATCTTCTTGGACAACGCCAGCCGGAAATCTACGGTTATGAAACGCTCGCCGACATCGAAAAAGCGTGCCGAACGATCGCGGATGCCGCGGGGCACGATCTCTTTTTTGCGCAGAGCAACCGGGAATATGAGTTAATCGACTGGATTCATGAGGCACGCGGGAAATCGGCTGGGATTGTCATTAACCCCGGCGCGTTTACACACACATCGGTCGCAATCCTCGATGCGTTGAATGCCTTCGAGGCACCGGTCATCGAGGTTCACATTTCCAATATTCACAAACGCGAGGTTTTCCGCCACCACTCCTATGTGTCGACCAGAGCCGAGGGGGTCGTCGCCGGCCTTGGCATTGAAGGCTATGAAGTGGCTCTACGCCACCTCATCGGCCGCTCTTCCCGACAAGCGTGATATGGTCGGCGCTCAACACATAACGAAGAACCATCTCGGCCACGTGGCGCGACAGCGTATCCTGGCCGCCCGGCGTGAAAAGCTCGTTGCCAAAAATGTAAGAAAAGGTCGCGACGTTGGAGACATTGAAAAACGAAAGTGCACTGATCTGCCAGTGAAGTTCGAGTGCATCAATGCCTTCGCGGAAGACACCACTCTGTTGCCCCCTTGTCAGAACACTCTCAAGAGCTTCGATCGCGGGTCGATTGAGCTGCCGGATTTTTCCCGACATTTGCATGTGCCGGCCGTGATGAATGTTTTCGATCATGACCATCCGAATAAAAGCCGGATTGCGGCGGTGATGATCGAAGGTGAAACGACAGAGCTTGTCGAGCGCTGCGGCCGGCTCAAGATGATCCAGCTCCAGGTCGCTCTCGCCGCCACGAACCTTTGCATAGGCCTCTTCAAGAACGCGCTGGTAGAGGCCCTCCTTGTCGGCAAAGTAATAGTAGATCATGCGTTTCGACGTGCGGGTCCGAGCCGCTATTTCATCGATCCGCGCGCCCGACAGGCCGTTTTGCGAAAACTCTTCCATCGCAACGGCCAGAATATCGCGACGGACACCTTCCGGATCCCGTTTTGCCGGGCGGGTTTCCTTCGAGGTTGCCCTTGCTATCATAACTCATCCATCTGCGAAGCGGCCGCCATCGAAGCGCCCCATTATTAACCAATTAGTACATAGTGTTGAAAGGGAACGCAACATGATCAGCTATGACACGGGCAAACAAAACATGCCATTGCGCACATCGATCGCGACCGTTTCCATCAGCGGGGAGTTCCCAGAAAAGCTTGCCGCAATCGCCAAGGCAGGGTTCTCAGGCGTCGAGATTTTCGAAAATGATTTCCTGACCTATGACGCATCGCCACGCGATGTGAAGCGGATGGCGAGTGATTTCGGATTGGACATCACGCTTTTCCAGCCATTTCGCGACTTCGAGGGGATGCCGGAGCCGCATCGCACCCGCGCGCTTGAGCGAGCGGAGCGGAAATTCGACATCATGGGCGAACTCGGCACCGACCTTATGTTGATCTGCTCGAACGTATCGCCAATTTCGCTTGGCGGAATTGACCGGGCTGCTGCCGACTTTCACGAACTGGGCGAACGTGCTGCCAGACACGGTGTCCGGGTTGGCTACGAGGCGCTGGCCTGGGGTCGCCACATCAACGATCATCGCGACGCCTGGGAGGTAGTTCGTCGCGCCGATCACGCCAATGTCGGCATTATTCTCGACAGTTTCCACACCCTGTCCCGCAAGATTGATCCGAATTCGATCCGCTCCATTCCCGGCGACAAGATCTTTATCGTGCAACTCGCCGATGCGCCGTTGATTGACATGGATCTCCTTTACTGGAGCCGTCACTTCCGCAACATGCCGGGCGAAGGCGATCTCCCCGTGGTCGATTTCATGCGCGCTGTCGCCGCTACAGGTTATGCAGGCCCGCTGTCGCTTGAAATCTTCAATGACCAGTTTCGCGGTGGATCGGCCCGCCTGCTTGCCGAAGATGGTCATCGCTCGCTCGTCTACCTCATGGACCAGGTGCAACGGCTGGAACCCGACATCCGCATCAAGGCACCAGATATGCCGGAGCGGATCATCACGCGGGGCGTGGAATTTGTCGAATTCACCACAGGAACCCAGGAAAAGGAAAATCTCGAAACGCTGCTTGCTGCGCTTGGTTTCAGCCGATCGGCTAGACATCGTAACCGCGATGTTGATCTTTACACACAAGGCGACATCCGGATCGTCATCAACACTGACAATGCAGGCGACAGCTTTGCCGGTGCATCCTACTCTGTACATGGCACCAATGCCTACGCGTTCGGCCTCAAGGTGGACGACGCCGAGGCGGCATTGAAACGCGCAGCCGGTCTCGGCGCACCGACCTTTGCAGAACCCCGTCAGCCAGGTGAAGTTCCTATTCCGGCCATCCAGGGGGTCGGAAACGGTGTCATCTATTTCCTCGACGCTTCGCCAAAATTATCGTCGATTTGGGAGCGGGAATTCACTCCCTTCAAGACCGGCGTCGTTCAATCCGGTGCTGGACTTTCCCGTATAGATCATCTCGCGCAAACAACGCATTACGATGAAATGCTCACATGGCTTCTTTTCTACACCTCGATTTTCTCTACCCGACGGACTCCGATGGTCGACGTGGTCGACCCCGGCGGCCTTGTCCGCAGCCAGGCGATAGAGAGCGCACCGGATCCACGTTTTCGCCTGACCATGAATGGCGCAGACAGCCGCAAGACCTTCGCAGGAAAATTCCTGGCTGAAGGTTTCGGTACGAGCATCCAGCATATTGCATTTGCAACAAGCGACATATTTGCGACCGCGGATAGACTGCACGCCCTCGGTTTTCAGGCTCTACCGATCTCGCGAAATTACTACGATGATCTGGAAGCGAGGTTTGGTCTTGAACCAGCATTCTCAGACGCGTTGCGCGCGGCCAGCATCCTCTACGATCGTGATGACAGTGGAGAATATTTCCAGATTTACAGCCGTACGTTTGGCGAGGGTTTCTTTTTTGAAATCGTCGAGCGTCGCGGCAATTATGCTGGCTACGGCGCCATGAACGCTCCATTCCGAATTGCCGCACAGCGAAGACTTGATCGCCCGGAGGGAATGCCGAAACAATAATCGAAACCGGAACCCACGACAAAAGCCACAAAAGTTGAGAAATGATAACTCCACGGTTATCATTGATCATTTCTTTTTCATTTTACTTTCCACGCTGCAGACAGCAATTTCGTGCAATCGATCAGTGCGGAGGAACCGCTGGTCACGTGGGAGGAAATCATGAAGTTATTGCTCACCGCTGCTTTTGCAGCCATTTGTCTCGGCTCTGTGGCCCATGCTGAAACCATCAAGGTAGGTGTCGTCGGCCCGTTCTCCGGTCCCTTTGCTCTTCAGGGAAAAAACTTCAAGGCAGGGATCGATGCCTGGTTTGCCCTGAACTCTAACAAGGTCGGCAACGATACGATCGAGGTTATCTATCGCGACGTGCCGCAGGCCGATCCGGCCCAGTCGAAGGCGCTGGCTCAGGAACTGGTGGTCAAGGAAGGCGTGCAGTATCTCGCTGGCTTCTACTTCACCCCGGATGCCATGGCGGTCACGCCGCTGTTGAAGCAGGGCAACGTGCCGATGGTGGTCATGAACGCTGCAACGTCAGCTATCGTGACCAAAAGCCCTTATGTGGTGCGCACATCCTTTACCACCTGGCAAACCTCGACCCCGATCGCCAAGGTCGCCTTTGATGGTGGCGTCAAGAAAGTCATTTCGCTCGTGAGCGATTACGGCCCGGGCGTTGATGCGGAAAATGCCTTCAAGGCCGCATTCACGGCGGCAGGAGGTGAAGTCGTTGAAAGCATCCGTATGCCGCTTTCCACCAACGACTTCAGCCCGATCATGCAGCGTGTCAAAGATTCGGGTGCGCAAGGCGTTTTCGCCTTCCTTCCATCGGGTCCGACAACACTCGGCTTCGTCAAGGCATTCAATGACAACGGCCTGAAATCCAGTGGCATCAAGCTGTTTGCCCCGGGCGATCTGACACAGGAATCCGACCTGCCGGCACTCGGTGAAGCGGCACTCGGCATGCAGACCACGTTCCACTACGCCGTCTCGCACGACTCGGCGGAAAACAAGGCATTTGTTGAGGCCTCGTCCAAGGCCATCGGCAATCCAAAGGAACTTTCCTTCCCGGCGGTCGGCGCTTTTGATGGCATGTATGTCATCAGCAAGATGATCGAGGCGACCGGCGGCAAGCAGGACGCTGAAAAAGCTGTCGACGCCGTCAAAGGCCTGTCTTGGACAAGCCCGCGCGGCCCCGTGACGATTGATGGCGAAAGCCGTCACATCACGCAGAACATCTACCTGCGCGAAGTCGCCAAGGCTGACGATGGCACTTACTACAACAAGGAAGTCCAGACCTTTGAAAAGCAGGGTGATCCCGGCTTGGCAGCAGCGAAGTAACAACAAGCCGCAGCAAGACTTGAGCCGCCCTTCGGGGCGGTTCGCATAGATAAGGCCGAAATAGGCCGGAGGAGCTTTTCCACATGCAGACGGTTTTCAGCATCCTCGTCGATGCGCTCGCCTATGGCATGGTCCTTTTCATCATTTCCATCGGGCTTTCGGTAACGATGGGATTGATGCGGGTCGTCAACCTGGCGCACGGCGCCTTTGCCATGATCGGCGGCTATCTAGCATCATACGCAGCACATGGCCTCGGTCTCGGATATGCGGCTGCCATTCTGATTGCGATTGTTGGAACCATCATCATTGCGATACCTCTCGAGCGCTTTCTCTACAGGCGCATTTACGGGTCGCCGGAATTGACGCAGGTCCTGATGACGATCGGCATCACCTTCTGCATTATCGGGATCGCCAACTATGTCTTCGGCCCCACCCTGAAAACCATCCCGCTCCCACAACAGCTTTCGGGTGCAGCCGATCTCGGTTTCCGGACGATTGCCACACATCGTATTTTTGCAATCATCTGCGGCCTCGTGGTTGCAGGCGCGCTTTGGTTCACATTTGAGCGCACCGCCTTTGGTATCAAGTTGCGTGCTGCCGTCGACAACGCCGCCATGGCTGCGGCTCTCGGGGTCAGGACCGAAGTGATCTACGCCATCAGCTTTGCGATCGCCGTTGGCCTGGCGGCCATGGGCGGAGTTATTGGAGCAGAATTGCTTCCTGTCGAGCCATACTACGCGCTGCGTTACATGGTGACGTTCCTTGTGGTCGTCTCAGTGGGTGGTGCAGGTTCTATCCCCGGCGCGCTGGTCGCTTGTCTGTTGCTCGGCGCTATCGACACCACCGGCCGCTACCTGGCCCCCGAATATGGAGAATTCTTTTTCTACCTCGCGGTCATCGTAATCATCACGATTTTCCCGCGCGGCCTGATGGGAAGGCTCAAGTGAAATGGCGGTTCTCATGAATGAAGTAACAGCACCTGAAAAGACCGCGGCCAACCGATCCACCCTGCGTGCACTCGGCGGTCCGGTTCTCATCATCGCAGCCGCGATCGCCGGGTACTTTTTGTTTCCGGACAACCTGGCACTTCTGACTCGGATCATCGCAATTGCGCTCCTCGTCCTGTCCATCGACCTTGTCACGGGTTATTGCGGGGTCGCGACGCTTGGGCATGCGGCACTGTTCGGCGCTGGCGCATACGCGGCAGGCATTGCCGCGGCCCATTTTGAAATCACGGACCCGTTTGCCATGACGCTCATCGGAGCTACCGCAGGTGGCGTCGCTGGCCTCCTCTCGGGCACAATCCTACTGAGGGCCCACGGCCTGCCGCAACTTGTGCTATCGATCGCCGTCATCCACCTGTTCCACGAAGCTGCGAACAAGGCATCCGGGTGGACGGGCGGCAGCGACGGGCTCTCCGGTGTCTCGCCAGACGCAATTTTCGGCACCTTCGAATTCGACCTCTATGGACGCACCGCCTATGTCTATGGCGTCTGTCTCTTGTTGGTGGTTTTCCTTGCCCTGACGGTGGTTGTGAATTCGCCCTTCGGCATGCTTTGCCGTGGCATCAAGCAGGATAGTATTCGTATCAAGGCAATGGGTGGCTCGGTCAACGCAACTGTCCTCAAGATGTTTGTCATCTCGGGTATTGTTGCCGGCATTGGCGGTGCGCTCAACGCAATCTCCACTCAGGTGGTGGGACTGGACAGCCTGAGCTTCACACTCTCGGCAGAGGCCTTGGTAATGCTCGTTCTTGGAGGTGCAGGATCGCTCTACGGGGCGCTGATCGGAACCGTTACCTTCATGTGGTTTGAGGATGTTGTCTCAGCCGCAAACCCGTTCCACTGGCTGACCATTGTCGGACTTTTGCTGATTGCTGTCGTCCTCTTCGCTCCACGCGGATTGTACGGAGCTGGTGAACAAATACTCGGACGTCTGAAAGGAGGCCGCAAATGACGCCAATCTTCGAAGTCTCCGGACTGCAAAAAAACTTTGGCGGTCTTCTGGTCACCAACGATGTATCGCTCACGCTGTCCCCCGGTGACCGCACGGTCCTGATCGGCCCGAACGGGGCAGGCAAGACAACGTTCGTCAACCTGGTGACCGGAAATATCCAACCATCAGCCGGAACCGTGCGCATTGCAGGTGAAGATGTGACGGGCCTCAGCGCTGCCCAGCGGGTAAAGCGCGGCCTTGTGCGCTCATTCCAGGTTACTCGGCTTTTCCAGGACATGACGCCTGAAGAACATGTTGCACTGGCAATCCTGCAGCGTGAAGGAAAGACGGGCCGGATTTTTGGGCGCTACAGTGCCATGCCTTCTGTCATGCAGGAAGTCCGCGATATTTTAGGGACGCTCGGTCTTCTTCCACTGGCCGGAACACGTGTGCGCGAAATCGCCTACGGCCAGCAACGCCTGATCGAGATTGCACTCGCCATGGCTCTCAAACCCAAAACTCTCCTTCTCGACGAACCGGCAGCGGGGGTCCCTTCAACAGAGACGTCCCGCATCGAGCAGGCGCTCGACCGACTGCCGTCCGACCTCGCAATATTGATGATCGAGCACGACATGGATCTCGTGTTCCGCTTTGCCAAGCGCGTTGTGGTTCTGGCCGCTGGTGCCGTCATTTTTGACGGCTCGCCTGAAGAAGTCACGTCCAACGCCGAAGTTCGCCAAGCCTATCTGGGAAGTTATGCCGATGCCCGCAGCGCCGCTTGAAATCTCCAACCTGTCCGCAGGCTACGGTCCGACCCGTGTGATCGAGGGCCTGTCTCTGTCCGTCCCGTCAGGTTCTCGCCTTGCCGTGCTTGGACGCAATGGCGTCGGCAAGACGAGCCTGTTTGCGACGCTCGCCGGCCAGACGAAAAGGTTCTCCGGCGACATCCGCCTTGGCTCACAGGATATAACCGGCCTGCCGAGTGCCGCGCGCGCCCATGCGGGCCTGGGTTATGTCCCGCAAACCCGTGATGTCTTCCCGACCCTGACGGTCGAGGAAAACCTCTTTGTTGGTCTCAAGGGTAGACCCAAATCCGCAATCGAAGAGGCCTACAGCCTTTTTCCGCGATTGAAAGAACGTCGGCGCAATCTCGGCTCGCAGTTGTCGGGCGGTGAACAGCAGATGCTGTCAACGGCGCGCACCATCCTCGGCAAGCCGAAGGTTCTGCTTCTGGACGAACCGCTGGAAGGTTTGGCACCGGTCATCTGCGAAGAGCTTATGGCAGCGTTTTCGAAACTGGCACAATCGGGGGAAATGACCATCCTTCTGGTCGAACAGCGTATCCAGATGGCGATCGATTTTGCTGACCACGCGATCATCATGGAGCGTGGGCGTATCGCCTGGCAGGGCTCTTCGAGCGAGCTTTCAGATAATCCAGATATCATCGACACGTATCTCGGCGTTGGAGGCCTCCACTAGAACCTCCAGAACATCCGAAAGCTGAAGCCGACGATGCGAGCGACATCCCGGTGAAAAACGACGTAGAATAAAAATTCCATTCCGCTAAAGTGAATATTCATCACGAGGAATAGGAAGAAAAATGACCGTCAATGAGGCTCCGGGTTCGGTAAAGGCATTCGAAGAAAGGTTGCACGAGGTTGCCGACAGCCTGCCCAAGCGTTTGCGGCAATGCGCCGATTACGTTGCTTCCAACCAGGACCGAATTGCCGTCTCTACGGTTGCAGAAATGGCTGAGGGTGCAGGTGTGCAGCCTTCAGCTTTCATGCGCTTCTGTCAGATCATGGGCTTTTCCGGGTTTTCGGAAATGCAGCGTCTTTTTCGCGAATCTTATGTGGGCGGTTGGCCCGATTACGCCACGCGTCTCGATCATCTGCGCGAAAAAGGCGACGAGAGCGCATCCGGCCTGCTTGCAGAGTTTGTGGAGGCTGGCAGAGCATCGCTGGAATCGCTCCTGAAGTCAGTGGACACCCGCCAACTCGATGAGGCTGTTTCCGCTCTGGCAAAAGCGAGAACCGTTCATATTGTTGGACTGCGGCGCTCGTTCCCTGTTGCGAGCTACCTTGCCTATGCCTTCGAAAAAATGAAGGTTCCAGCGGTTCTGCACAGTGCCGTCGGCGGCCTCGGCAACATCAGCGCAATTTCTCCTGACGACGCGCTGATCGCGATCACATTTTCTCCCTACTCGTCGGAAACGTTGGAGCTCGCCGATGCTGTGCGGGCAAAAGGCGTTCCCGTCGTTGCACTGTCTGATTCGGCGGTTAACCCGCTTCGCAAGGGGGGAGCCATGTTGCTGACTGTGACAGAGATCGACTTTGGTGCTTTCCGTTCACTTTCTGCCACGCTTTGCGTTGCGATAACGCTTGCGGTTGCCGTGGGAGCGCGCAAGACTGACTGAATATTTTTATTGAAAACACAGAAAATAGAATTTATGCTCCAAATTAATAAAACGGCATTCTAAACCTGCCGTTTTGTCAAAGCGCCAGATCCTGGCGGAAAAGACAGGTGAGCAGAGGAGGCTCATCTGAGAACGGCGGCCTGGTTCTCAGCCGCCAAGGAGGAGCCTTTTGAAAAAACTCGATCTCATTACGATTGGGCGTTCTTCTGTCGACCTTTACGGCGCACAGGTGGGCGGACGTCTGGAGGACATGGCCTCCTTCAACAAATATATCGGTGGTTCGCCGACCAATATTGCAGCCGGCGCCGCACGGCTTGGCCTCAACAGTGCCGTCATCACGCGTGTTGGCGATGAACACATGGGCCGATTTATCCGCGAGCAACTCGTCCGCGAAGGTGTCGATGTTCGTGGCGTCAAAACAGACCCCGAAAGGCTGACCGCACTCGTTCTCCTGGGTATCCGCGACCAGAACCAGTTCCCTTTGATTTTCTATCGCGAAAACTGCGCTGACATGGCGCTATGCGAAGACGACATCGACCCGGCGTTCATCGCAGACGCGGCCTGTGTATGCGCGACGGGCACCCATTTGTCGCATCCCAAAACCGAAGCAGCCGTCCTCAAGGCGCTCAGGCTTGCTCGCGAAAATGGCGCCAAGACCGCACTCGACATCGACTACCGACCCAATCTCTGGGGTGTTGCAGGTCACGGCGATGGTGAAAGCCGTTTTGTCGAGTCAGAGAAGGTAACCGCCAAACTGCAATCGACCCTGCACCTCTTCGACCTGATCGTCGGAACGGAAGAAGAATTCCATATCGCCGGCGGCTCGACCGACACATTGGCGGCTCTGAGGGCTGTTCGCGCAGTCTCCAAGGCAACCCTGGTCTGCAAGCGCGGACCGATGGGAGCTGTGGTCTTTACCGGTGCAATACCAGACAATCTCGATCACGGTGAATCGGGTGAAGGTTTTCCGATTGAAGTGTTCAACGTCCTTGGTGCAGGCGATGGCTTCATGGCCGGGCTTTTCCGGGGATGGCTCAGAGGCGAGGATTGGCCGACAACGTTGAAATTTGCCAATGCCTGCGGCGCATTTGCGGTCTCACGCCACGGCTGTACCCCAGCCTATCCGAGTTGGGAAGAGCTGCAATATTTCTTCCGCACTGGCATTCGAAACAAGGCGCTTCGCAAGGATGAAGGCTTGGAGCAGGTACACTGGTCGACCAACCGCAAGGGCGACTGGAACACGATGCGCGTCTTTGCTTTCGATCATCGCATGCAGTTGGAGGGGATGGCAGACGAACTCGGTGTGGACCATGGCCGCATCGGTGACTTCAAGAAACTCTGCCTGGCAGCAACCCGCCAGGTTGCAGGAAACGAAGAAGGATACGGCATCCTCTGTGACGGCCGGCTTGGACGGGACGCGCTCTATGAGGCAAGTGGATCTGGCCTATGGATTGGCAGACCTGTTGAATGGCCAGGATCGCGACCTTTGACACTAGAACCTGCTCTGGGGGCGGACTACGGCGGCCTAGCGGAATGGCCAGTTGAAAATGTCGTGAAGGTGCTGTGCTTCTATCATCCCGACGACACGGACGAAATGCGCACTGAGCAGGAGCAAACCGTCACTCGCCTGTTCCAAGCCGCCCGTCGCAACCGGCTGGAGATGCTGCTGGAGATCATTCCATCGAAGGTCAATCCGACAGATGACACGACGGCGGCCCGCATCATCGATCGCTTCTACGAAATCGGGATCTACCCGGACTGGTGGAAACTGGAGCCGATGAAAACCGAGGCTGCCTGGAAGAATGCCTGCGATGCGGTCCAGCGTAACGACCCTTATGTCCGAGGTATTGTTGTTCTCGGTCTGGATGCTCCACAGAGCGAACTGGAGGAAAGTTTCCGCCTCGCGGCCGGCTTTGATCTGGTCAAGGGATTTGCGGTGGGACGTACAATCTTTGCGGAGGCTGCCCGTGCTTGGCTCGGCGGCAAAATGACAGACGCCGAGGCAATCAAGGACATGGCACAGCGCTACAGCAACCTGTGTCACATTTGGGATGAGGCGCGCGCCAAAAAGGGAGAGGCAGCGTGAAAACAGTAAGACTGACGGCTGCGCAGGCGATGGTTCGTTACCTTGCCGCGCAGATGAATGAACACGGAGAAACCTACATTGCCGGTGTATGGGCCATATTCGGCCACGGCAATGTCGCTGGTATCGGCGAAGCGCTATATGGCATTAAAGATGAATTGCCGACCTATCGCGGCCAGAACGAACAGTCGATGGCCCATGCGGCAATTGCTTATTCCAAGCAACTGCGCCGCCGGCGCGCCATGGCGGTAACATCGTCGATTGGCCCCGGCGCAACCAACATGGTCACGGCAGCCGCACTGGCCCATGTGAACCGTCTGCCGGTTCTGTTGATCCCCGGTGATGTCTTTGCCAATCGCGGACCCGATCCGGTGCTGCAGCAGATCGAAGATTTTGGCGATGGCACGATGACGGTCAATGACTGCTTCCGCCCGGTGAGCCGATACTTTGACCGCATCATGCGACCCGAACAATTGCTGACCGCCCTTCCCCGCGCCATGCGGACGATGACGGACCCGGCAGATTGCGGTCCGGTCACACTTGCATTCTGCCAGGATGTCCAGGCCGAAGCCTACGATTATCCTGAAAGCTTCTTTGAAAAACGTGTCTGGCGCCAACGCCGACCCGAGCCCGATGCGACAGAATTCGACAATGCGCTCGCCGCTTTGAAGGCTGCCAAGAACCCGATCATCGTTGCCGGAGGCGGCGTTCATTTTTCCGGCGCGACAGACACCCTGAAAGCGTTTGCGGAAAAACATTCCATCCCGGTCGTGGAAACACAGGCGGGCAAGTCCGCGCTCGCTTGGGATCATGACCTGAACTTCGGCCCTGTCGGTGTGACAGGTGCGGAATGTGCCAACATCGTCAGCGAAAAGGCCGATCTGGTGTTTGGCGTGGGCACCCGCTTCCAGGATTTTACGACGGGGTCTTGGGCACTCTTCAAAAACCCGAACCGAAAGATCCTGGCGCTCAACGTCCAGCCCTATGATAGCGCCAAACACGGTGCAATCGGCCTGACGGCTGATGCAAAGATTGGGCTTGAAAAGCTGTCAGAAGCCCTTGGAGATTATAGTTTTGCCTCTCCCGACGCCAAACTCAAGGCCTCGTGGTACCAGAAGGCCGACAGCCTGACTAACCCTCCAGGTGATGCAAACAGCCTGCCAACCGACATGCAGGTGATCGGCGCGGTGCAGCGAGCCTCTCGTGACAACACAGTCGTCATGTGCGCAGCCGGAACCATGCCGGGCGAACTCCACCAGCTCTGGAAATCAAAGCTGCCACTGTCCTATCACATGGAGTACGGCTTTTCGTGCATGGGATATGAGGTCGCCGGTGGCCTCGGCATCAAGATGGCGGAGCCGGATCGGGACGTCATCGTCATGGTTGGTGACGGCTCCTACATGATGATGAACTCTGAGCTTGCGACCGCTGTCGCGATGGGCATGAAGATCACGCTCGTTATCACCGACAACCGGGGCTACGGCTGCATCAACCGGCTGCAGATGGGCACCGGTGGTGCAGAGTTCAACAACCTTTACGCTCATACCAACGTCAACCCGATTACCATCGATTTCGCCGCGCATGCCGGCGCCATGGGCGCGGATGCCAAGAAGGTTTCGTCCATCGCTGAGCTGGAGACGGCATTAGACACTGCCCGCGCTTCGGCGCGCACGACGGTCATCGTCATCGACACCGATCCTTACCCAACTCCTGAAGCTGGCGGCTATTGGTGGGATGTGGCCGTTCCGGAAGTCTCCAAGCGCCAGGAAGTCAATGACGCACGCACTCGTTATGAATCCGCATTGAAGGAAAGACAGTAAGATGATCCGTTACGGAACGAACCCGATCGCCTGGTCCAATGATGACGACCGCACGCTCGGCGCGCACATCAGCCTTGATCAATGCCTGAACGAGACAGCGAAGATCGGCTTCGACGGTATCGAGAAAGGTCACAAATTCCCCCAGGATCCGGACGGGCTGAAAGCTGTGCTTTCTCCCAGGGGCCTGTCTTATGTCTCCGGCTGGCATTCACTCAATCTTCTGACAGATGATATCGAGACCGAGAAGAAGGCTATGCAGCCTGCGCTCGACTTGCTCAAAGCCATGGGGTCGAAAGTCATCATTGTTTGCGAGACCTCCAACGCCATCCACGGTAACGATGACCAGCCGCTCGTTGACCGGCCGCGGCTGAAGGAAAGCGACTGGGCTGCCTTCGGCGCGGGCGTAGAGGCGCTTGCTGCCCATGCATCTGAGCAGGGCGTTACACTCGTCTATCACCACCACATGGGAACCGTCGTCGAGAGCGAGGAAGAGATCGATCTCTTGATGAAACACACGGGCCCCAAGACGCGTCTGCTGCTCGACACCGGCCATTGCCTGTTTGGTGGCGGTGATCCGGTTCGTGTGGCGAAGAAATACATGAACCGCGTCGGCCACATCCATGCCAAGAACGTGCGGCCCGCTATCGCTGAACAGGTTCGCAACGAACGCCTCTCGTTCCTTGAAGGTGTCCGGCGTGGCGTGTTTACCGTTCCAGGTGACAGCGAAGGCGGCGTCGATTTCCCGCCAGTGCTTAAAATCGCGGCCGAGCATGGTTACAGCGGCTGGCTGGTGATCGAAGCAGAACAGGATCCGGATGTCCGCAATCCCTTCGAATATCAGAGCCTAGGCCTGAAATCCCTGAAGTCATTTGCTAAGGAAGCAGGGCTGGACAAAGCGGCAGCCGCCTGAAGCAGCAAGGACAGCGGAAGGATTGTCCGAGCTCTTTCCGCTCTCCACATCCCCCGATAGATGAAGGCCGTTACATGCCTTCCGACGTATGCTCAAAATACAGGGAGAAACACCATGACTTCACTTCTGCGCAAGCCGGTGGCAAAGACCGGCAAGGTGCATGACATCACGCCCCAAAGCGCGGAATGGGGTTATGTCGGCTTCGGCCTCTATCATTTGGGTCCGGGCGAAACGGCGGCGGAAAAGACGGGAGATACGGAAGTCATTCTTGTTCTTGTCGAAGGAAAGGCAAAAATCTCTGCGGGTGGCAAGGACTTCGGTGAACTCGGTGACCGTATGAATGTCTTCGAACGCAAGCCGCCGCATTGCGTCTATGTCCCTGCCGGCTCCGAATGGTCAATTGAAACGACCACGAATTGCACGGTCGGCGTATGCACTGCTCCGGCTGATGCTGGTACCCGTGAAGCAAAGCAGATCGGTCCGGCAGGGGTGGTGTTGACCGAACGTGGCAAGGGCGCCAACACACGTTATATTTTCCCGATCGCCATGGAAGAGCGAGATGTCGCTGATAGCCTGCTTGTAACCGAAGTCTTCACGCCGTCTGGAAACTGGTCGTCTTACCCCCCTCATCGTCACGACGAGGATAACTACCCTGAGATGACCTATCTGGAAGAAACCTACTATCACCGGCTGAACCCGTCACAGGGTTTCGGTTTCCAACGCGTCTTCACTGAAGATGGATCGCTGGACGAAACCATGGCCGTCGCGGATGGCGATGTCGTACTCGTTCCCAAGGGTCATCACCCCTGCGGCGCGCCTTATGGTTACGAGATGTATTACCTGAATGTCATGGCGGGCCCGATGCGCAAATGGCGCTTCAAGAACCATCCTGATCACGACTGGATTTTCAAGCGCGACAACCCCTGATCGCGTCGGACAAGCATTCACGATTTCTGGAGGAGGAAACGATGGCCGCTTTGGGTGTGGGCCTCATCGGCACCGGCTATATGGGCAAATGCCACGCACTTGCCTGGAACAATGTCGCCAGCGTTTTTGGAGATGTCGAACGACCGAGGCTCGTTACCCTCGCCGAGATAAATCCGGAACTGGCTCGTCAAAAAGCACAGGAATTCGGTTTTTCCCGATCGACGGCAAACTGGCGCGATCTTTTGTCTGATCCCGATATCGATGTGATCTCTGTGACCACGCCGAATGCGTTTCACCCGGAAATGGCAATTGCCGCCCTTGAGGCTGGCAAACACGTCTGGTGCGAAAAGCCAATGGCACCGGCGTTTCAAGACGCGGTCAAGATGTGCGAAGCAGCACGAAGCTCGGGCAAGACTGCAGCCATGGGCTACAACTACATCCAGAACCCGGTGATCCGGCACATGCGCCGCCTGATCGATGAAGGGGCAATCGGCACGGTCTACCACGTACGTGCGGAGATGGATGAAGACTTCATGGCCGATGCCACCGCACCGTTCTATTGGAAGAGCGAGGCGTCATCCGGTTACGGCGCATTGGACGATTTTGCCGTTCATCCGCTTTCACTGCTCTACGCCCTCTTCGGCCATGTCGAAAGTGCGATCACAGACATGGTGAAACCCTACGCGACGCGGCCACTCGCAAGCGGTGGCACGCGGGCCGTCGAAACCCACGATCTTGCCAGTGTGCTGCTGAAACTGGAGGGCGATATTTCCGCCGTCCTGATGGCCAACCGCTCCGCTTGGGGACGCAAGGGGCGCATTGCCATCCAGATTTTTGGGTCAACCGGCTCTATGCTTTACGATCAAGAGCGGATGAACGAGTTCCAACTTTATACCACCGACGGCCGTTCGGAAGAGCAAGGTTTCAGAACCGTCCTGACGGCACCGCATCACAAGCCCTATGACCGGTTTATCCCGGCGCCCGGCCATGGCCTCGGCTTCAACGACCTCAAGGTTATCGAATGCCGTGAACTGCTGACGGCAATCGGGGGACAGAACGCACACATCATTGATTTCGAGAACGGCCTTCGCATCGAACGGAGCATTCACGCGATGGCGCGTTCGTTCGCAGAGCGGCGTTGGGTGACAGCGAACGAGGTCCACGAATAATATCGGCGAGGCGACCTGCGACTGGCATCGCGCCAGTCGCAGGGACCTTAAAACACTAGCGTGCTCCGCCAGATGCACCGCTGATATGTGACAGGGACGCCATTAGTGCTGCGCGCGGATCATCAAGCGAATGAACCGTTGCAGCAAAGGGCTCGAAGGAAAAGAACCCTCTGTAGCCGCGGGCGACAAGGGTCTTGACCTGATCGATATTGCCAAGCCTGTCGTTTTCATCGACCAGTACGCGGTGCGCATCCAACATGTCGGCGACCGGCACTTTGGCGTCTGTAACTCCGGAGATATGCACCAGGCCTGTTCTGTCGGCAAAGAACTCCGGTTCACCGGCGAGGTGATGATGGAACGTATCGTGGACGAGGCGGAAAGTGCTGTCTGCACCAATATCTGTAATCGCTTCGACAGCTTCACGCTTCGAGCGCAGTGAGCAAATGGCAAAACCGAGCGGCTCGACCAGGCCGACAATTCCCGCATCAGCCAGGATCGGCAACAGTTCCTTGAGCGCACGGCGCAAGTTCGCCTGACGCTCACCGTCTCCACGACCGGACCCGTCATTGACCGGTACGAGGACAAGTGCCGCTGCACCGCAATTGCGTGCGTAAGAGACCAGCTCACGGGCTTCCTTTTCCCGTTCAGAAGACCACTCATTGAACCGTTGAAGCGCATTGATCGACAGGATCGAGATTTCGGCCGAAGCTGCGATATCCCGTATTCTTTTCGCTGGCGTTCCATCAATGATGGCATTGCCTGCGAGATCGTTGCGGATTTCGACAGCTTTAATACCGAGCTGTCTGGCGAGATCGAAGAACGCTTCGGCAGATTTCTGTGGCGCGACCATGTGGTTCAGCGCAAAGCGGAGAGATGTCATGAGCTTTTCCAAAAAAATGGGCAGGATCGCTCCTGCCCCAGGTCTGGGAGGAAAGACTAGCGTTTTGCGCGCTTCTTCTGACGGTAAACGTCGGCGACAACCGCTGCGACAATGATGAGGCCTTTGACGATCTCCTGATAATAGGCATCGACACGCAGGAACGTGAAACCCGAGGTCATGACACCAAGAATGATCGTGCCGATCACTGTCCCGGTGATACGGCCAGCACCTCCGGCAAGCGACGTGCCGCCGATTACGGCCGCCGCAATCGCATCGAGCTCGTACATAACCCCCATTCCAGCCTGCGCGGTTTGCGCGCGGGCCGCTGTCACGACGCCGGCAAGCCCTGCCAGCATACCGGCAATGGCATAGACTTTGATCAGGTGAGCCTCGATATTAATACCGGAGACACGCGCGGCCTGTTGATTGGCCCCGATCGCGTAGGTGAACTTACCGTAGCGGGTATAACGAAGGGCGATGTGGAAGATCACGGCAACGGTCAGGAACACGACAACTGGCCAGATACCGGAACCGATGAAGTTAAACCCATCAGTCAGGCCCGAAATTGGTTGTCCTTTCGTGTACCACTTCGAAATACCGCGCGCCGTCACCATCATGCCGAGCGTTGCGATGAAGGGCGGAATTTTCGTTCTGGCAATGAGCTGTCCGTTGATGAACCCTGCCAGCATGCCGGCGAGAATGCCCACAGCGAGAGGAATTACAAATGGCAGGTCGGTCAGTCCAGGATAAAGCGCCCGCGGCCAGGTCGAGGATTGACCGACGCTTGCTGACAGCATTGCTGTCATGCCCACGACCGAACCCGAGGAGAGATCAATGCCCCCGGTGATAATGACCTGCGTTACTCCGACAGCGATGATGCCGATAACGGAGACCTGCAGGATCATGATCGTCAGTCGCTGCTGGTTCATCAAAAAGCTCTGACCGATCAAAATCCAGCCAAGTATCTCATAAACGAGAGCTATGCCGATCAGAACGAAGAAAATATTGGCTTCCGGTGGCATGCGACGATGCGGCTTACGCCCCGATTTGACGTCCTGCTCGCTCTTTGCCGCGATGTTGGTATTCATCAGTTATCCTCCCAAAAATCTCGCCGCGCCTTAACGCGATGCGAGATCCATAACCTTGACCTGCGTGGCTTCGCTTCTTTCGAGAAACCCTGTAACCCGGCCTTCATGCATGACCATGATGCGGTCGCTCATGCCCAGAACTTCAGGCATTTCCGACGAGATCATGATCACCGCGACACCCCGACGGGCCATTTCGCATACCAGCTTGTGAATTTCCGCCTTCGCGCCGACATCGATCCCGCGTGTCGGCTCATCGAGGATCAGGATACGCGGATTGGTCAACATCCAGCGACCGATAAGCACCTTCTGCTGATTGCCGCCCGACAGATTTTCGATCCTTTCCTGCAGATTGGGGGTTTTGACACGCAATTTGCGGCACATATCCTCGCAGGCTTCGGAAAGCCCTTTTTCCTGCACAAAGCCGTTGCTGACGAATTTGTCCTGCAGAACAGCAATCTGCATGTTTTCGAGTATGTCGAGGATCAGGAGGCAGCCAGTGTCCTTGCGGTCCTCTGTCAAAAACGCCATTCGGTTGCGAATTGCCTCCGTCGGGTTTGTGATCGTCACGGGCGTTCCATCGATCTCCACCTTGCCGGATGAGGCAGGCGTAACACCAAATACGGTCTCCGCCACGTTCGAGCGGCCAGAGCCGACCAGGCCTGCAACACCGAGAATTTCGCCGGCCCGGACGTCGAAGGAAACATCCTGGAACACGCCGTCCAGGCTGAGGTTTTTCACCGACAGCACGACCTCACCGATCGGCACGTCTTCCTTCGGGAACATTTGCGTTATCTCGCGCCCGACCATCATGCGGATAATGTCATCACGGGTAACGTCGGTCGACGCATGCGTCCCGATGTATTTGCCATCGCGAAATACCGAAAATTCATCGGCAATCTCGAACAACTCGTTCATCTTATGGGTGATGTAGACGATGCCGATGCCACGTTCGCGCAGGTCACGAATAATCCGGAACAAATGCTCCACTTCGCGTTCCGTCAGCGCCGAGGTCGGTTCATCCATGATGAGAACATCGGAATCGTAGGAGACGGCCTTGGCAATTTCCACCATCTGACGGCTGGCGACAGAAAGCTCCTTCACCGGCGTTTCTGGATCGATATCGATCCCGAGCCGCTCCAGAAGGGCTTCCGTGCGCCGATACATTTCACCGTGATCGATGAAGCCGAGGCGGTTCTTCGGTTCGCGGCGTATCCAAATATTCTCCGCAACTGTCATATAGGCCATCAGGTTAAGTTCCTGATGGATCATGGCGATGCCGTTCTCGAGCGCGTCGAGTGGGGAATTCAGCCGGATCGGAGCACCTTTCAGGCGGATTTCACCTTCATCGGGCTGATAAATACCGGCGAGAATTTTCATCAGCGTGGACTTGCCCGCGCCGTTTTCTCCCATCAGCGCGTGGACACTTCCTCGTTTGAGACGGAACGACACATCATCGAGCGCAACCACGCCCGGAAACTCTTTTCGGACACCTTCCGCCGCAAGAAGAAATTCTGCATTCGGTATGGCACCGCTGGCGCGCACAGCGGCCATCGTAGACGGACTGACGACCATCTCATCCTCCACAAGACAAGGAATTTATCAGAGGAAGGGGAAGCGATTAACGACCCCTTCCTCCCGGGAGGTTTTAGTTCTTAGCCACGTAGTCCTTGACGTTTTCAGGCGTCACGAGCTGGAAAGGAATGTAGACCTTCTTTTCCACCTTATCGCCCTTGGCAAGCTTGAGGGCGGCATCAAGAGCGCCCTTGCCCTGTCCGGCTGCGTCCTGGAAAACCGAGACATCGAGGTCACCGGCCTGCATGGCGGCAAGAGCGTCCTGGGTCGCATCCACGCCGGCAACAACATAATCCTTCATGTCCTTACCTGCAGCCTTGAGGGCCTGGATGGCGCCAATCGCCATTTCATCGTTATTTGCGATCACAGCGTTGAATTCGATGCCGCTGGAGAGCCAGTTCGTTACGAGGTCCGCGCCCTGTGTGCGCTGCCAGTTTGCTGTCTGCTCCTCGACGATCTCGATCCCCTTGCATTCATCGGTCTTCACGACGTCATGCACGGCCTGCGTACGCATGCGCGCACCCTGGTTGGAAAGCTCGCCCATCATGACGACGGCTTTGCCCTTCCCACCAAGAAGACGGCAAACTTCCTTAGTTTCGAGCGTTCCGGCGACGACCTCTTCGGAGGCGACGAAAGCCTGTCCGTCAGGAAGGCTATCAACATTCACAGGCTGGCGATTGACATAGACGAGCGGGATTTTGGCTTCAGCTGCAAGCTTCGACATCGCAGCGGTCGCATCTGTGTCGACCGGATTGACGATGATTGCATCGACCTTCGATGCTATGAAGTTCTGGATCTGGCTTTGCTGCTTGGCTACGTCGTTCTGTGCATCCTCCACCTGCAACGTCACGCCGTTCATTCCCTTCGCATAGTCCTGCATGCCGTTGCGCAGAACCGTCAGGAAGTTGTCATCAAACAGAGCCATCGAAACACCAACGGTTTCGGCATGCGCCGCGGTACCGAGCAGCAACGACATTGCCGCGCTGATAATAAGCTTTCTCATTGTGATTTTCTCCTCCTCAGTGTCCGGCGCCACCTCTCCCAGCCGGAAGCGAACTTGAGTTCGCCGCTCCTCCTCACATCAAAAACGGAATAATGAAACCGATTTATCTGATGTACGGTATATTTATTCTATTTTTAGACCAAACGTCAATCTTTTCTTGATGGCCATCCCGGTGATCCAGTTTCTTTAGTCTGAGCAGCCTTGCCGTGGCAGGATCGAAACTTAGACATGGCCACATTCTGGTGTTGCACCGTTGGCATGATCTTCATTGCAGTAAGATCGAGTGCCAAAGTTACTAAGAGAAATAACGGCGTATGCGACGCGCAAGCGGATAACTTGGCCGAGAAAGATCAGCGGCCCTTGCAACCTTCACAAACTCTGTGAATTCGGCCTCGACGATACACGCTGCGATCCTATCTTCTGACGATAGATCGGCCTCGCTGACTGGGCGGCGGTTGGCATGTTTTTCGCCTCAGTATTCACCAGGCAGCGCACAAGAGAGAAATGCTTGGGGAAAGCGTTGGAAAAATATTCTATCCGGATGCGGATTTTTACTTTTCTTTGTCGTGCGAATGACCATGCCCCACCCTATATGGCTGTGCATTCGAAATCCTCTAAAGGAACCCGGACATGGGCTGGATAAAAATCATCGCGACTGCGGCTGCACTTCAAGCATTAGCTTTTTCTCCGTCGATGGCGGGCGAAAACCTAGACCAGGTCAAGTCGGCTGGCGTCATCAAGATCGGGACTGAAGGCACCTACGCTCCATTTACGTTCCATGACTCATCCAACAAGCTCGTTGGGTTCGACGTTGAGATCGGCGAAGCCGTAGCAAAGAAACTCGGGGTTAAAGCCGAATTTATCGAAGGCAAATGGGACGGGCTGATCGCAGGTCTCGATGCGAAGCGATACGACGCCGTTATTAACCAGGTCGGCATCACGGAAGCACGTAAACAGAAGTACGCGTTTTCCGAGCCGTATATTGCCTCGAAAGCTGTCTTGATCGTGCGTGATGATAATACGGACATCAAGGGCTTTGAGGACCTGAAAGGCAAGAAGTCTGCACAGTCCCTTACGAGCAACTTCGGAAAGCTTGCCGAGGCAGCTGGAGCAGAGTTGGTTGGCACAGATGGTTTCGATCAGTCTATCCAACTGGTTCTTACCCGCCGCGCTGACGCCACGGTGAATGACAGCCTGTCGTTCCTCGACTTCAAGAAGCATCAACCTGATGCTCCTGTGAAGATCGTTGCCGAAAAGTCGGACGCAGACTTCTCGGGCATCATCGTTCGCAAGGGGGATGATGATCTCATCGCTTCTATCAACAAAGCCCTCTCGGATATCAAGGCAGACGGGACCTACAAGGCTATTTCCGACAAATACTTCGGACAGGACGTATCCAAGTAAACCTGTCATTCTGCTCTCATCTGCGCAGTCACGTTCAATCAGTCGTCCGGTGTTTACGCCGGACGGCTTTGTTTTAGAGGTGTGCTTTGCCCCACTGGCTTCAGTTGATGTTGGATTCATTTCCCACTTTGTTGTGGGCAGGCATCCGCTTCACCATTCCACTCACACTGCTCTCTTTTGCACTTGGCCTCGCTTTAGGTCTGGTGACTGCTGTTGCTCGGCTATTTGGACCCGCACCGGTCTCGGCGCTCGCCCGTTTTTACGTCTGGATCATTCGTGGCACACCCTTGCTGGTCCAGTTGTTCGTGATCTTCTACGGGCTGCCAAGCATCGGTGTGCTTCTCGATGCATTTCCTGCGGCGCTAATCGGCTTCACCCTCAACGTCGGAGCTTACACGTCCGAGATCATCCGTGCGGCGATCAGTTCTGTTCCCAAAGGGCAATGGGAGGCGGCATATTCAACCGGAATGAATTGGCAGCAGGCGATGCGCAGGACGATCCTACCGCAGGCTGCAAGGGTATCCGTGCCACCACTTTCGAACTCTTTCATCTCGCTCGTCAAGGATACCTCACTTGCTGCGGCGATCACGGTTCCGGAGTTGTTCCAGGCGGCACAGCGTATCGTTGCGACAACGTATGAACCACTCATTCTCTACATCCAGGCTGCACTGATCTATCTCGTATTGAGTTCCGTTCTTTCCGCCTTGCAATCGCGGCTGGAAACCAGGTTCTCCCGCTACGGCGGGCTATTGGAGGCGAACCGATGATTGAGCTCAGCAATATCGAAAAACGCTTTGGAGAAGCGGTGATCCTCAAAGAGGTCTCACTGCAATTTCCGGAGGGAAGCGTCACGGCACTCGTCGGACCTTCCGGTGGTGGCAAGAGCACATTGTTGCGCTGCATCAACCTTTTGGAACAACCTACGTCGGGTTCGGTCAGGGTCGGTTCCGAGGTCGTGGAGTTTCATCCTGGTCGTAAGGCTCGTTGGCAGGATATCCAGAAAATCCGGAAGCAAACCGGGATGGTTTTCCAGAACTTCCAGCTGTTTCCACATCGAACGGCCATAGAGAACGTGATGGAAGGCCTTCTTGTCGTCCAAAAATGGACGAAGGAAAAGGCCCGCATCCGAGCCATGGAGTTGCTTACAAAAGTCGGAATGGCGCACAAGGCGGACGCTTGGCCTGCCAATCTCTCCGGTGGGCAACAACAGCGCATCGCAATCGCCAGAGCCTTGGCACCGTCGCCCCAGGTACTCCTTTGCGACGAGCCAACTTCCGCTCTCGACCCTGAGTTGGCTGCAGAGGTGGTGGACGTTCTAGGCCAGCTTGCCAGGGAAGGCACGACTATGGTCATGGCGACGCACGATCTGCGGCTTGCATCACAGGTATCCAACCAGGTCGTATTTCTAGAGGCTGGCAGAGTGGTGGAAGCAGGCACTCCGGATGAACTTTTCCGTTCTCCCCGGCATGAACGAACACGTCAGTTCGTTTCATCGATAAGTGCGGCACAAGCTTTGTGACAGATAGCCCAACCGGTATGAGCTGCCATCCATTTTAAACAATAAAATGTGACGCGCGGAAATGAGACGAGATCACAACAACCACTGTTTGTCACCGTAGACGCAAATATCCTTAGACCCGCGCACAAAAAAATGGGGACGCTCAACTCTTCATGAGGAGCGCCCCTTTGCACCTCGAAAGTCATGCTCTAGCGAAGTCATTTCGCGAAGACTCAGACGTTCGTGTTTCGTAGGTGGTGCTCCGGGAATATACAGCACCCAATTGCTCTTCAACATTAGAAGGCCCTGCGAGCCCCATTTTCCACAAGCATGGACTTAAATACACCCATCCCAGCTGACCAAAACAGCTTAGGAAAGCGCATGCGATGCATGCTTTGCACCAACGAAATTTTTCGACAAAATTCCCTTCACGACGCTGGAGTTTGCCAGGCAGACGGCAAGGCCACTACGCCGCAGCAACTCTAATGCCTCAACTAATGACATAGACTGGATTGCTGATCGCACGACGCAAAGGCTGCCCATGGACGTCCGCACCATGGAGCTGCCAAGGAAGTGACCGTCCCTCCTGCGCCTTCAAGAATTCGCCGATCAATTGCTCGCGACTTTTCTCGGCGACAATTTCTGCACGCAAGAAGGTTTTCGCATCGCCGCTAAACCTTCCTGTCCATGCATCAGTTTCAATCTCCTCGGTAGATACCGGGCCAGTCGCATCTATCCAGACAAGCAAGTCGCCACCCGCCCCTTTCACATCTGCCTCGGCGAGGACCGGACCGTCAATTGTTGAACCCATTGGCTGACCATTCACCGTCAACGCCAAATGGGGCCCTGTAGGACTTTCGGTCACGTAACCGCGCCCGGCCTTCATAGCCGCAATGACCGCATCCTCAGACAGTTCATCCAACCAGAATACGGTCGTGGGGCGAGCAAGCGTCAGCGGACCTTCCGGAATGAGACGGGCTGGCTGATGGAAATCGCTCCCACCTATCGCAGTAATCTTTAGTCCCGAGGCCAACCTGTCTTGATAGCGACCGATTGACACCCAGTTCCACGCCATCCAATGGGATTGCCAGACCTCCATACAGTCGATCGCTGGAAGTTCATAATCCCACTGGATTGTCGGTTTGTCGTGATTGATCGATAGCAATCCACCTCGTTCATGGACCAACCGGGATAGGGTATGGGCATGCTCAGGCTTCGTCATGCGGAAATCAATCCACTCATCGATACCGTAGACGTTCGCGTGACCGACCGCGGTCGTCACCTCCATTGACCGCAAGAAAACAAGATCGGGTGACGAATGTGGATGAAAATAGCGTCGCTGGGTAATGGTATTGTGGTCGGCGATCGCCAGAAAATCGAGACCAGCCTGTATTGCCGCCTGATGCAGGAGTTCCGGCGAACCTTTCGCATCGGAGTGGTAGGTGTGGCAATGAAGATCGCCACGATACCACCCGGCGCCTTTGCGCCGCGGCATTGTGCGCACCGGCTGTGGCTCCAGCCGACGTGGGGCACGATCGAGCTGGATGCTCACGGTGACATCTGTACCCTCAAACGGCACCTTGTAGAGACCGAGCATAACTTTCCACGCGCCAGCCGGTATCGCACCATGGATGTAACCAGGCGTCGCATCGTCGGTCGCAACAAAAAAGTGGTCCCGCGCACCACCGCTCCAACCGCGAAAGCCCGCTGTTGTTGGGTAATCTGTTGCAAGAGGGTCAAGTAATCCCAGATCGATGACGCAATCTTCGGCCTTCCGATAGACCATGCTCACGTCGATGCGTGTCACGCCCTCCGGGACATCGAAAGGAACATAGAAATATGGATCAGCCACTTGGTCGGCGCGGCGGATTTGAACCTTGATTTCGGTCATTTAAGTTTCAACTCTATTCGCCAATGGCCGGAACACGAATGCCGTCACCATCGAACAATGTCACATGGCGGATATCAAAGGCGAGCGTCACAAGGTCGTTCACGTGGATTTCATCGTCCGTAAAGATGCGGGCAGTTACTCGCCCTGCATCCTCACGCTCCATCGTGACAAGGCTTTCGGGCCCCATGTTTTCATTGGCAAAAAGCTTTCCTGTGATGGTGTTTTCATCGCCGGCGCGGGCAATCCGCAGGTGTTCTGGCCGCACACCAAGTGTCATCCGGCCGCCTTTGGCCGCCGCCGCAATGGCGTCGGATAAAGAAAGCCCTGGAAGCGTCAAACCATCGGCGCGCAACTGCAGCCTGCCATCAGCAACTGCGGCCTCGGTTGATACGAGGTTCATTGGAGGATTACCCACGAAGTTGGCAACGAAGGTCGTGGATGGCCGCCGATAGATCTCGATAGGTGGTGCGAATTGAACAATGCGGCCTTTGTCCATGACCGCAATTCGCGTTGCAAGCGCCATGGCCTCTGCTTGATCGTGGGTAACATAGACAGCCGTCATTCCCATGTCGCGCTGGAGGTGATTGAGGAAGCCGCGCGCTTCCAGACGCAGTTTGGCATCAAGGTTGGAAAGCGGTTCATCAAAAAGATAGACCTGACTGGGATAGACGAGTGCGCGTGCAAGCGACGTACGCTGTTGCTGTCCGCCGGAGATCTGGCTCGGCAGACGTTTCATCAGATCCCCGATCTTGAGCACATCGGCGACCTGCCGAGCGCGCGCATGGCGATTTTCCTCGCTCTCGCCACGCACTTTAAGAGGATAAGCGATATTGTCGGCGAGGTTCATATGAGGATAGAGCGCGTAGTCCTGGAAGACCATCGATATCTGCCGGTCCTTTGGGTGCAGGTAGGTGACGTCATTACCGCCGATCAGCACCTTGCCGGAGGTCGGCGTTTCAAGTCCTGCGATCATGCGCAAGCTCGTCGTCTTGCCGCAGCCGGACGGGCCGAGCAGGCAGACAAATTCACCATCAGCGATTTGAAAGCTGATGTCGGGTACCGCATTGAAGGAACCGAAACTCTTGGAGACATTCTGGAATTCGACAGAGGCCATGAAACTGATTTCCGATTACGACTTGATGCCACCAAAAAACCGGAAACCAAACTTCCAGTTCACGAAGAGGTAAAGCACGATGACGGGGAGTGAGTAGATAAGTGAATAAGCAGCGAGGAGTGTGACGATCGGTGTTCCTGCCTCCGAATAGAAGGAGTAGATCGCTACTGATGCCGGCATCAGGCTATCGCTGCGCAGCAGGATGAAGGGAATGAGGAACGATCCCCAGATATTGACAAAAGCCCAGACCACGACAACCACGATGCCAGGCCGAATGACAGGCAATGCCACGTCGAAAAATGCCTGCAGGGGCGATGCACCCGCCACCATTGCGCTTTCTTCATAAGACCGCGGGATGGCATCGATAAAATCCCGTAAAATGAACATTGCCGTAGGCAGAAGCCCGCCCGCAAAGACGAGGATAACCGCTATATGCGTGTTGATGAGGCCAATCGCAGAGATGATCAGGAAGATGGGCACCATGGCTGCTGAGCCTGAAACTACAGAAGAAAACAGCAACAGAGTGTAAGTGACCGCGCCCTTACCCGGGATCGAAGAACGGGACAGGGCATAAGCAGCAAGCGTCGCGGCTGCCCCAATCAGGATAACCCCGCCGAAAGACTGAATAAGACTGTTCAAAAGTGCACGCATCGCGAAGGTGTTTTCAAACACCGTGACAAAATTGGAAAGCGTGAAAGGTTCCGGAATTGCAAGCCCGAGTTCGGCACGCGCGTTGAACGGGGCGAAGATGAACCAGACAAGCGGCAGTGCGAAAATCACACCAAGCAAGGATGCAACTGCGGAAAAGAGAATACGGCGTTTGAAGACGCTTCGGGTAATCTGCATCACTCGGCCTCCCCTGCTTTCTTGCGCGCGATACGCAAATAGACAAGCGCAAAGGCAAGGTTCACGAGCATGATGATAACCCCGACCGCGGCACCTTTCCCAAACTCAAAGTCTTTGAATGCAATCCGGTACGTGTAGATCGACAAGAGCTCTGTACGATATGACGGGCCACCATTTGTCAGCAGGAACGGCGTAAACACGTTGAAGGTCCACATGGTGATCAAGATGAGGTCGGTGACGACATGGCCGCGGATGAGTGGTAGCGCGATGTCTCGAAGTTTCTGCCAGGAGGTTGCCCCTGCAACATCCGCAGCCTGGAAATAGCTTGGCGGGATAGACTGAAAAGCGGAATTGAAAAGCATCATCGAGAAGGCAGCGCCGCGCCACGTGTTGAAGAAAACAATTACCCAGAACGGCTGTTGCAGTAGCCAGTCGCCGGGCGGTAGCCCCAGACCCCGCATGATCATGTTCAAAGTGCCGTTGTCGTAGTCGAGGAAAGCGAACCACGCGAAGCCGATCACCACTTCCGGTAAGATCCACGCGGCAATAACGGCCGTCTGCAGGAAAGACTTCAGCGCTGGCGATACGGCCTGGCTGAGCCATGCGAGTACCAGGCCAATCAGCGCCTGGCCCGCAAGCGCGGAAAGCAACACGAATTGTAGGGTCAGAATGAACGAAAAACCAAACTGACCGCGCGTAAAAAATGTCTCTGGATTGAAGAGAGCAAAGTAGTTTTGCAGACCGACGAAATCCGGATCGACAGCTGTTTTCCCGATAAGCGTTCGGTTCGTGAACGAAACGAAGATCACCCAAAAGAATGGGACCATAACAAAAATGCCGACCAGCGCGGCAGCAGGAGCCAAAAAGACTGCGCCTGCTCGCGTGGATAGCAGCGAGAAGTTCTTCATGCCTTTACCTCAAAGCGGATCGCATAGATCCATCGCGATTTGCGTCTGACCGGCATGCGGCCAGACGCAGGCGTTACGCCTCAGAGACGACTGACAGTATTTTCAGCACCGACTATTCCAATCACGGAACTCTTGAACTGAGCCATCGCGTCTTCCGGGGAGAGTTCGCCGGAAACGACGCTTTCGGTCATGCGCTGAATCTCAGCAGAGACCTTGTTGTAGTTCGCATCATTCGGACGAGCCGTCGTAATGGGCAGCAACGTTTTGGCTGTCTCAGCCAGGAATTGCGAATTGGGGATAGGCACGTCGTTGCGAATGCGGATTGCAGGCTGGATTGCCTGGAACGCATCAAGCTGTGCCTTGCTGTTCATGAACGACAGCAATTCCCAGGATTCCTGCGGTGCGTCTGTATGAGGATTGATGACAAATCCGGTACCACCGGACATCGTAACAAAATCCTGACCACGCAGACCGCGGCCCGGTTTTTCCGACGGCATTTTCTTCCAGGTCATGACGTTATCGCGATCTGCGACTTCAAACTCTGCTCCGGGCTTTGTGACGGAGCGATAAAACCAGTCACCCTCGATCAGCATGGCGGTCTTGCCACTGCGGAAATTCGCGAAGCTGCGATTGCGTCCATCGGCCAGAAGCTGCGCGCGTTGATCACCGAGCTTCTCATCCAGATAGATCGTCTTGTAGAGTTTCAAGGTGTCGAGGATACCTTGACTGGATACAATGTACTTGCCACTTTCATCAGTAACTTGCTCGCCGGTCCCGAGCAAAGCCATCCAATAGCCCTGCATCGTTGTGGCTTCGCCCATGGAAACACCGGCATTTAGTTGGAGCGGGAAGCTCTCCGGGTCGGCAGCCTTGATCTTGCGTGCGGCATCCAGGAGTTCCTCCCAGGACTTCGGCTGCCAACCTTCAGCATCGATGCCAGCCTTCTTGAACACGTCTTTGCGGACAAATATCATGCGTGCATCGGTTCCGAGCGCGATGCCGTACGGCTTGCCCTGGTAGCTCATCAAAGCCTTAGAGCCCTGAGAGATGTGCTCCCAGCCTTCCCAATTTACAGCATCTGGACCGGCAACTTCTTCGAGAGACTTCAATAACCCACCCTGCACGAAGCTTGGGATCAGGAAGCCATCAAAATTTGAGACGTCTGGGCCTGCCCCGGTTGAAAAATCCAATGCAAGCTGCTGCGTGAGTTGCTCGTCCTCTCCGCCGAACTGGGTTAATTTGACGGCGACATCTTTGCCCTCGGCCTTCATTTTTTCTGTGAAAGCGGGAATGACGGCATTCTGGATCCATTCTGCCATGCCCGAATTAACACCACCGATTACACAGCGGCAGGTGATGTTGAGTTCTGTCGCGGCCAAGGTCTGGCTCGACAGCGCGATCGCCGCCGTCGCGCCCATCAGCAAAGTTTTGATGCTCTTGCGCATAAATAGTCCTCCCAAAAAACAAGTTCGCGCAGTAGCACGCGCTTTTTCGGTGATCCGGCAAGCTAGACTCCACCCACGGCCTACCCTATCCCTCTCCTAAGAATGAACACGCTTTCATTTTTGTCAACAAGGCGGCCATTTAAAAAATTTAGATCGCGCCCATTTGACAGTATAAAGCCAAATATTGACGTATTCTGCTTGACGCGCACCATCAAAAAAGCAATTCAATAGTGAACACGTTTTCATTTTTTAACGCCGAGCACACCATGACTGACCCCAGCAGCAAGAAAGCAGCCCGCGCGACCGCCGATCTTGTGGCGCGCGAAGCAAACGTTTCTCGCGTTGCCGTGTCGCGTGCGTTTAACCCCAACGCCTCACTGAAGCCGGAAAAGCGCGACCGGATTTTACAGGTGGCGCGTGAATTGAACTACACGCCTGACATGGCTGCGCGAGCACTGGTGACACGCCGCTCGCACCTTGTTGGCATGATTGTACCTGACGTCTGCAGCCCCTGGGAAAGCCAGGAGATCGACGCGCTAACGACTGCATTGCAAGCTGAGGGTTTTGCGACGCTGCTTTTCAAGGCAAAGGCCGACTTCAGCATGGACCACACCTTGCTGACCTATATGCGGGGCTTCAATCCGGATTCGGTGATTGCGTTTACCGAAAATATTGCGCCAGACATTCTCACCAGCTTTCTCGACCGCGCCGTGCCCATCTACGTTATCTATGATGATGCGACAGAATTTTCTGGCAAGCCGACCACCAGTGTCTACGACCGCCTTCTTGTCCGCCAAAGAGAGGGCATCGAGCAGGCGATCGCGCTGTTGCAGGGATACGGTGCACGCCGCATCGCCTATCTGGGGGGAAAGCAGCAGTCGCTCGCCAACAACGAGCGCGAGCGCATGATAACCGAGATCCTTGCTGAAAGGGGTATGGAGCCGCCAATCGCTGTAGCGGGTGACTACACTTATGACACCGCCTATCGCGCGACACTCGACCTATTTCGTATTGGTGACGGTGCGGATGCCATATTTGCCGCCAACGACGTCGGCGCTTTCGGGGCGATCGATGCTTTGCGACACGAGCTCGGCCTTTGCGTGCCGGATGACGTAAAGGTTGTGGGCTTCGATGACATCCCGCAATCGCACTGGAAAAGTTACAATCTCACCACGGTCCGCATTGATCTCGAAGATCGCGTCCGGGCACTCGTACGCCTTATTCTGAGGCGACTTAAAACCCCCGACGCTGATCCTATGGTCGAAACGCTCGGAACGAGGCTTGTCGTGCGCGGCACCGTGGGCTGAACGGAAAAGACATGACACAAAAGCGCGTGCATTTGGTCTTCAAGACCCATCTCGACATTGGCTTCACCGACCATGCGGAAAAAGTCCGCAAGCAATACCATGAACGTTTCATCCCGCAGGCGATCGAAACCGCTGCACATTTCTATGCGGAAAACCCAGAGGAACCGCAGTTCATCTGGACGACGGGCGCCTGGCTGATCTGGGATTATCTTAATACCAGGCCAACTTGCGACGTCGCGAAGCTTGAAAAAGCAATCGAACGCGGGCTCATCCGTTGGCACGGCCTGCCATTCACGACCCACACCGAACTCATGTCACCCGACCTTTTCCGCGCTGGGCTTTCCTATTCGCAGGAACTCGATCGCCGGTTCGCAACGAAAACGATCGCAGCGAAGATGACAGACGTTCCCGGCCACACACTCGGTATGGTGCCGTTGCTGGCCGAAGCCGGGATCCGGTTCCTTCACATAGGCGTTAATACGGCCTCGCCGCCGCCAGACGTTCCCGAGACATTTCGGTGGCGCGCCCCAGGCGGCGATGAAGTGGTTGTCATGTACCAACGCTCATATGGCGAGACATCTTTCCCTGACGGGATGACCGATGGGTTGGGCTTTGCGCACACGAGCGATAACATTGGCCCTCAGAGCGTTCCGCAGACGGCAGAAACCTATCGCGAGATCAGACACAGGGAGCCTGACGCTCTCATACGCGCGGCGACCCTTGAAGACTACGGCACGCTGATTTGGCAGGAGCGTGAGCGCTTTCCCGTTATCGACCTCGAACTGGGTGACAGTTGGATACATGGCAGCGCAACCGACCCACTGAAGATGTCCCGTTTCCTTGCATTGCAGCGCGTATATGATCGCTTCGCCACAGACGGACTCACCGCATCGCGGCTGGCCTTTGGACGCGGCCTTGCAATGGTGGCCGAGCACACCTGCGGTGTGGACATCAAATCCTATTTGCGCGACGAGAAGGCTTGGTCGCGAAAAGATTTCGAGGCCGCGCGTACGAGCGACCATCGCTTTACCTACTCCGAAGGCTCCTGGCTGGAACAGCGCACCTATCTCGACCAGGCAATAGCGGCTCTCGACGAAACAGACCGCGCTGAAGCAAAGGAAGCAATCGCTCAGGTGGCTCCCCCGGCCATGCCTGTGACGCGCGGCACCGAAACTGTTCTAAAGGCAGGGACATGGTCTGCCCAGATCGATCCTGTCACAGGTGACATCACAACCATCATAACGCCAACAGGCCATCGGATTGAGGGCCTCAACGGTTCGCTGATCGGCTACAGATACGAAAGCTACGACGCCCAAGACGTTGTACGTCATATGGATACCTATCTCACTCACCAGCAGGAGTGGGCGATCCTCGACCATAACAAGCCCGGACTTGCCGTTTCTGGAGCGGGCCTCTCAGAGATTTTTATTCCCGAACTTGAAGGCGCGCAGGGCGATAGTCTGGTCGCCTTGATGCCTGCGCGCGCGACAACCGAATTTGGCGCCCCGCCGGCGGTCTCGCTGCGTCTTTCGCAGGACCAAGATTCTCTCCTCATGACTTTCGTCCTCCACAACAAACCGGCGAACCGAATGCCGGAAGCAAGCTTCCTGTCTTTCACTCCCAAGTCAAAGGCCGGCTGGGATTTCAAAAAGATGGGCCTTTGGCATGAGGCGGAGAACATCGCAGAAAGTGGTGGCGCTCAACTACAGTCGATAAGTCTTGCACGCGCAACGTGTTTGAACGGTTCCAAATACATGATCGAGCCTTTAGACACACCACTTGTCGGACCCGCAAGCTGGGATTTCATGACGTTTTGCAGGACACGTCCGAGCTTCGAAGAAGGCATCCGTTTTAATTTGCACAACAATAAGTGGGGCACCAATTTTCCGATGTGGTGTGAGGGGGACATCCTCGCGCGGTTCAGGGTCACTGTGATCACCGGCAGCTAATTTGCCCTGGCAATTGACGAAGCGCCACTTACCCGCGGGAAGTGACGGGGGGCTGAATAAGTATTCGTCCAAGGGTACTAGTGAACGATCTGACTGAGGAAACTTTGGGTGCGAGGATTGGTTGGAGCGTCAAAAAATGCGTCTGGCGTGTTCACCTCTACGACAGCGCCTTTGTCCATGAACACAACACGGTCTGCGACACGGCGCGCGAAGCCCATTTCATGGGTCACGACGACCATTGTCATTCCCTCTTCAGCGAGCGAGACCATGGTTTCAAGGACCTCCTTGACCATCTCCGGGTCAAGGGCTGATGTCGGCTCATCAAAAAGCATGATCTTCGGCGTCATGCACAGAGCTCGAGCGATCGCGACACGCTGCTGTTGGCCACCAGACAATTGGCCAGGGAACTTCTTAGCCTGTTCCGGGATCCGCACGCGCTCAAGGAACAGCATTCCCCGTTCCTCAGCTACCTTCCTGGGAAGGCCACGTGCGAGAATTTGCGGCAAGGCACAGTTCTCGAGGACGGTAAGGTGTGGAAACAGATTAAAATGCTGAAACACCATCCCTACATCGCGGCGGATTGCATCAATGTTTTTCAGGCTTCCGTTGAGCGTGACACCATTGACGGTTATCTCCCCCTTTTGATGTTCCTCAAGATGATTTACGCATCTGATCAGCGTTGATTTTCCGGATCCCGACGGACCGCATATAACAATTCGCTCACCCGTGCTAACGTTCAGATTGACGTTTCGGAGAACGTGATAGTTTCCGTACCACTTATCGACATTATGAACATTGATCGCGCTTTCATGATCAGCATGTGCAGTCGGGTCGAGTGACATTAGCGATAGTCCTTTGCTTTGACGCGAAGTTCAAGCCATCGCGCGTAATAAGAAATTCCGACGCAGATCGCGAAGTAGATAAGGCCAACAAAAAGATAAGCCTCCGCATAAGGGGCGGGCCAAACTGGGTCCATCGCGGCGGATCGTCCCGCGCTCAACATGTCAAAAACCCCGACAATCATCACAAGACTGGTATTTTTCACCATCACGATTGCCGTGTTGGTGAGAGGCGGAATGACTTTTTGAATAGCCTGCGGCAGCACGATATGCTGAATGGCTTTCCACGCAGGTATTCCAAGCGCTTTTGACGCTTCAACCTGCCCTGCTGGGATAGCCTGCAATCCACCCCGAATGACTTCTGCCAGATAGGCGGCGGCGAACACTGTTAATGCCGCGAAAGTTCTCCCGAGCTTGTCGATCGTCCATGTGGGCGGCAGCAGGAGTGGCAGCAGGATCGATGCGACAAACAGCAAGCCGATGAGTGGCAGTCCACGGATCGTTTCGATGAGACCGATAGAAAGAAACTTGGGTATTGGCAGTGACGACCGGCGTCCGAGTGCAAGAAGAACAGCAAAGGGAAAGCCTAAGCCCAAAGACAGAAGCGCCAAAAGAAGGGTAACCGGCAATCCGCCCCATTGAGACGTGGAGACGAACGGTAATCCCGTAAAACCACCCCACATAAGTCCAAGCATTACGGACACCGCACTCAACCAGGCTCCAATCAGCTTTCGCCCCCAAATGGAAGGGGAAAGAGAAAGAAGGACCATTACAACGATAAGGCCCATGACAATCATTGGCCGCCATTGCTCTTCCCGCGGATAAAGTCCGAACAGGATAAATCGCAGCTTAGCGCCGATGAATGCCCAGCATGCGCCTCCCACCCGGCACGTTGCAGGGTCCGCGGTGACCCAGGTGGCGTCGAATACACCCCACTTAAATGCGGGCATTAGAGCGAGAATAACGAGGACTGCACCGACAGTTAGCGCCGCACTCAAAATGTCCCCAAACAAGACCTTGATCATCGGGATCGGTCTGTCAGGTGGCGCCTTTTGAGGAGGTAGAAGTTCTGTCGACACAAATTTTTGGGAAATAGGCAGACTGTTCATCGCGTCACCAGGGCTACGTGAGCATTGTACCAGTTCATGAACAACGACACCGCGATACTGATCGTCAGAAAAACTGCCAACAGAATGGAAATGCTCTCTATCGCCTGTCCTGTCTGATTTATAACAGTACCAACCACGAGACCCAGCTCAGGGTATCCGACGGCAAGGGCAAGCGTCGTGTTCTTGACCGTCGACAGATACTGGGAGGTCATCGGAGGAATAATGATGCGGAGTGCCTGCGGAATTATTATACGGAACAAAGTATGCCGCTCCGAAAGACCGAGTGCCCTGCCCGCCTCCCACTGCCCCCGCGAGACCGCTTCAATCCCACCCCGGATAACTTCGCTGATGAACACCGATGTGTAGATCACAAGGCCCAACATCAGGGCTGCGAACTCAGGCGATAGGCGAAAACCGCCGACAAAATTGAATCCTCGCAGCTCAGGCAGGCTCACCGACGGCCTGATGAGGAGAACGGTGGCAACCATAACTGCAGCAACTGATCCCAGTTTGACCAACGACACCCATTGCACAGGCATAATCCGCCTGAGAAGGGCAAAGCCGACAAGTATCAATCCCGCAAAAAGTAAAAACGTCCCAACCCTCTCTCCAAAAGATATCGATGGAACATAGAGCCCTCTCAGTGAGAGAAATATGCCAGGCAGAGGATTGTACGCGAGGCGCGGAGCAGGAAGTAACGTGGTTGCCAAGGCATACCAAAACAGCAGTTGTACAATGAGCGGCATGTTTCTCACACCGCCTACGAAGGTCGACGCCATTCGGGATGCGAGAGGGTTATCGGAGAGACGCACCAGCGCAATGAGAAGACCCGCGACGGTCGATATGACTATTGCAGCCAGCGAGATGGCGGCAGTGTTCGCCACTCCCACGACGTATGCCCATCCGAATGTATCGGAAGGGTCATAGGGCAAAACACTTTCAGAGATCGGAAAATTTGCCTGACGGTCGAGGTACTCGAACCCGACACGAATTCCGCGAGCGGAAAGATTTTCGGCAGTGTTCGACCAAAGCCAGAACAGAAGGCTGGCAACCCCCGCAAAAAGCAGGACCTGAAGCGCGATGTTTCTGACGCTACGGTTGTCCCATAGTGTTAACAGCATACCAGCCTCCCCTGCCTTACTGGAACGCCAGTGGGAACATCAGGCCGCCGTCAGAAAACAGCCGGTTTGCACCTCGCTCGAGCTTGAGAGGACTGTCCTTACCGACGTTGCGGTCAAACATTTCGCCGTAGTTGCCGAGTTGGATCACGATATTTGCTGCAAATTTCTCGTCCAGGCCAAGGGCGGCCCCATTGCCCGGCTCAATGCCAAGAAAGCGCTTCACTCTAGGATCCTCAGATTTTTCCATCTCGGAGACATTTCCTTGGCGAATGCCGAGTTGCTCTCCCGCGATGAGCGCCTGGATCGACCAGTTGACGATATCCAGCCATTGGTCGTCGCCATGACGAACAGCAGGGGTTAGGGCATCCATAAATCGCGTCGCAGGAAAGATGACATAATCATCGGGATTTTTTGCGGAGGTTGCCCGGATAGAGGCTAGCGCGGCAGCATCGGTGATGAGGGCGTCGCAACGACCGGAAAAAAACGCCTGGCTGACAGCAGAACTGTTTTCGAAGACAACCGCATTCAGCCCAAGATTGTGTTCCTTGGAAACATCGTTTGCGACGACTTCAGTTGTCGAGCCCGTCTGAACGCAGACGGACGCCCCAGACATATCTTCAACCTTTGTCACACCGAGAGCCTTGGGCATCATGAAGCCGGTAAACTCGTAGTAATTTGGTGTCGTGAAATTGAGGCCGTTCGCATCACGCCGCAATGTCCATGTGAAAGTACGCGGCAGAATATCAATTTCTCCCGTTTGCAAAGCCGGGACACGTTGCTGACCACTAAGCGGGACGAACTCCACTTTGTCTTTGTCATTGAATATCGCAACGGCCACCGCTCGGCAGGTCTCAACGTCGAGGCCCCGCCAGTAACCCTTTTCGTCGGGGGCACCAAAGCCGACCGTACCCTGACTCGAGGCGCATTTAAGGAAGCCGCGCGCCTTGACTGCATCAAGCGTTGGTCCAGACAGCGCCGGAGATATTCCGGCGACAAGGAAAGTTGACAGCGCAATGCTCATTACCAGTGTGCTCGACCGCATTTTGTTCCCCTATTTATGAATGTTGCGAATTCGATTTGATTAGTTTGCAAGCCCGACTGTGCTGTTCTTGGTTCGATCAACGATGTCGGCGAAGAAGGCTTCGATGTCTGCCTGCAGATCCGCTGGATCTTCGAGACCAACGCTGATACGCAAAACCAAGTCGTCTGTGAGCCACTCTGTGGCACTGCGGTTTTGGCGGACCGGCATGGGTGCGATTAGGCTTCTCGTTCCACCCCAGGATGCTCCGATGGCGATCGTTTTGAGAACATCGAGTGCTGCAGCCATGTGTGGGACAGCCTCAGACTTCAACACGACGGAGAACACACCGCTTGCACCAAGGAAGTCGCGTTTCCAGATATCGTGGCCCTGCGATCCAGGGATAGATGGGTAAAGGACCCGTTCGACGAGCGGATGACGCTCGATCCACACGATCAACTTCTCTGCACCATCTCGTGCGTGCTTGAGACGGACGCCCAGCGTCTCCATGCCCCGAAGTACCAACGACGCATCGTCGGGAGAAACGCCGATCCCAAACCGGCCGAGCGTCGTGCGAACCGGAGCGATGAGGTCGTCTGTCCGAACAGTGACCGAACCCATGAGAAGATCGGAATGACCTGAGATATACTTGGTCAGAGCTTCGGTCACGATATCAGCACCAAGCGTCAGGGGCTTGTAGTTCAGTGGCGTTGCCCAGGTGTTGTCACATCCGACGAGCGCACCATATTTGTGGGCAATCGACGCGATTGCCGGAAGATCCTGGATTTCCATAGTTGTCGAACCCGGGGACTCGCACCACACCAGTTTCGTCCGGCCGTCGATCTTCTCGCTAAGATCGTCGATCGATATCGGATCGTAATAGACCACCTCAACGCCAAATCGTGCGAGATCACGGTTGGCGAAATCACGCATTGGCGGATATGCCGTATCGGCGATAAGGATCTTGTCATGGGCCTGGAGAAATGGCAGCGCCGCTATCGCGTTGGCCGCTTGTCCGGACGGGACGAGAAAGGTCCGTGCACCCTGCTCGAGTGCGGTGAGCTTTGCCTCGAGCGCTCTTGTCGTCGGTGTACCGTAAAGACCGTATGTGTAACCGTCATGGCCCCTTTGCCCTCTCGTCGCATAGGCTTCTGCATTTTTGAAGACAATCGTTGATGCACGATGCGTTGCGACGCCAAGCGCCTCAAAACCATCTGTCTTTACGTCCGGTGTCATTACACACTGGGTAAGGTCTTTCATTCTGCTTGATCCCGAGCAATTTCGATACCGGGATTAAAACATCGGCATATCAATTCCGTCCAATATCAATATCCTGTCACCTTATTCGCTCTGGTTATAAGGTCCGCACATGAATATTCGTCAAGTTGAGGTGTTTTACTCCGTCATGACCAATACCACGGCGTCGCGCGCGGCAGAGGTTTTGCGTATTTCACAGCCGGCTGTGAGCAAGGCCATACAGGAACTGGAGCGAGATATCGGTTTCGCTTTGTTCAGACGTGAACGCGGGAGGATGTTTCCGACAGCCGAAGCGCATATATTCTTCAGGGAGGTCGAGAGCTCTTTCTCGGGCCTGACGAAACTTAAAAGCGCAGCTGCAAGGATCCGCGATTTTGGGTCCGGAGAAATCAGGGTAGCCAGCCTGTCGGCCCTGAGCACAAACGTTTTGCCCCGCGCTTTGGGCGGCTTCAGGTTAAAACATCCCAATGTCGCAATAACATTCCAGGCCCAGCTATCGTCGACCGTGAAGGACCTTGTCGCTTCCGGGCAAGTCGATGTGGGATTGGCCGCAGACGAGATCGATACTGACGGCGTTACAGTTAAACCCTTTGCGCGTTACCGGGCAGCAATTGCCGTGCCGGAGGGGCACCGCTTTCAAGATTTGCCTGAACTGACGCCCGAACACCTCAATGGGGAAGATTTCATCGCCCTTTCACCAGAAGACACAACCCGTCGAGCCGCGGAGGCCATCTGTCTGGATAGATCGGTAAAACCGAAAGTGGTTCTGGAAACCCCGTACTCCACGACAATTTGTGCCATGGTCCAAGCCGGGCTCGGAGTTGGAATGGTCAACCCGATGACCGCGGAGCCGTATATTGGACGCGGTTTGAAGGTCATACCGTTCAAACCGTCTATCTATTTCCGCACACTTTTGGTCCTGCCGCCAAATAAATATCCCTCTCGCATCGTGTCAGACTTCGTCGGGGAACTCATGAAGTTTTCTGTGTTCCAAGACTGAGTTGAAACGGTCCCAACACTTTCCATGTCCAGGTGAGTTAAACCGCCTGAGTGCGCACGGCCGTCACGAGGGTCAAGTGAAACCTCAAAAAGATCAGCTCGCGTGAAAGCGTGCCATAACGCCGTTGATGTCTAGCCTTACGCCGCTCGACCGAGCGATAGAACGAATCGTGATAAAGAGTGAAAACGCTTCGCCCTTAAACAAGACCTACGGCTAGACCTAAAAATGCCAGCATCACAGCAGCAGCCCGCCATTCGAGCTCTCTTCAACGGTAGTCCGATAGAAAAACCCCTCGACGCTCTCAGGCGTATCTGGGGCTACCAGGATTTTCGCGGCAAGCAGGACGACGTCATCGCACATATCATGAGTGGCAATGACGCAATGGTTCTTTTCCCTACCGGCAAGGGCAAATCACTCTGTTTTCAGCTTCCCGCTGTATGCCTTCCCGGCGTGACGGTTGTCATCTCGCCTCTAATCGCATTGATGAAAGACCAGGTGGAAGAATTGAAGGCTCTGGGCGTTGAGGCAGATTGTCTCTGGTCGCAGCAATCAGAAGAAGAAGCGCGCGAAGTCAGATCCAAGCTTCGGGCCGGAAAACTGAAGCTCATCTATGTGACGCCTGAACGGGTGGTGCTCCCGGGATTCGCAGACCTGTTTGGCAATGTCGCAATATCACTAATTGCCATAGATGAATGCCACTGTGTCAGCAGTTGGGGACACAATTTCCGAAAAGACTACCTCGGGCTTGGTAGGCTGAAGGAGCTATATCCCGGCGTGCCGCGCATCGCCCTGACGGCGACAGCCGATCCCCATACCCGAGACGACATCATACGTCAGCTCGACCTCGATAACGCGACCATTTTCGTCGACAGCTTCGACCGCCCCAACATCCACTATCGCATCGCAGAGCGGGACAATGCCCGCACGCAGCTTCTGAGGTTCCTTCAGCGCCATGACGGGTCGAGTGGCATCGTTTATTGCCTGTCACGTCGCAAAGTCGAGGAAACGGCTTCATGGCTTAATGATCATGGCATCAAGGCGCGAGCCTATCACGCAGGAATGGACCCGCAGGTCAAAGCGGACAATCAAGATGCCTTCCGAATGGAAGAAGACCTTTGCCTTGTTGCCACTGTTGCGTTCGGGATGGGTATCAACAAGCCCAACGTCCGTTATGTCGCTCATCTTGACCTGCCTTCATCTGTCGAAGGCTATTATCAAGAGACAGGGCGCGCCGGCCGTGACGGGCTGCCATCGGAAGCCTTCATGATCTACGGTATGCACGACATCGTCCAGCGTCAGAGGATGATCGATGAAGGCGAAGCTACAGACGACATAAAACGTATCGAGAGGGCAAAGCTCAGCTCACTTCTCGGTATCTGTGAAACGGCAGGTTGCCGGAGAAAGGCCATCCTCTCCCATTTTGGGGAGGCGGCTCCTTCCGGCTGCGGAAATTGCGACACCTGCAATAGCCCGGTCGAGACCTGGGATGCCAGCGAAGCGTCCATCAAGGCACTCGCGGCTGTCTATCGGACCGGCGAACGGTTCGGTACAGGCCACGTCATCGACGTGCTGCTTGGCAAGGTCACTGAACGAACCACAAAATTCGGCCATGACGACCTGGCTGTCTTTGGGGTTGGCAAGGAACTGACCGTCCACGCTTGGCAGTCGGTATTCCGGCAACTTCTTGCTCTCGGCTATATTCGTGTAGCCCATGACGAGTTCGGAGCCTTGAAACTCGAACCATCGGCCCACGGCGTGTTCAAGAAAGAAGTCGCCGTTATCCTGCGCCGAGACACGATTGACGCCGTCCGAAAGCGTGAGCGCGGCAAACCGGCGGCCTCTGCAGCAAGGACAGGAATGAGTGAAAACGACGAATCGCTCTTCCAGGCATTGAGGGCCGAACGGATGGCGATCTCAAAATCACTCGGTGTTGCGCCTTATGTGGTCTTTCCAGACACAACTCTGATCGCTTTTGCGACCACTCGCCCAAGATCCGAGCGAGAAATGCTCGCAATTTCAGGGGTGGGAGCCACGAAATACGAAAGATATGGCGAGCAATTCATGGCGGTTATTGACGAGCACGAAGCAGATCGATAAAGAGAGGCACAATTCATCCGAAAAGAGTCCATTTGGCGCGCAGGCGCTCTTGGATTTTGCGTCAAAATGAGTATGGTGGCGCACCATTTAGATTCGACCTCAAGAGGGGCATATGCAGGTTTTAGTTCGCGATAACAATGTTGACCAGGCGCTGCGCGTTCTCAAGAAGAAGCTTCAGCGTGAAGGCATTTTCCGCGAGATGCGTCTTCGTGAAGCTTTTGAAAAGCCTTCCATCAAGAAGGCTCGCGAAAAGGCAGAGGCTGTCAGCCGTCAGAGAAAATTGGCACGCAAGCAGTTGCAGCGTGAAGGTCTTCTTCCTTCGAAGCCTAAGAAGACTCGTTAATATCGGCGCTCCTAAGGGAGCGTAAGCAAAATAATAACGGCGCTGGAATGTTCATTCCGGCGCCGTTTTTCTGCTGGCTTAGTTCCCGCTTCTTATTGATGTGCACCCGGCATGACATCGTCGGGAATCGGGCAAACATAGGCTTTGCCGCCGGTCTTTTCGCGCCACTCCATCTTAGCGTTCTCAAGCAGTTTTGGTGATGTCATCAAGGACAATCCGGTTGCCGCCAAGGTTTTGGCTGCATGGGCCATCGCCTTGTGGGCTGCAGCACTCTTGCCCTGCGCAACCACTTGCCAGGTGTGCGGATTGGTCCCTATCGCCCATGCCGGCGTCCAGCACTGAGCAGTCGGCGTTACCCAGCTCACATCGCCAACATCCGTCGAACCGGCACGGAAATGGGAATGGCCTTCAAATTCGCGCAATCCCCTATGTAGGGGTGCCGACCCATCCACCTTGTCGTTCAAGAACACGTCGCCGCTGATCTGATAGAGCTTCACGCTACTCGTGATCGCTTCTTCCGAAAACGTCGACTGGATCGACTTCGCAAACGCGATGTCTGCTTCATCGAATGCAATCGGTCCCAAGGCGACCATGTTGGCATGCATCGCGCTCTCGAGTGTTATGTTGGGAAGAAGATTTGTTGAGGCCGTGTCGAAGACGATTTCAACGTCCGTTTCCGTCATCATAGCCGCACCGCGCGCGACCTTGTCGACCCGTTGCGCGAGAGCCAGCGCCTGCGACATCTCGGGCGCCCGAACGAGGTAAAGCACCTCAGCCTTGGCCTGAACGACGTTGGCCGCCTTGCCGCCCGTGTCGGTGATCGCATAATGCACCCGGCAATCCTGCGGCATGTGCTCGCGTAGGAAATTGACGCCGACATTCATCAACTCCACGGCATCCAGGGCCGAGCGCCCGAGATGTGCAGCATTCGATGCGTGGGCGGCGACACCCTTGAAGCGGTAGAAGTACTCAAGAACCGCGAGGTTGTTGGTGGAGCGGACACCATTGAAGGGCGCCGGATGCCACGTAAGCGCCGCATCGACATCATCGAATAGCCCTGCCCTGACCATGAAGGTTTTACCGGAGCCGCCCTCTTCACCTGGGCAGCCGTAATACCGGATAGTGCCGGGCAAACCATTCTCCTTCAGGTGCCTTGCGAGCGCAATCGCCGCCATTAGCGATCCGACGCCAAGGAGATTGTGGCCGCACCCATGCCCGGTATCGCCAGAGCGTTCGGACAACGGTTCAGCAACATTCGCCGTCTGGTTCATCCCTGCCAGCGCATCGAACTCGCCAAGAAGCGCAATCACCGGCTTTCCAGAACCAAACTCGCCGATGAATGCCGTATCCATACCGGCAACACCTCGACGGACGGCAAAACCGTTTTTCTCGAGCGTGTTTGACAGAATGGCGGAGGATCGTGTCTCTTCGAATTTCAGTTCCGCGTAATCCCAGATGCTGTCGCTGATAAGCGCAAAATCCGGCTTCATTTTTTCGATCGCCGCCGCAATCGACATAACGGCATTTTGGTCCATGGCTTGTCCTCGCATTCACTTGCCCGAAATCGGGCGCAAAAAATCCCCCGGCGGCAAGACCGCCGGACTCGTGGTCGTAAAAGATGAAAGTCCGCGTCAGATGTCTGACGCGGACAGAAGAGTTAGTTCTCGACCGATACTTCCCAGAGGCGGGCGTTGGATTGCCACACGGGCTGGCCCTTCAACTTCTTGGTCGCGCCCCACACATCGACCATGTCGTAAAGGAAGATGCCGGGCATTTCCTTCAGCATCAGTTCGTGGAACTCGTCGAAAATCTTGCCACGCTTGGCCGGATCGGCCTCCAGATAGGCGGCATTCATCAGTTCGACCGCTTTTGGATCATCCCACATCAAGGACGCGTTCTTGTCCTTGTTGCCGACGTAGAAGGAATACATGAGCGCAGGATCAAGGCGCGGAGCGACAGACTGCGAGATCACCTGATAGTTGCCCGAACGGCGGCGATCGACCTGTGTTGCGTAATCGAGAACTTCAATCTGAACGTTGAGCCCGACCTGTTGCATCATGGCCTGCGCCATGACGGCAGCCGGGAAGCTTGGAACGTTGCCGCGCTTGTTGGCGATGATGGAGATCGGCTCGCCCTTGTAACCGGCAGCTTCAAGTTCCTTTTTGGCGGCTTCAGGATCGTAAGGCAGCCGCTTCTTCTGGGTATCGTCAAAGTAGACGGAATCCTGCGACACCATCGAGCCGTTGGCTTCACCTGTTCCGTTTGAAGCCGCCGCCGCCAGTTCATCAAGATCGAGTGCCATGGCCATCGCGCGACGCACGCCCGGGTTGCTCAGGACCTTGTCGCGGGTCTGGATATAAAAGAGGTTCTTGCCGTTGTTGCGCGATACGATGAGCTGGGTCTTGTCGTTCGACTGAAACTCCGGGATCAAGTCAGGTGAAATTTCGGCCGTGTCGAGAACACCCGATTCCAGACCGGCCTTGACCGTCGATGCATCCGGAATGACCATGAACTTGATGCCATCCGCCAGCGGACGCTTGGAACCGACCATGCCGTCGGGTTTTCCATCGTTTTCAGGCGACACATACTCGGCGAATTTCGCCAGGCGAATATATTCGCCCTTCTTCCATTCGTCCCACTGGAACGGTCCGGTCCCGATGGGTTTGATGAAGCTGCCGTCTGCACTGACCGATTCAGGCGAAATGATGCCGGTATAACCGCACTCAGGGCGCGACATCAGACCAAGGAAAACCGCGGAGGGTTTTTCCAGGGTGATTTCGACGGTTCCCGCGTCAACCGCCTTGACGCCAGTCACATGGGCTGCGCCTCCCTCGGCAAAATCGTTACGGCAAGTCCACTTTGTCTCAGGCTTCAGGTAGCGCGTCCAGTTCCAGACGACGTCATCCGCAGTCAGGGCCTTCCCGTTGTGGAATTTTACGTCGGTCCTGAGCTTGAAGGTGTAGTTCAGGCCATCAGCCGACGTTTCAAAGCTCTTGGCGAGAAGCGGCTTGACCTCTCCACTGTTGGTATAGCCCACCAGGCCCTCGACAATATGGAGGATGACGCCATCGGTGTTGCCGTCGCGATTAACGCCGGGATTGTTGCTACGCAGGTCAGAACTCTGCGCAATTGTGATGTCGCGCGCCGCAGCAATATTGGTGGTCACAAGCAGGGCGACCCCTGCCAAAAGAAGCTTTTTCAATGTTCTACCCTCTTTTTCTGTTGTTGGTTTTCAAGATTGAAATCCGGACCAGCAAACCTGCGAGAGCTTGCCGATGGTTTCGAGTGCCATGGTGTAACCCGGCGTTCCGTCCGCCATCGTCTGGGCGACGTCGTCGGTATAGGTGGTGATGATGAAGAACGGTGCGCCGTTTTTATAAACGATGCCGGCGTCCATCCTTCCCCGCTTGCCGCGACCGCTCTTGCTGGCAACGACTGCCTCAAACGGCAGGCGGGATCGAATCCCGTAACGCAGCACCTGATTTTTCAGTGTCTGCAGAGCCCATGCACAAGCCTCGGCGCTGCAGCCTAGTTTCTCCTGTGCCAGCTTTGACGATTGGGCATCGAGAATGGTCTGCAGCAGAAGGACCTGGTCTGCGGCCGATGTGGTTGTGACGGTTTTCAGAGGATGATCAGCGGCAAGTGCCAATGGCGGGATCAGGAAACGATGGTGTGTGTTGGCCATGCCAAGCGACTTGCAGTAGCCGTCTACTTCCTCGAGCGTCAGCCGTTCGAGGACCATCTTCGTGCAGACGTTATCGCTCAGAACCATCATGCCTGTGACGGCATCACGCAACGAGATCACGATACCGGGTGTCATGTAGCGGAACATGCCGCTTGCAACTTCTTCCGCCAATCTCTTTTCGTAGGTGACGGGCTGGTCGAGATCGATCCGTCCTTCGGTAGCGGCTTTCAGAACCGCCATCATGATCGAAGTCTTGCGGGTGCTTCCGGACGGTGTTTCCACGTTTTCCCCTCGTCCAATCTCCTCACCCGTTAGGAGGTTGCGGACCATAAAACGTGTTACGAATGGCTGTTCATCACAGATCGCATTCAATTGAGCGGCCACGGTCATCGTCATTTCCCTGTCAAGCTTCATCTTCAAGACGCCATTTGAGTGTCACGCCGCCCTTTTCGTTCTGGTCAAGGGCGGGAATGGCCGAGAGGAGCCGGCGCGTATAGGCCTCCTTCGGGCTGTCGAAAATCGTATTGCGATCCCCTTCCTCGATGATGCGTCCGTCCTGCATAACGACGACCCGATCAGCGACCTGTTCGACGACACCAAGGTCGTGGCTAATGAACAGGCAGGAAAACCCGTAGCGTTTCTGGAGATCGGAGAAGAGGTCGAGCACCTGGGCGCGAACGGTCACATCAAGGGCAGAGACCGGTTCATCGGCGATCAGGAACCGAGGGCGCCGTGCCACTGCACGGGCAATCGCCACACGTTGACGCTGACCGCCGGAAAGTTCATGCGGATAACGGTTGGCATAGTCGGCCCCTAGGCCCACCTCCTCCAGCGTTTCCAGCGCCCGTTTGCGCTTTGCAGCACTGTCGAGCCCTGGAACCTGGCGCAAAGCCTGCTCCACGAGCGCCAGGATGGTCATACGTGGATCGAGCGACGAGTAAGGATCCTGGAAGACCATCTGGCAATTGAGGCGGTAGTCCGACCAATTTTCATTGCGCGCCTTGCCCTGGAACCGGATCTGGCCTTCGCTTTCACTGACCAGACCGGCAATTGTACGCCCGAGCGTTGTCTTACCTGAACCAGAGCCGCCAACGAGCGCAACGACCTCGCCGGCATGAATATCGATGCTGACACCATGCAGAGCACGCTTAGCCTTTGCTTTCTTCAACAGCGATTTCCGGCCAGCATAATCAACGACAATATCTCGAGCGGACACCATCGGCGTCTGCGACCTGTCGACAGAGCGCAATTCGCCTCGGAACGGCAGCGAAGACAGAAGCTTTTTCGTGTACGGGTGCTGTGGCGCTTCCAGGAGGTCTTCGGTTCGCCCTTCCTCGACGATAGTGCCCTTTTCCATGACGACGATGCGGCTGGTGTAGCGCGCGACCATTGGCAGGTCGTGGCTGATGAGCAAAACGGCAGTACCTTCCGCGCGCGTCAGTTCGACCATAAGTTCCATGACGTCTCGCTGGATCACAGCGTCGAGTGCCGTCGTCGGCTCATCAGCAATAAGAAGCGCCGGCTTTAGCAGCATGACGGATGCCAACATGATGCGCTGGCGCATGCCGCCAGAAAACTCGTGCGGATAGGACGTCAGCGCGGCTTCCGGATCGCGAATGCCAACCCGTCGCAGCATATCGAGGATAC